>PWLI01000063.1 GCA_003559415.1 Clostridiales bacterium | reverse complement strand
GTAATGTTTGGCGATGAAGATGCCATGGTCCGCCTGGACATGTCCGAGTACATGGAAAAGCACACCACCTCCCGCTTGCTGGGAGCCCCTCCCGGCTATGTTGGTTACGATGAGGGAGGCCAGCTGACGGAAAAAGTCCGCCGTCGCCCCTACTCGGTGTTGTTGCTGGATGAAATTGAAAAAGCCCACCCGGAGGTTTTCAACACGTTGTTGCAGGTGCTGGAAGACGGGATTCTTACCGACGGCAAGGGCAGAAGGGTTGACTTCCGAAACACCATAATTATCATGACCTCAAATGTGGGAGCCCATCTCCTCAGGCAGGAAAAAACTGTGGGCTTCAAAACCGGAACTGAAGACCAGCACCGGGAGATGGAAGAGCAGGTCATGGGCGAGTTGAAAAAAACATTCCGTCCGGAGTTTTTAAACCGGATCGATGATGTGATTGTCTTCCACTCGCTGGACAAGGAGCATATCCTGAGCATTGTCGACCTGATGTTAAACGAACTGGAAGAAAAGCTGGCTGAGTTTGAACTGAAAATACAAGTCAGTACAGCAGCCAAAGAACTGTTGGCCGATGAGGGCTATGACCCGACCTATGGCGCCCGTCCGCTGCGCCGGGCGATACAGAGCATGTTGGAAGATGAACTTTCCGAGGAAATGCTCAAAGGGTCCTTCGCCCCGGGCCAGGAAATCCGTGTTGATGCAAAGGATGGGAAGCTGGTATTCGACAGCGAATCGAACAGTACAACAACCCAGCAAGATAAAACAGAAAATGATGATCACAGCGACAAAAAAGACCGGGAGTAGTCCCGGTCTTTTTTATCCCAGCAACGCCCGTTCCTTTGTGTACCAGTTCAGCCTTTGGATCAGCGTTTCCCGGGCAATCCAGGGTTGCTGATCAAAGGCCAGCATCAGGCACAGGGCATAGAAGCGGTAAAATTCCATCCTGGAAAGCCACCCGGGGTCGGGTGAACCGTAACCGTCAAAGAAGCTGTCCAGAAACCGGGAGTTGTCTGTAAGGCGGCATGTCAGGTCCATGGTGGCCAAGTCGCTTACCGCCGGCCCGGCGCACGCCCACTCCAGGCAGCCCAGCTCCACCTGATCATCTTTCCTGGCCCAGAGGGTGGCAGGAGAAAAACTTCCGTGGCAAAATACCGCATCGCCCGGGAAGAGCCCATCTGCATCAATCTCCTCCCAGCGCCGGCTGGTTATATCATCAATCAGTTCCCGTTCCCGGAGAATTTCCAGGGCATTGTGCAATTCACCGGAACTGAAAACATTGGCATGGTTTACAGTTAAATCAGCGTTAAAGCATCCCCGGTGGGGATAAGACAGTTTATGCATCTCTGCCAGCATTTTGCCAGCTGCCGCAAAAAGCGGGGCTCGTGGTTGGGACGCCAAGGATGGGCCGGACAATTGCAACACTGACCAGTGCCACTGATCGTCCTGGCCTTTTTCCAGCTGACGGGCAACAGCAATTCCCTGGTTGGCCAGCATTGCCAGCATTTTTTCCTCGGCCTCCAAACGTACATGTTGGCGGGCAGGGACTACTTTTACCAGCAGGGGATTGGGCCCCGCGCTGTAATAACTGCAGGTGGAGACTTGTTGCCATTTCTGATTATCAATCCCAAGTTGACGGGCAATGTCCCGGGCCTGGTGCCAGGCTTGAGGTTCGTTGCATATTGTCATCAAAACACCTCCCTGAAATATTTATTCTCTGCCAAGGCTTGCAATCCTGCTGTGTCAAGCAAAGCAACCAGCAGTGCAGGATTTTTCTTTCGATTAATAGAATATATTAACAATGACAGAGGATGGGTGTGAGATGCCGTGACAAAAAAAGGCGGCTATTTCTTATGCAATAGTTGCGGATATGAGACTGTCCGCTGGTTGGGCCGTTGCCCCTCCTGCCAACAATGGAATACCCTTCAGGAATTTCGCCCTTCGGGAACAGGGCAGGCAAGGGTGGCAGCCCAGGCGGTGGAAGCGGTGGCAGTCACTGCTGTTGAGATGTCTTCCGATGAGCGCATCCCTTCGGGCATATCTGAGTTTGACAGGGTGCTGGGCGGAGGGATAGTGCCCGGTTCACTGATTCTTGTCGGGGGAGAACCGGGGATTGGCAAGTCAACATTGATGTTGCAGGCGGCAGCTGCCCTGGCGGGTACCCACGGCCCTGTGCTCTATTTCAGCGGCGAGGAGTCCCATCGCCAGATAAGTATGCGTGCCAAGAGGCTGTCGGCCATTGACGACCAGTTGCTATTGCTGTCCGCCCATGATTACAATGATTTGGAAGCAGCGGTTGAAAAACACAACCCCCGATTTATTATAGTGGATTCTATCCAAACGGTTTTTCATCCCCAACTCTCCGCGTCCCCGGGCACCATATCCCAGGTCCGGGAGTGCACTTCCCAGCTGTTGCGTCTGGCCAAGCAATCGGGGGCCGGGGTTATGCTGGTGGGGCATGTAACCAAGGAAGGGTCGCTGGCGGGCCCCAAGACGCTGGAGCACATGGTGGATTGCGTGCTGTATTTTGAAGGGGATCGCCATCATTTGTTCCGCTTGCTTCGCTGTGTAAAGAACAGGTTTGGGTCCACCAATGAAATCGGTGTTTTCATGATGGGCTCGGCGGGATTGGAAGAAGTGGCAAACCCCTCAGAATTGTTCATGTCCAAACGGGGAGAATCTTTGGCCGGCTCAGTAGTGGCGGCCACCCTGGAAGGCAGCCGCACGTTGCTGGTAGAGATTCAATCCCTGGTTTCTCCGTCGGGCTTTGGCAACCCCCGCCGCATGGCCGACGGCATAGACTACAACCGCCTTTCCCTGTTGTTGGCGGTGTTGGAAAAACGAGGCGGCATGCACCTGCACAGCCACGATGCCTATGTAAAAGTAGTGGGCGGCGTGCAGATATCTGAACCGGCCGCTGACCTGACGGTGTTGCTTGCCATTGCTTCGGCTTTTCGGGACAAGCCGGTGCGCCGGGGGCTGGTGGCGGTGGGTGAGGTTGGCCTCACCGGGGAAATCCGCCCTGTGCCTCGCCTGGATCAGCGGCTGCGGGAAGCGGACAGTTTGGGATTTTGCTGTGCTGTGGTGCCTGCGGGGGCCAAGCTGGACGGGCTGGACACAGACATGGAAATCATAACAGCAACGGATATCAGGCAAGCCATGGAAGTTGCCTTTGGAGGTGGGAAAAATGATTGAAAGCAGGGGCACCATTGATGGCATCCACCAGGTGTTGAAGATGGTGGCGCCGGGCACAGCTCTCCGAGAAGGGCTGGAGAATGTTTTGCGGGCCAACACCGGGGGCTTGATTGTGCTGGGAGATACTCCGGAAATTTTGGAAATGGTGGATGGCGGATTTCGCCTGGACACTGATTTCACTCCTGCCAACCTCTACGAGTTGGCAAAAATGGATGGTGCAATTATCCTCAGCCATGATGCCAGAAAAATTGTCATGGTCAACACCATGCTCACCCCCGATACTTCCATAGCTTCCAGTGAAACGGGCATACGCCATCGCACTGCCGAGCGGGTAGCCAAGTCCACAGGATTGCTGGCCATATCCATCTCCCAGCGCCGCAGCATAATAACGTTGTATAAAGGAAACGCCAAGTATCCCCTGCGGGACATAAGTGTTATACTTGGCAAAGCCAACCAGGCGCTGCAAACGCTGGACAAGTACCAGTCGGTGCTTAAAGAGGCCTTGGTGGATCTGAGCATCCTTGAGTTTGATGACATGGTCAGCCTGTCTGATGTGGCTACAACGCTGCAGAGGTTTGAGATGGCGGCCCGGGTGGCCAGGGAAATTTCCCGCTACATAAATGAACTGGGCATCGAAGGCCGGCTGATTAAAATGCAGTTGGATGAGTTGGTGGGTGGCAGCGGCCGGGAAGGCCAACTGCTGATCAGAGATTTTTGTACCCCTGAGCGGATTGAACAAACCAAGGAAATGGAACAGGAGCTTTCGTCACTGTCTGCAGAAGACCTGCTGGACGTAAACTCTTTTTGTCGGGTGCTGGGATATGGCAATGGGGCCAATGTTTTGGAACAACCCCTGATTTCCCGGGGGTACAGAATCTTGAACAAAGTCCCCCGCCTGCCCTTCTCGGTTATAGAGAACATGGTGGAAACATGTGGCACACTGAATACCGTTTTGAAAGCTTCCGGCGATGAGTTGGATGACATTGAAGGCATCGGTGAAGCCCGTGCCAGGATTATCAAAGACGGACTGGCGAGATTGCGACAACAGCTGGCTGTTGACCGGCAACGGTTGTAAGGGAGGGTTTAAATGTATTGGCGTTTGGCATTTTCAGAAGGCAAGTGGTACGTGTTGGTGCTGGTGGTTCTGGCAGCGCTGGCTGTCTGGGTTTACCCGTGGCTGACAATAATCCCCTTGGCAGGACTACTATTTGTTCTTAATTTTTTCCGAGACCCGCATCGTGAGCCTCAGAAAGATCTCGATGTGCTGCTGGCGCCTGCCGACGGGCGGGTCACCCAGGTCCGCCGGGCAGACTGTGATTTCGTGGGCAAGGAAAGCTGGGAAGTGAGCATTTTCATGTCGCCGCTAAGTGTCCATGTCAACCGCAGTCCCCTGGAAGGCGCAGTGCAGAGTGTTTAACATGTGCCGGGCAAGTTTATCAAGGCCATGGATCCCGCTGCTCCCCTGGTAAATGAAAGAAATATTATCTTGATTAAAGGCGCTGATCCGGTGAAAGTGGTACAGGTCGCCGGCACGGTGGCCCGACGGGTCGTCAGCTGGGTGGCACCAGGTGACCAGGTTGAACAAGGGGGGAAAATCGGCATGATAAAATTCAGTTCCTGTACCCAGCTGACATTCCCCGCCCACTGGAAGCCTGCTGTCCAGCAAGGTGACAATGTTCGTGCAGGCTTGACAGTGCTGGGAGAAAAACCATGAACACCGCTTATTTGTTGTTGAGGAAGATAGTTCCCAGCTTGTGCACCCTGGCCAATCTTCTGTTTGGCTTTGTTGCCCTTGTGTTGATTTTTGAAGGCCATACCGATTGGGCAGCAGTTTTTATTGTGGCCGGTGCCCTTTTTGACGGTTTTGACGGGCGCCTGGCCCGGGCCCTGAATGTCAGCAGCGCCTTTGGCAAGCAACTGGATTCCCTCTCGGACCTGGTGACATTTGGGGTTGCGCCTGCCCTGTTGGCCTATGTGACCAGTCTCAATGTGTTGCCTGCATTCTGGGGTGCAGCGGCGGTGTTGCCCTTTACCCTGATGGGCGCCCTGCGCCTGGCGCGATTTAATGTCATTGAGGAGAGTCCCGGGTTTTACATAGGCGTGCCGATCACTTTTGCAGGCGGGTTTTTGGCGCTGTTGCTGATTTTGCCCGCAACCCTTCCCTGGTGGTTGGTGCTGGCGGTGCTGTTGGTACTGTCTGCCTTGATGATCAGTACATTTCAATTTCCTGATTTTAAAACAATGGGTGTTAAAAGGGCCCACGTCCTGGCGGTATGCACAGTGCTGATTGCTGCAGTGATTTGGTTGAGATGGTATGCCTCCGCAGTGTATATTATCCCGGGCATAGCCTACCTTTTGGTGGGCATAAAAAACAACTTTGTCGACTATGTGCAAACAAAGAAAAAGAAACGGCGGGCTGCCTCTTAGGCAGCCTTTTGTTTTGCTGATTTAACAGGGAAACGATAATTTTTTATTGACATAGACCCTGTACTGTGCTATTATAACCGTTTTTGACTTTGATACTTGCCTGTGCTAAAATTAACTCATTCAAAGGGGGAGCTGCCATGTTCAAGGTTGGAGACAAGGTAGTATATCCCATGCATGGGGCGGGGATAATTGAAAGTATAGAAAAACGGGAAGTGCTGGGAGATACCCGCAAGTACTTTGTTCTTCGCATGCCGGTGGGAGAAATGAAATTGCTGGTACCCGTGGCCAATGTTGAAGACGTTGGGTTGCGCCAGGTAATTGATGGTGATCTTGTGCAGCAGGTTCTGGATGTGTTGAAACAAGAACGCCGGTTGAGCACTGCCAACTGGAACAGGCGCTATCGCGCACACCTGGAGAAGATGAAGACTGGCGACGTTTTTGCCATTGCCGAGGTTGTCAGAAATCTCATGGCTCGGGACAGGGACAAGGGATTGTCCACCGGGGAGCGAAAAATGCTGGACACCGCCAGCCAGATACTGGCCAGCGAGCTGGCCCTGGCCCAGAATATCGAACAGGAAACAGCGCTGGAACTGCTTGCCCACAGCCAGGAATAATGTTAATCTGATAGAGTATATTTTTGTGCAAACCAAGGAAGGGAGGTGAAGTGTTGCTTGAAAAAGTTGTAAGGGTTTTTGTCACATTGTTTGGGGTGCTGGTGGGCTATTCTCTGGTCAGGCAATTGGAGCTCTACCTGCCATTTCTCAGCGCCCAGCCGGTGCTGGTCAAGTACCACATTACAGCAGCAATCGGGGGAATTGTAATTGGAATCATAGGTTATTTCTTATCTCCCTGGATTGCGCGGACAGTTAAGGAATTGGGCAACTGGTTGGACCGGGTGCTTGTGCAAATCCCCGGCCAGGATATGGTGGCGGGATTTGTCGGAATCTTGCTTGGGTTGGCTACCGGCACGTTGCTGATTCAGCCTTTCCGGGTGATTCCAATTGTCGGGGAGTACCTGCCGATTGTCAGCAACCTGCTGCTGGCTTACCTGGGCATGTTCATACTCGTGAAAAAGAGGGAAGACATAGTCTCTGCCTTTTCCCGCAAGGGAGCCGGTGGAGATGCCCGGACGGTGGACAAAATTCTGGACACCAGTGTCATCATCGATGGCCGGATAGCGGACATCTGTGATGCCGGGTTTGTGGAGGGGAAGATCATAATCCCCCGTTTTGTGCTGGATGAACTGCAACACATTGCAGACTCTTCCGACACCCTTAAAAGAAACCGCGGGCGCCGGGGGCTGGACATTCTCAACCGCATTCAAAAAGAACTGAAAGTGCCGGTACAGATTATCGACGAGCCCGACGACGGTCTGGAAGTAGACAGCCGCCTGGTCAAGTTGGCTCAGCGCCTGGGTGCAAAGATTGTGACTAACGATTACAACCTGAATAAGGTTTGTGAGTTGCAGGGGGTGCCGGTGCTGAACATCAACGAACTGGCCAATGCTGTCAAGCCGGTGGTGTTGCCCGGTGAGGAAATGGATGTTCAGGTTATAAAAGACGGCAAGGAAGCAGGCCAGGGCATTGGTTACCTGGACGATGGAACCATGATTGTTGTGGACGGAGGCAGGGGGCATATTGGCGATACAGTTTCTGTGACAGTGACAAGTGTGCTCCAAACCGCCGCCGGCAGAATGATATTTGCCAGGCTTAAAAACAATAACAACAGTTGAGGGGATTGTTATGCTTACTGCTATCGTTCCGGCAGCCGGCTTGGGTACGCGGATGAAATCAGCGGAAAACAAACAATTTATTAACATTGCGGGTCAACCTTTGTTGGCCCGTACGTTGTTGTCTCTGGAAGGGCTTGCAGACAGGTATGTTGTAGTGGCTCGTGCCGGGGAAGAGCGGCGGTACCGCGACTTGGTTGCACATCTCAGCCTTGATGCTGTGGTGGTAACCGGCGGCGAAACCAGGCAGCAATCTGTGTATGCCGGCCTGGAGGCCGCCGGAGAAAGCCAGTGGATTTTGATCCATGACGGATGCCGGCCCTTTGCCCCCCGGGAGCTGATTGAGCAGCTCATTGCCGTGGCCCGGAAAACGGGAGCGGCTATTCCGGTGCTACCGTTGGTGGACACGGTGAAAGAAATAAGGGGCGGCGTGGTTGTGTCCACCCCTGACCGCCGCTGCCTCCGTGCTGTACAAACACCCCAGGTGTTCAGGTGGGACGTAATTTGGCAAGCTCATTGCCAGGCCCGGGAGCAGGGCTTGGAGTCCACTGATGATGCCGCCCTGGTTGAGGCGACGGGCGCTGCTGTTTCAGTTGTAGAGGGAAGCCCGGAAAATGTTAAGATAACCACCCCCCTTGACCTGGAAAAGGCCAAAAGGCCTGGGTTCAGGGTGGGCACAGGCTTTGATGCCCATGGCCTTGTTGGAGGGCGCCCCCTGATCATAGGCGGGATGGAGATTCCCCATACACAGGGGCTGGATGGGCACTCTGATGCCGATGTGCTGGTCCATGCCATCATTGATGCCCTGCTGGGTGCAGCAGCCCTGGGTGACCTGGGCGCCCACTTCCCTGATACCGACAACCAGTATAAAAACATCAGCAGCCTGACACTGCTGGCCAGGGCCAGGGAACTGCTGGAAACCAAGGGTTATTGTATTGTAAACATCGATGCCACTGTTATAGCCCAGCGGCCAAAACTGGCTGCTCATATACCCAAGATGAGGGGAAAAATAGCTGATGTGCTTGGCATTGAGCATGCTGACATCAGCATCAAAGCAACAACTACTGAAGGCATGGGTTTCACCGGGCGTGAAGAAGGGATTGCCGCCCAGGCCGCATGCCTGATTCAGGTATTGAAGGAGGTAGACTAATGACGGTAAGAGTTCGTTACGCGCCAAGCCCCACCGGGCCGTTGCACATTGGCAGCGCCCGCACTGTTCTTTACAATTGGTTGTTCGCCCGCCAGCATGGCGGCAAGATGATCCTCCGCAGTGAGGACACCGACCGGGAACGCTCCGATGTCAAGTGGGAGCAGGAGATTTGCCAGTCATTGCGTTGGCTGGGCCTGGATTGGGATGAAGGTGTGGACGCCGGCGGAGATTGTGGCCCCTATCGGCAGACCCAGCGCCTGGAGCTTTACCGGGATTACATTCAGCGCCTGGAGCAGCAGGGGAGAACCTATTATTGTTTCTGCACACCGGAAGACCTGGAAGCGCGGCGCCAGCAATCTCGCTATGAGCATGGCGGCTATGACGGCGCCTGCCGCCAGCTGTCAGCCCAAGAGGTCGCCCGGCGGTTGGAGCAGGGCGAATCGGCGGCTGTCCGGTTTCGGGTGCCCCGGGACACCAAAGTGGAGTTTAACGATCTTGTCCGGGGTGATATAGCAGTTGAAACCGCGGAGATAAGTGATTTTGTGATACTGAAAAAGGATGGAATCCCCACCTATAACTTTGCTGTTGTGGTGGACGATGTTACCATGGGCATCAGCCATGTAATCAGGGCAAACGAACATCTTATCAACACTCCCCGCCAGATTTTGCTCTATCAGGCGCTGGGTGAGCAGCCACCGGCATTTGCCCACATTTCCCTCATTCTTGATAAATCTGGCCGGAAGATGAGCAAGCGGATGGGCGATACCGCCGTAGACGCCTATGCGCAAAAAGGTTATCTTCCGGAAGCGATTGTCAACTATATAGCGCTGCTGGGTTGGTCGCCGGAGGATGAGCAGGAGATTTTCAGCCTTGAAGAGCTGGTAGCTGAATTCGACATGGGCCGCGTTTCCCGCAGCCCCGCAATTTTCGATGTCAAGAAACTGGATTGGATGAACAATCAGTACATCATGCAGACAGACACCGGGCGCCTGGCGGACATGGCCATGGAAGTGCTGGCCGGCCAGGGCGTTGAAGTGGCAAGGGGCAGGGAGTGGCTGCGCCAGGTTATTGAAGTGGTGCGGGATGAGTTGGCCAACCTGGCCCAGCTGGCAGAGTTCTTGCCCGAATTTACCGAAGAAGAAGTGGAAATATCTCCCCAGGCAATGGAAAGCCTCACCTGGGAACACAGCGGCCTGGTGCTGGATCAGTTCATCAGCCGTCTCAAGCAACTGGACTCTCTGACCAGCGATTCGGTGGGAGAAATGTTGAAGCAGCTCAACAAAGACATCAAAAAACAGACAGGCTCCGGCGGCAAGACGGTGTTTATGCCGGTGCGGGCTGCCCTGAGCGGGCAGACCAGCGGCCAGGAGCTTTACCTGCTGGTTCCCCTTTTGGGCCGGGAGCTGGCCTTGAAAAGAATCGACTTCTGCCGGCGAGCGGCAACTGACAGTGGCGTCAATAATGAATGAACACCTTGATGCAGACAAGGCAGCGCTGCTGCCGGTACAGCATTTGGCCTGGGTGGGTGATGCAGTGCACCAGCTTCTGGTCCGTCAACACTTTGTGCTGGAAGGCCAGCTTTCACCTGGCCAGCAGGCCCACCGGGCAGCTGCCGGGTTGACCAGCGCCGCCGGCCAGGCGGCACCGGTGGCGGAACTGTTGTCCCGGTTGACCGGCCGCGAACAAGAGTTGTTTCACCGGGGGCGCAACAGCAAAACAGCTGCCCGAGGCGGCGCCGACTATTCCCAGGCCACCGGGCTGGAAGTGGTTATTGGCTGGCTTTGGCTGAGTGGCCAACGTGAGCGCCTGGAAGAGTTGTTTCAACTGCTTTTACAGCTTAGCAAACAGGAGGGGTAGTGTGAGCCGGGCTGATGAGATTTTTGTCGAGATGTGCAAGGACATACTGGAAAATGGCGAGTCTTCACAGGGCCGGGAGGTAAGGGCAGAGTGGCCTGATGGCCAGCCGGCCCACACAGTTAAGAAGTTTTGTGTGGTCAACAGGTACGATTTGACCAGCGAGTTTCCGATACTGACGTTGCGGCCCACCAACCTGAGAGCAGCTATTGATGAGCTGCTTTGGATTTGGCAGAAAAAGTCCAACAACATTAATGAACTTAACAGCCGCATCTGGGACAGCTGGGCCGATGACAGTGGCAGCATTGGCAAGGCCTACGGCTACCAGCTGGCGCAAAAACACCGGTATAAAGAGGGCATGTTTGACCAGGTTGACAGAGTGCTTTACGATTTGAAAAACAACCCCTATAGCCGCCGGATTGTTGTCAACATGTACAACCACGATGAGCTGGCAGACATGAGTCTCTATCCCTGTGCATACAGTGTGACCTTCAACGTTACAGGGAAGTTTCTCAACGCAATCCTTCACCAACGCTCCCAGGATGTGCTGGTGGCCAACAATTGGAATGTGGCCCAGTATGGGATTTTGGTCCACATGTTTGCCCGCAGCAGCGGGTTGCAGGCAGGGGAACTGGTTCATGTCATTGCTGATGCTCATATATACGATCGGCATATCCCCATAGTCCAGGAACTCATAGGGCGGGAGCAATTCCCGGCCCCGGAACTTGTTATCAATCCGGAAGTCCGGGATTTCTATTCTTTCAAAGTAGAAGACTTCCAGCTGAATGACTATAAGCATGGCCCACAGGTGAAACGAATCCCCGTGGCCATTTGACAGGAGGTTGCAACGTGAACCTGATTGCTGCTGTTGACAAAAAATGGGGCCTGGGATATGAGGGCCAACTGTTGGTCAGAATCCCTGAAGACATGAAACGCTTCAGGGCTTTGACGCTGGGCAAGGTTGTGGTAATGGGCCGCAAAACTTTGCAGTCACTGCCCGGGGGAAACCCGCTTGCCAAGCGGACCAACATTGTGCTCAGCCGCCGTGGCAACCTGGATCAGGAGGACATAATCCACTGCAAGTCTTTGAGCGCTTTGTTTGAAGTGCTTGCCCGGCACCGCCCGGAAGATATATTTGTAATCGGTGGTGCCGAGATTTATTCCCAGCTTTTGCCCTATTGCAGTGTTGCTTATATTACAAAGATTGAGAAGGAATTTGAGGCCGACGTTTTCTTCCCCAACCTGGATGAAGACGAAGCATGGTTTGTTGAAGACCAGGGTGAAATGAAGTGCCACCAGGACGTGGGCTTCAGGTATGTGCTTTATAAAAGACAGGGCCAGGGCGCAAAATAATTGCCCGGGAAATGGGGGTGGCCAGCGAAATGGAAGGTTTAATGATTGGCGGCCGCAACAATGTCATGGCAGCGCTGGAGAGCGGACGCAGCCTTAACAAAATATTGGTTGGCGACTATGTCCGGGGAAACCTGGAACAACTCATCTCCCTGGCCCGCAGCCACAACTGTCCGGTTCAGTTTGTGCCCCGGCAGCGTTTGGACCAGGTGGCCGGAGAGGTTAAGCATCAGGGCGTTGTTGCCTTTGCCCCGCCAGTCCGCTACTGGGACATTGATGAAGTGCTGGCTTCAACAGATATCAGCGCCAATCCAATTTTGTTGATGTTGGCGGGAGTAGAAGACCCTCATAACCTGGGGTCATTGCTGCGCACTTCTGCCTGTGCCGGGGTTTCGGCAGTTATTATTCCCAGTCGGCGCAGCGCTCAGCTGACCGATGCGGCGGTGCGGGTATCCATGGGTGGCAGTGAAGAGGTGCCGGTCTGCCGGGTGACCAACCTGGTAAATACCATTGAGAAGCTTCAGCAGGCCGGTTTTTGGGCCGCAGCTGCCGACCCAAAGGGGAAGGAAGTATACGACGGTGTCCATTGGAACTTTCCCCTGGTGATGGTGCTGGGCGGCGAGGGGCAGGGCGTGCCCCGCCTGTTGCTGGAAAAATGCGATTACCGGGTGATAATTCCCATTCAGGGCAGGGTTTCATCCCTCAATGTCTCTGTGGCAGGCGCCGTGCTGCTCTTTGAGGTGTTGCGGCAACGGAGGAATAACAGTGACTGACTATCTGATTATAGACGGGTACAATGTCATTGGCAGTTGGCCGGAGCTAAAGGGATTGAGGCAGAACGCCCTGGCGGTGGCCCGGGAAAAATTGGTTGAAGTGCTGGCAGAGTACAGGGCCTATACCGGCGAACATGTAATAGTTGTTTTTGATGCATACCGCCGCAAGGAAGCTGCCAGCCAAGAGATTTCTCCCGGCTTGGAGGTTGTTTTTTCCAAAAAGGGGCAAACAGCCGATTCTCTGATAGAGTCGCTGGTGACCCAGCTTTCCGGCCGCCACCAGGTGGCAGTGGTTACATCGGACTGGGCCCAGCAGCAAATAGTCCTGGGCAAGGGCGCCCGGCGCTGGTCCAGCCAGGAGTTTCGTGGTGAAGTGGTGAGGGTCAGGGGGCTGATCAGCACCTCAGCCAGCCACACCCGGAGGGAACGGGGGACTACAAGTTTCGCCACCAGGTTGGACGTCTCTGCCCGGCGCCAGCTGGAGGGATTGGGGCGCCAGGAGGACAAACCTTGACGCTGTTGGCCTGCGGGGGGTATAATTAACAGGAAAACACAGAGAACCGGGGAGGGAAGGGCATGACCGTTACTGTCAAGGATGACAGTTTTGATTGGGGCATGCTGAGTGACGAAGAAATCGCTGTCGCAGCTTGTGACGGGAATTGCCACGCTACGGAATTTCTCATCAACAAGTATAAAAACTTTGTTCGGGCAAAGGCCCGTTCGTACTTTCTTATCGGTGCCGACCGGGAAGATATTATCCAGGAGGGCATGATTGGCTTGTACAAGTCAATCCGGGATTTCCGCGGCGACAAACTCTCATCTTTTAAAGCTTTTGCCGAACTCTGTGTAACCAGGCAAATCATCACCGCCATCAAGACAGCCACCCGTCAGAAACATATCCCCCTGAACTCCTATGTTTCACTTAACAAGCCTATTTTCGATGAAGACTCGGATCGAACTCTCATGGATGTGATATCGGGAGCAAAGGTTACCGATCCGGAAGCTCTGATGATAAACCGGGAAGAGTATATTGACATTGAACGCAAGATGGGCGAGATCCTCAGCGGCCTGGAGCGACGGGTGTTGATGCTCTACCTTGAAGGCAAGTCCTACCAGGAAATTGCCCAGGAGCTTCAGCGCCATGTCAAGTCCATTGACAACGCGTTGCAGAGGGTAAAACGAAAGCTGGAAAGATACCTGGAAATCAGGGACATTTAAGGGCGGAATGCCCGAAAAATAAAGGTTTGCCACCCCTTGACCAGCTTATGCCTGCTGTGTATAATATAGTTCGTTACTATCAATCAAGTTGCTTGTGGAGAGGTTCCCGAGTTGGCCAAAGGGGGCAGACTGTAAATCTGCTGGCTCCGCCTTCACTGGTTCGAATCCAGTCCTCTCCACCAGGCGGGTGTAGCTCAGTGGCAGAGCTCTAGCCTTCCAAGCTAGCTACG
>PWLI01000088.1 GCA_003559415.1 Clostridiales bacterium | reverse complement strand
GCTGAACAACCTGGAGAAAGTAGGACGCCTGGGAGACTAGCCCAGCCGCTTTGCCCCACAACTGTGGGGTTTTTCTTTTGCTCTTTGTAGTTTTCGCTGTGCCCAGGCCCAATTCCTATATAACAAAGATAATTATTCTGCGGCAACCCAAGACAGACAACCAGCTCAAATGTTGAATTTGTTTTATATTTACATGCTTATTTTAAAATGTTACGATAAAATTACAAAACAAGGAGGGGTATAATGTTTTTAGCGCCAAATCGCAAAACCGGGTTGCACAAAGGAGCTATCTTGGTCTTGGCAGTGGCGATGCTGGTTTTCACCGCCGGTTGCGGGCTGCTTGACCAGATACTGGGAATGTTCAGCAACGGCGAGGTAGACTTTGAACCACCGGCAGGCTATGAGGAAACCGCGGTGCAGCTGCCAATCCCCGATGAAAGAGTTAAGACCTCCACATTTAGCGGTGAGGGCACCGTGCAGGAAGCAGTTGATGCCTTCTCCCAAAAGCTCAATGAAGAAGGTTGGGAAGCTATCGACCCCGATGAACTGGACTGGGACGAAAACTTTGGTGTTGGCGATGATGAACAGGGACTGCAGTCCGCCTTTTTCCAAAAGGGCGACAAGGCAATAATGCTCCAGGCCTATGGGGCTGCCGGAAATGTGTTTGTCACTCTTTTTGAGGCACCCAGGGATATTGATTTGGATGACGAAATTACCGATGATCCCGACGATACTGACAATGATGTAGACAATGGAGACGAAGCGGAAGGGATCGCAGAGGACCTGATCCAGATAGAAACCTATGTGGACATCATCACCTCCTTCAGCCGCCTGCAGTACACCGTTGTTGACGAAAACAACGTCACCACAACAGTTGCCTACCAGCATGAGGGAACCGAGGAGCTCAACGGGGAGATAGCCGAAGTTATCACCGTTGTTGTCTATACTGATGGTGAAGCGGAATACGACCTTACCTACTGGTTCGATGAGGACTATGACATCCTCCAGGTTAAAGACGACGGAGAGATTGTGGGCGAAGAGTTTATACCCGTATACGAGCCGGCACTGGACATCTTCGTTGTCACCGGCTTTGGCTGGGGTTGGCAGTACGACGCCATTACCGGCGCCGATGATGAGTATGTCACCTACTACGAGTCATACAGCGATACTGTGTTTGGAATGTCGGCAGAAGTGCACGAAGTTGAGTACGACTTTGAGGGGTGGCCCCATGCCGACGGGTACTACGCTGCCACAGTGGCAGACTTCGGAGACTTCCAGCTGGTCATAGACTGGGTCTGGGAAGAAAACGGATATGAAATTACTTTCACCATCAATGAGCTAGAACTGCACTAACCAATCCGGGGCTGCAACAGCAGCCCCTTTTAATTTGCAACCAAACATCACCGCTTATTTTTACCTGCCAGGCACTCAAAGCCACTATGACACGAAGGATATCCGCCGTTATTGTTGAATTATTAGTTATAGAAGAACCTCTGAAAGGAGGACTGTGCCAATAACAGTTCCCGTTTAACCCATACCCGTCTGTCCGACAACAGGCAAGGAGGAATTATATGTCTTTATTTACTAAGTGTGAAAACTACACAGAACCCCAAGACGCCCAAAAAATGGGCATCTACCCCTACTTCCATGTGCTTGAAACCCAGCCTGACGTAGAGGTGGTAATGGGCGGCAAGCGCCGGATTATGCTGGGGTCCAACAACTACCTGGGACTGACCGCCCGTGAGGAAGTAAAGCAGGCTGCCATTGACGCTGTTGAAAAGTACGGCAGCGGCTGTTCCGGCTCCCGATTCTTAAACGGTACTCTGGACATGCATGTGGAACTGGAACGCCAACTGGCTGATTTCCTGAGCAAGGAAGCAGCACTGGTATTTTCCACCGGGTTTCAGACCAACCTGGGCATCCTCAGCTCCCTTTGCGGCCGGTCAGATTACATCATCTCGGACAAAGAAAACCATGCCAGCATCTATGACGGCTGCAAACTGAGCTATGCAAAGCACGTGCGCTTTAAGCACTCCGACATGGAGGATTTGGAGCGGGTGCTGGCCAACATCCCGGAAGATGCAGGCAAACTGATTGTCACCGACGGTGTGTTCAGCATGAGCGGAGATGTATGCATGCTGCCGGAGATCGTGGAGCTGAAGAACAAGTACAACGCCCGCCTGATGGTGGACGATGCCCACAGCCTGGGAGTGCTGGGTGAGGGAGGACAGGGCACCGCCGCCCACTTCGGCCTGGAGGATGAAGTAGATATTATCATGGGTACTTTCTCCAAGTCCCTGGCCAGCCTGGGTGGATACATGGCCGCTTCAGAAAAAGTGGCCAACTATGTGAAGCACAAGTCCCGGCCCTTTATCTTCTCTGCATCCATCCCGCCTTCTTCCACCGCCGCAGCCATGAAGGCGCTGGAAATTCTCAGAAATGAACCCCAGCTGGTCAAGAGGCTGAACCATTTAAGCATGTACATGAAAAAGGCCCTCCGGGACCGCAACATCAGCATAAAAGACACACCCACCCCGATTATCCCCATCTACACCAACGACATGTTGACCACCCTGAAAATTTCCATGGAGATATTCGAAGCCGGAGTCTATGTAAACCCCGTGTTGCCACCGGCCACACCGCCCAACGAGTGCCTGCTGCGCTTAAGCCTCATGGCCACCCATACCGAAGAGTTGCTGGATGAAGCCGCCGGCATCATCCAGGCAGTCATGAAAGAGGCCGGACTGGCATGAGCAGCAACAGGGTTGTGGCCATAACCGGCGCATCCCGGGGCATTGGAAGAGAAGCAGCCAGGCTCTTTATCCAAAGGGGCTGGATGGTATACAACCTCAGCCGCAGCCCGGCAAAAGAACCCGGGGTGATTGACATCCCAACCGACATCAACCATGAACAGGCAGTGCAGGCCGCCTTCGCCCAGATCCAGAAGCAAAGCGGCCAGCTTGACCTGCTTATCAACAATGCCGGGTTTGGCATAGCCGGAGCGGTAGAGTTTACAGACATAAAAGCTGCCCAAAGCCAGTTCGATGTAAACTTCTTCGGCGCCGTCAGCTGTATCAAAGCGGCCCTGCCCATGCTAAAAGAGAGCCGGGGCAGGATTGTTTTCATATCTTCGGCAGCGGCAGTCTTTGCCATTCCCTTCCAGGCCTTCTACTCAGCGACAAAGGCGTCAGTAAATATCCTTGCCAATGCCCTGGCCAATGAGCTTAAGCCCTTTGGCGTAAGCGTCTGTTCTTTGCAGCTGGGCGATGTAAAAACTGACTTCACCGATGCCCGGATAAAATCCTTGGAAGGCGACGACGTTTACAATGGCGCGATTGAGCGCAGCATTGCCGTCATGGAAAAGGACGAGCAAAATGGCATGCCGGCAGAAACCATTGCCCGGGCAATATACAGAATATCTACCAAAGGAAAAGTAAAGCCCCTATATACCATAGGGGCCAAGTACAAGCTGTTTGTGCTGTTAAACAAACTGCTGCCCAACAGCTTTGTCAACTGGTTGATCGGCAATATCTACGCAAAATAAAAAACACCTCTAATGTTCCTTCATCCCTTCTCTCAGTTTATACAACACCCGCTGCTCCAACCGGGAGACCGAAGACTGGTTTAAGTCCCACCTTCGGGCCAGCCAGGACTGG
>PWLI01000142.1 GCA_003559415.1 Clostridiales bacterium | reverse complement strand
TACTGCGCTTGCTGTTCATGGCCGCCATAGTGTTTACGCTGGCCTACACCACCGAACTGCCCGGGGCGCTCAGCGCCAGCATCGCCTTTGTCGGCGCCTTTACTGTGGAAGCGGCTGTGATGAGATGGCGAGCCCGGCCGTTGCTGGAGGACACCCGTTTCATTCCGCTGGAAAAAACCGGCACGCCCCTGGGCAACCGGGCAATAGCCGTGTTTTTCCTGCCGCTGATTGTGACCACATTTATTGCCACCGCCTTTGGGCCGATGATTAATGTGGGGCTGGCCCGATCCTTCCAGCCGGAAATAGCCCTGGCGGCCTATGCCGTCGGCAACGCCTTCAGCCGGCTTTTCATTGCCCCGTTGACCATGCTGCACCAGACAACGCTGGCTTTTATAAAAATTGACCAGCCCGCCACCTTCCGGGCCACCGGCCGGTTCATCGTTGCCTTCGCCGTGCTGTCCTGTTTTCTCCTGGGCACAATTGCCTTCAGCCCCGTGGGTTCCTTTGTGCTGGAGCGCCTGATCGGGGTTTCCGGAGCAGTGGCAGAATCCGCCCGCCGGGTGCTGCAGGTTATGACGCTGATGCCCCTGGCCCTGGGCTGGCGGGAGTACTTGTGGGGCATTCTCATGCAACAAAAAAAGACCCGGCTGATTGGCAGCGGCAAGGGCCTCAACCTGGTGGTGCTGCTGGTGGTGCTGGTGGGCCTGTTGTGGCAGGGCAGGGTGGATCCGGCGGCAGCCGGCGCCTGGGCCATGGTCATCGGCGAAGCGGCAGAATGCCTGTACATGCAGCTCAACCTCAACCGCACCATCGGCGTACAAAGCTAAACCGCGGCAAACCCGCGGTTTTTTGGTCTATAATGGCAGCTGGAAAACCCGAAAAGTCTTCCACAGGCGCGCCCCCGCCCCCTGGGCGTCCCTGTTCATGGCCACATTGAATTCATGGATGCTGGAACAGTCGGCGCCGATAAAGCCCATGGACTTGGCCGCCTCCATTGTTTTAAGGTAGATGGCGGCAGAGACCCCCCGGCGGTGGTAATCGGGCACAACCATTATCGCAAACACCCGTACGACGTCGATGTTCTTTTTGCCCAGCAGAAAGCGCAACCAGCCAAAGGGAAAGAGCTTGCCGTTTATCTTCTTGATGACCTGGTTGAAGTCAGGCACTGATACGCCCATGCCCACCGGCTCCCCTTGCTCCGTCTCGGCAATCACTGCCAGCTCGGGAACGATAACGGGTTTGAGCTTGGCAAACTCAGCCATAATCTCTTCCATGCTGGGGGCAATCATGTCCGGCCACTCCTCGGGAGTGGCTTTGTCGGCTATTACCTTAATTTTTGCCGCTTCGCCGGGGATGTCTTTCATGTTTATCGGCCGGACGCTGAAGCGGAAGCGCTTCTCCGCTGCCGCCACCCCCCGCTGCAGACGCTCAGGTATTGGCTCAGTCAGGTCCACCCAGTAGGCATAGCGGTCAAAGTGTTTGGTGAAACCGTATTTTTCCAAGTAATCCTTGTACCAGGGAGGGTTGTAACTGTTGAGGAATACCGGCGGCGAATCAAAGCCGTCGATGAGCATGGCCCGGTAGTCGTCGCCGTTGCTGGGCGACTGGGGCCCTGTGGCCAGCTCCGCTCCGTGGCGGCGCAAAAACCCGGTGGCCACATCCAAAAGCAGCTTGGCGATGGTATAGTCCTGTTCACACTCAAAGAGGGTGATATAGCCCATCTCCATGCCCTTGGCCTTATTGAGCAACTTGTCAATGCCGCAGCCAATCCTGCCCACTATCCGGCCTTCCCGCTCGGCCAGGAAGAAACAGTTGGGTCCCAGCCGGAGCAGGGCGTTGTGTTTGGGGTTTAGGGTGTTGTGCATGTCCATCTTCAACGGCGGCACCCAGTTGGGGTCATCTTTGTACAATCGCCAGGGCAAATTCACAAACTGGCGGCGATGACGGCGGGTTGTGACCGGGTAGACAGTTATCATTTATATGACCTCCCTGCATAGGAGCTTGATTGTTGTTAATTCGACAAACAGGCCTGTTTTTCCTTTACAAAAAAACAGCCCGCAAGGGCCGTTTACCTGCTGCCGGGCTTGTCCGTCGGGATTCCCGCCTGGCACTGGGGGCAATCTGCCGGACGCCAGACCTTGGGTTCAATCTGGTACAGCGACCAGTAGGGGAAGCCAAAGTCCAGCTTGCCGGCGGTGCGGTCGACGATTAGGGCCACGCCAAGAATGTTGGCCCGGTAGCCCTCCAACAAACGGATGACCTCCATGGCAGAACCGCCGGTGGTGGACACATCTTCAGCCACCAACACCTTCTCCCCCGGCTTGACGGAAAAACCCCGGCGCAGTGACATCACATCTTCCGAGCGCTCGGCGAACAGCGCCCGGCAGCCCAGCGTCAATCCCAGCTGGTATGCCCAGGTCACACCGCCCATGGCCGGGCCAACGACCACGTCAGGCCGGACATCGCCCAATTTTTCTGCCATTTGCTCCGCCATCTGGCGGGCTTTGTCGGGGTATTGCAGCACCAGGGCGCATTGCAGATAGGTGTCGCTGTGCAACCCGGAAGTAAGGCGGAAATGCCCCTTTTGCAAAGCTCCGGTGTTGGCAAACATTTCTTCCATGTTTTTCATTGGCTCTCCTCCAGTTCATTGATAATCGTCTGGGCAGCTGCCTGGGGATCGGAAGCTGCCGTGATGGGGCGCCCCACCACAATGTGGGTCGCTCCACTGGCCGATGCCTGGGCAGGGGTCATAACCCGTCGCTGGTCGTTGGCAACGCTGCCGGCAGGGCGTATGCCCGGTGTGACCCGCAAAAAATTCGCCGGCAAACCCTTGAGCTGCCCCAGGTCGCTGGCGGCGCAGATAATGCCGTCCAGGCGGCTGCTTCTGGCAAGGTCGGCCAGTTGCTGGACCTGTTGGCCCAGGGGACGGTCTATGCCACACTCCCGCAGCGTGTTTTCATCGCTGCTGGTCAGCACCGTCACGCCCAACAGCTTCATGTGGCCGGCACTGTCCCTGCAGGCCTGCAACATCTCACGGCCGCCGGCAACATGGACGGTGCACAAATCGGCGTCCAGGACCGCCGCCGCGGCCACCGCCCGGCCGGCGGTGGTGGGGATGTCATGAAACTTCAGGTCAAGAAACACCTTTTTCCCCGACGACTTGAGCCACCGGACCATTTCCGGGCCGGCGGCGGTGAACAACTCCAGGCCGACCTTGTAAAACCCCACTGCCGATCCCAGCTTTTCCACCATCTGCCGAGCCCACAAATGATTGTTGGTGTCCAGGGCAACTATTAACTTGGTCATCATTGCCTCCCCGGGTGGGCTGCTCCCACCAATTGTTTAACTGTTGCATCGTTGGCCTCCAGCCACTGCTCCAGGCCGGATACCAGGCCGGGCAGCAAAAGAGGCTGGCTGAAGGTTGCCGTGCCTGCCTGGACTGCTGACGCTCCGGCCAACATAAACTCCACCACATCTTCAACGGAAGAGATGCCGCCACAGCCGATGACCGGTATGGACACCGCCTGGCTGGTCTGCCAGACCAACGCCAGGGCAACGGGCTTTATGGCCGGCCCCGACAAACCGCCAAAGGTGTTGGCCAACAGCGGCCGGCGGTTGGGTATGTCCATGGCCAGGCCACGCAGGGTGTTGGCCACTGTCAGGGCTGCGGCGCCGGCGGCCTCTGCCGCCCGGGCCAG
>PWLI01000098.1 GCA_003559415.1 Clostridiales bacterium | reverse complement strand
CTTGCCCAGGCGCCACACCACCACAGAATATATGGAGTAGAAAGCAAATCCCGCCTAAAACAACCCGCTTAAGCCTGCCAGGGCAGTGATTATGCCCAGGCGAACAAGATCAGCATCCATGACAATCCTCCCTTGCAAAGTTCACCTTGCACAATTGCAAAACCCAAGATTTTGCTGTCTGGAAGGATTATAACACATAAACGTGGAAATGTTACAGACCATTGTAAAAGGAGGTTTTATTTTGACCGATACCAGTTTCATCATCTGGATCCAGCAATTTTCCACACCCTGGCTGGACACGCTGTTTCGCCTGCTGACCTACACCGGTGAATTGGAATTTTACATGGCTACTATCCCCTTGTTTTTCTGGCTGTTTGACAAAAAGTTCGGGTTTCGTTTTGCAGTATTTTTCCTTATCTCCACCTACCTGAACTCGGCAATCAAGTACAACTTCCAAACAGAGCGGCCGCCCCATGAACTGCGCAAGATTACCCAGGAGGGCTACTCTTTTCCCAGCGGCCACGCCCAGGGCAGCACCGTTTACTGGAGTTACCTGGCTCTGCAGATTAATAAGCGTTGGGCCTACATCGCTGCCGGCATTATTCTCTTTCTGGTGGCCTTCTCCCGGATTTACCTGGGCGTCCATTTTCCCATCGACATGCTGTTTGGCATCCTCATCGGCTTGAGCCTGCTGGGGTTGTATGAGTTTTTCTGCCGCAACCTGGAGCTGGAGATGAAGCTTTCCACCTGGCTGCTGGCCACCGGCGGTGTGATTGCCATACTGTTTATGAACCACAGCGTCGGTGACGGATCCATGGTTCTGGGCTTTGCCCTGGGCGCCCTGTGGGGCTACCGCCTGGAGGCAGATTTTGTCGGTTTTCAGGTCAAAGCGGCCTGGTGGCAGCACATCATCAAGGCGGTGTTGGGCCTGGTGGTGTTTTTCGGCCTTTACTACGCCCTGGGCTCTGTCAGCGACAGCCTGGTGGGCGATGACACCGGGCTGGCATATCACCTGTTCCGCTTCTTCCGCTACTTCTGCCTGGCGCTGTGGGTAACGCTGGCGGCGCCGTGGGTATTCAAGCTGCTTCGGCTTTACCGCAAAATCTAATCCCTGATCCAAGAAAGCGAGATGACACAATGTTAAACACCCGTGACCCCAAGTGGTTTTTGCTGGGCTTGGCCGGTGCGGCCCTGGCCACCGCCATCTACTACCTGAGTTATACACTGCTGCTGGGCTATTCAGGAGAGTTGATTAATGTCCTGGGTGTGTTCCTATTCTTCCTGGTAGTCTGCCAGCTGATTGCTGCCGCCGGGTTTTTCGGCTGGAAGCTGTTGCTTGCCACATCTGCCCTGGGCCTGGTAGCCGGAGTGGTCATCATGCTGGCCACTCTTTCCCGGGGAGTTGGCGGTTGGGAAGACCTGATTGCCTTTCTGATTATGTTTCAACTTGTCATCGCCGGTTTTGTGCTGGGCATCATAATGCAGCTCATACACTGGCTGGTGCAACGATCCCGGGCAAAGGAAGAGGCGTGACCACTTGGTCACGCCTCTTTTTTTAATACTTACATGCCAATCAGCTGGGGCACTGCCGGCGCCACCTGAACCAACATCAACAGGTAGAGCCAGGCCACGCAGCCCAGCACCAGGTTCATTGAACTCTGGTAGTTTACCCGCAGAAGCCACGAGCCGCCAACCACCAAGGAAAAGGCAACCAGGGCGGCAAAGAGATGATAGCCCTCACCGGCAATTTCCCGGGCCACCGCCAAGGGCGGCACCAGGGCAAAGCCCAGAACCAACAGCAAGGCCAGCACCCGCCAGGGCCGCTCCAGCAAGGGTTCCAGCAGCTGGAGACGGTAGAGCAGGTACAGCACCAGCGCCGCCGCCAACACAACATGGAGGTTGGAAAAGAACTGGACGGCAGCCAACAGCAGCACCATGGCCAGCCAAAACAGCACCTGCCCCAGTGTACCCCGCCTGGAGAAATCATCAATTATGCCGAATTGATGCCATATTGTCTGGGGTTGGGGATTATAGGTGGTCTTAAAGGCCACCTGACGTTCGCTGCCGGCGCCCAGCCACCAGGCAGCACTAAAGTGGTTGTCATCATGGGCCCACACCAGCCCGGAGCTGGAAAAGCCCTCGCCATAAACCAGCTCCACCTGCTCAAACAAGGCTTCCTGTGGTTCCTCGTCCAGAGAAAAGGTGGTAAACCACAACCGCTGCTGGCCACCGGAAGGCTGCTCCCAGCAGATTGTGACCCGCTGGTTTTCCAGGGTAATGGTGGGGAAACGGGCCCGGCCGGTGCTGTTGGTCAGTTTTTTCTCCACTGCCACCTCACCGTCCACCACCTGCAGGTAATGGACATCAACCACTTCCTGGCCCATCCGCGCCGATACCAGGTAATTGTAGGCGATGTGCACAACGCCCTGATCATCCACCGCCAGGGCAGGCCCCCGGCCCCGACGTGTATACTCATTTGTCGGTTCGCCCGCCAGGCTGAACACCTGCTCCGCCACCTTTTGTTCATAGAGCTTTTCTCCCTCAGGAGAAAAGGCCATCAGCCAAACAGCCTCCCGGGCGGAGTAAACAACATAGACATTGCCCTGCTGATCCTTGCCCAGCGCCCCCCCCATCATGGCGTGGGGAGAAGCGTTGTTTTTCCCCGAATCCACTGAGAGCAGGTTAAACTCTGCATCAAACTTAAAGTAATAATTTCTGAACAGCGACCTGTCGCCAGCCTGCAGCGACAGGTGGATTGTGCCGTCGCTGCCCACCAAGGGATGGACCCGCCAGGCCATTTCAAAATAGTCCAACTGCAAGCCCGGCGTGCCCCCAGGCAAGTGGTAAGACAACTCAGACTGCCTGACTATGTTACCCTGGCTGTCCACAATTGCCCCATGGAGAAGCATTTCTCCGGTGGTATCTTCATCCGGCACCACCTGGTGCTCCAGCCATACCACCAACAGGCCTTCTGAGGTCAGTGCCACCCCGGCATATTCGGTCAGGCCGGGGATTTTAGTTTCAGTATATCCTTTTACTTCCCCCCGGGCATCCAGCACCTTGTGGGCCAGCAAAAAGCTCTCATCTGGGCCAGCAAAAAGCTCTCATCGCCCTGGGGCAGCCAGGACACTTGATGAAAATTGCCCTGGTCATCCCGCAGAACGGGGATGTGGTCGGTGTAATGGGTGTGCCGGGCTGCAAATGTGCTGGTCTCTGACCACTGGTGTTGCCGGGGCGGAGTTTGGGGGCGGGGTTCAGGCAGCTCTCCCGCCGCAACAGACAGTGGCAACAGAAGCAACAGCAATACAACTAGCAGACGTTTCATCGCGTCCACCTCACATCCTCAGTTTCAGGGCATCCCGCAGGGCATCGCCCAGCATGTTGAATGCGCCTATGACCAGCAGCAGGCACATGCCGGTGCTGGCCACAAGCCAGGGTTCCCGGTACAGCGCCAGCGAACGGAAAGTTCCCATGGACTCGGCCAGGGCGCCGGCCCAGCCGGCGGCTCCCGTCACACCCAAAAAGTTAACATAGGCATCCAACAACACCGCCTGCCCGGAAAAGAGGGTGGCCTGAACCAACAGCAGTGGTACTGCGTTGGGCAGTACATGGCCAAAGACGGTCTGCAAATCGCTGCAGCCAGTGGCCTGGGAGGCCTCCACATATTCCTGTTGACGCAGCTTAAGCGCTTCGCCCCGAACCACCTTG
>PWLI01000146.1 GCA_003559415.1 Clostridiales bacterium | reverse complement strand
TGACAAAGATGCCCTGGGCCGTCTCCGGCCGAAGAAACACTTCAGCTGCACTGTCTTCCACCGGCCCGGCATGGGTCTTGAACATCAGATTGAACTGGCGGGCGGGGGTAAGTTCACCCTGGCAATGGGGACACTCCTCCACCTGCTCCAGGTGATCAGCCCGGAACCGCCGCTTGCATTCTTTGCAATCTACCAAGGGATCAGTAAAACTGTCCACGTGCCCTGATGCCCGCCAGACATCAGGGTGCATCAATATCCCCGTGTCACTGCCCACCACATCGCTGCGGCGGCGAACCACTGCCTGCCACCACTGGTCTCTGACATTTTTCTTCAGCTCAGACCCCAGGGGGCCGTAGTCCCAGCAACTGCTGAAGCCGCCGTAAATCTCACTGCTTTGAAAGATAAATCCGCGACGCTTGCACAAGGAAACGATATCTTCGAATTTCTTTTCTGTCATCTCAGCCACCTCCAAAATAAAAAATCCGCCCCCGGTCAGGGACGGGTTGTTGCCCGCGGTGCCACCCTGGTTGGCCGTAGCGGCCCACCTCTAGCTGCCCTCTATCGGAGGCAAACCGGCCGCGGCTAACGGCTGCTCCGGAGCGCCTTCCCCCGGGGTAAGCACCGGGCTCGCACCGCCCCCGGCTCGCTAGGGAATACCCGACAAGGTACTATTCTCCTTCAAAGCTTTGCTTAATTCTACCTGAGGTTGAGCAGCAAGTCAAGAAATAAAAACAGGCAGGATTTCCCTGCCTGTCAGCTTTTGTCCTCATTGGCCAGACGTTGCAAAATCTCACCGTAACCGCCCTCACCGTACTCCAGGCACCGCTTAACCCTGCTGATGGTAGCCGTGCTGGCTCCAGTGGCATCTTCGATTTTGTGGTAGGTGTAGCCCTCTTTCAACATCCGGGCCACTTCCAGGCGCTGGGCGAGGGATTTCACCTCGTTTACAGTGCACAGGTCCTCAAAAAACCGATAGCACTCATCAACATCCTGCAACGCCAACACCGCTTTGAAAAGCTGGGTAATGTGTCTTTCGTCAAGCTTTTCCAGTTGCATGAACAGACCTCCATTCCTAATTATGAAATTATTAGATCATGTTCCCGGCAAAAGGTCCGTCAACAAAAATATTCTGCTGTCAAACAATACATTATCACACTTTACAGTGTTTAGACAGGAAAACAAAGCATTTTAATAAACTTGTAACGCTTTAGTGAGTTCACAAGTCAGTTTTTCACCCTGACAATTATAGTAGTCCCTTCCCCCGGTTTTGATGTAACTTCCGCACTGTCCACCAGCATGCCTACGATGGACAATCCCGACTTGGAACCGGAGATGCCAGCCAGGTCACCATAGTACTCTTCCAGCTCGTGGCGGCGGGGTTGTTTGAGCATCTTCAGTACTTCAGCAGCCTTTTCTTCGTCCATTCCCCGGCCGTTGTCTTGCACCCTTATTTCACAGTAATCTTCCTTGCACACCACAGACGCATTCACTTCTGTTGCATCGGCATTTAGGGCATTGCCCACCAATTCATCCACGATGCCCTGGAGACGGCGACGGTGCCCACCGGAAGATGAAGGCTTTTTAGACATCTTTTCCCAACCCCCTGTATATTGCTACAATGGCAGTTGCCACCAGGCCGCCTGCGAAACCGTTGTTGTAAAGATTCAGGCCGCCATGGATAGCCCCGGCATTGTGTACTACTATCAGGTGGACGACTCCTGCAGCGACGCCAATCAACGGGCCAAACTGCATGGACACCGGCGCCAGGGTGGTGCCAAACAAAACAGCCAGCTGGGCGCCGGGGTCAGAAGGGCCCCACTGAAAAATGAAGGTCCCCAGCCACACCCCCGCCATCACCGGAACACAGTTGCGCAGGTGTTTGCCAAAGGCTCCAAACCCAATCATTGTCAGCACGCCACCGGCAGTAGGCCCGTTGAAGTCACCGCCTATCGCCACGAGGTATCCTATTCCCAACAGCCCCACCAGGCCCATGTTAATCAAAGTAGGGCCAAAACCGGCGATGCTGACAAAATCCGTGGCCAGTTTACCTGTTTCCTTCATTATGTCCCAACAACCCTTGATGCGCCACTTGCTCAAAAACAAACCAACGATAATTAACGCTGCACACAGCCCCAGCAGCAGCCACCCGTACATGGCTGAATAGTCCACATCCCAAAGCATCATGGCAGAAACGGGGTTGCCCAGCCCCCGGAGCATGGCGGCGATAAACAGTCCCAGAAAGCCGGCAGTGAATCCCAGGTTGTAAAGGTTCAAGCCCTGGTGGTTGCGCAGCATGTGGGCGCCGGCTCCAGGCATGATAAATCCGACTACCAGGCCTGCAGTTATGCCTCCCACAAGGCCCAGGCCTGTGGCAAAGGCAATGTGAGAAACAACCGGGCCCAGCGCCGTGCCAAAAAGCGCCGGCAGTATGTAGTGTTTCATATCAGACTTGACCACCTTGGCATATAACCAAACCCCGAGAAAAATTGGCAGGATGTTGACGATGTTTTTGCCAAACAGCCCGAAGCCCAGTATGGTAAAAACACCGGCAGCCGTAGGTCCCGTCACATCAACACGAGCCAGCAACACGAGAACAAGTCCGGCCAGCGCCGCCAGCGACGCATTGACCAAGGCGGGGCCCGGCCCGGCCACCGCCACATAGTCGCTGATTAACTGACTGGGGTGAGTCTGGATTGCCATCAGGCCATCCCATGTGGTTTCGCCTCCCCACCACAAGCCCACCGCCAACAGGGCAATCAATATCAGGCCGACCACCCAAACCCTTGTGTTGCTATAAAAAGGCAAAACAGCAGTTTCGTCTTGGCCACTTCCCATATGATCATCCCCTTGCTAAACTTTGGAAACAGAGGGCTCCCTGAGGGCAAAGCTGGCCACAAAGGCTATGCCGGAAAAGAGCAGCAGTATCAGCAAACCCTGTTGGAAACCCGACTGGCCATAGTAGCGTACACCTTCAATGATGGTTCCATCCCATAGGTTGTCCAACCGCCAGCCTATCAAGACATTGGCAATGGCAGTGGTCAAAAATCCTGCGATATTTACCACCCCCGTGGCTGTTCCCGAAAGCTGGGGATGGTTGACTGCCTTGGCATTGGCAAAACAGAGCATAAACACTATGCCCGTCAGGCCAGCGACGAAGTACAACGGCCCCAACAGCCACACCGGTGGCTTGGCAGAAGCCAGAACCACCACATAAAACCAAAAACAAGTCAGCAAACCACTGCCGCCAATTATCAGAATCCTGGTTTGCTTTAGCTTGTCGGCAAGCCAGCCAACCAAAGCCGAACCAGCTAAAATGCCCAGGGTCAACAGCAACACATATTGGGATGCCACTGCCTTATCCATGTCATAAACCTGCATCAGGTAGGGCACACCCCATATGCTGGAAAAAGACATTACCCCACTCATCAAACCTGCCACTACAATAAAATTCACCCATGTTCCGCGCACCGATGCCACCATCTTGAGGCTTTGCAACAAGCCGAAATCAGGCTTGTCATTATCGGTGCCCCGGCTGGCGAACCCTACATGTTCCGGGCGGTCCACAACCAGCGCCCAGATTACCGCCGCCAGCAAGAGAGAGCCGGCGCCGATAAAAACAAAAGAGTTGCGCCATCCCACCGCCAACACCAACAGCGCCAAGGGTGTGGTGGCCAATATCCCCCCCACATTGCCTACCAGCGAAGCCATTCCTGTC
>PWLI01000128.1 GCA_003559415.1 Clostridiales bacterium | reverse complement strand
CCTGTTCGCTGTGGGTGCTGACGGTGCTGCTGGCGATTATTCTCAACACCCATACCCGGCGCCGCATAGCAGTTGTGGGCTCGGTTTTTCTGCTGGTCACGGCCGCTGTTTACGGGCTGTTTATCGCCGGCGTGTTTGCTGTTTTTGCACTGATTATCCACTTGGCATGGATTCGTTATGTCATCGGGCTCTTAGCCCTTGGCTTTGCCGTGTTGAGCATCGCTGACTGGTTTCTGGAGGGAAAAAGCATTGCCATTTCCATCCCCCAGCGCTTGCGGCCCTATATTTACAGTGGCGGCCGGGATGTATCCAAGCCCCGGGCCATCTTGCCGTTGATTGGCATAACTGCCCTTTTTGCCGCCGGTGTGGCCATTATTGAATTGCCCTGCACCGCTGGCTTTCCGGTGCTTTGGACCAGCATCCTGGCTGATGCAGGAGTTGACGGTACAACCTTTATATTGTTGTTGGGTGTGTACTTGTTGGCCTACCTGTTTATTGAAATTGCCATCATCGCCTCTGCCTTGATTACCATGCAGGTTTCCAAGCTGCAACAGCGCCACGGCAAGGATTTAAAGCTTGTCGGTGGCATGGTCATGGCGGCAATTGCTGTCATGTTGGTTGCTGTGCCCGACGCCATGGAGACACTTTCCGGTTCGCTGCCAGTGATAGCGGTGGCGCTTCTGGTTTCTTCCTTGTTGTTGTACGCCCGGGCTGCTCAAAAACTTTAAGGAGGTATTTCATGACGGAAACAGGTCAGAACATTTCTTATGTCGGTGTGGGAAGGCGGTTTGTTGCCCATTTTGCAGACTTGATTATTTCCTTTGTGGGCCTGGGGGTAGCAGTGGCTGCTCTGACCGGCGACCTGACTGCCACCGGTTTCCGGCTGCAGGGCTTGCCTGCCTTGGGGCTGTTTGTGTTGATTTTCGCCTATTTCTGGTTGTTTGAAGGATTGCTGGGTGCCACCCCGGGCAAACTGCTGCTGGGCATTCGGGTTAAACGGGTGGACGGAGGCAGTTGCGGCTTGGTTGAAGCCCTGGTGCGCAATCTGCTGAGAGTAGTTGATGCTCTTTTATTCTACCTGGTGGCCGCTGTGCTGGTGTGGAGCAATGACAAGCGGCAGCGATTGGGTGATATGGCCGCCAAGACAGTGGTGGTAAGGAAAAACTGAAATGACAACCCTGTCATGTGACAGGGTTGTCATTTTTATCCCGGTGTGATAGTATTCATTCAAAGGAGGTGGGGTATTGCCTTCGGAAACCTTTGAGCGGCTTGCTGAAAACAAGAAAAAAGCGATTTTTGACGCCGCAGTGGAAGAATTTTCCAACCACAGCTTCAGCCAGGCTTCCATCAACCAGGTGGTGCAATCCGCCGGCATTTCCCGGGGCAGTTTCTACCAGTATTTCCGGGACAAAGAGGACCTGTACATGTATGTGTTGGGGGAGATTGCCAGGGAAAAGATGACTGTAGCTGCTGCCACCCGGGACATCAATCCCCATGCCGATTTTTTTGAAACTTACCGTCAGATGTTTATGAGCATATTGGACTGGGCGGAAAGTCAGCCCAGGTATTACCGCATCAGCATGCTCATGGACTACGATGACAGCGCGTTTATTGCCAAGCTGCGGGACCAATTTGGCGGGAACTGGGATTTTTTCCGCCAGCTTATAGAAAAAGAAAAACAACGGGGGAGGATAGAGCCCCATGTGGATGCTGACATTGTCGTCGAGATGCTCTTTGCGCTTAACAAGAGTTTTTTTCAGGACTACTGGCAGACCGGTTCCCGGGATCAGTTGGTAGACCGTATGGAAAGCTCCCTGAATATCATAAAAGGAGGCATTGCCCGTGTTTGAAGTCAGTGAACTGAGTTATTGTTACCCCCAAAGCAAAGTCTGTGCTGTGGACGGAATCGACTTTAAAATTAATGAAGGGGAAATTTTCGGGTTTCTCGGCCCCAGTGGAGCCGGCAAAAGCACCACCCAAAAGCTTCTAATCAAAATGATCCGGGATTACCAGGGAGAAATCCTCTACCACGGAAAGCCGCTGCACGATTATGGGAATCAGTTTTATGAAGACATCGGTGTTTCCTTTGAAATGCCCATTTCCTTTTCCAAGCTTACTGCCATGGAGAACCTGGAGTTTTTCCAGCGGCTATACAGAAAAACCGTGGATGTGGAGCCCCTGCTCAAACGGGTGGGACTTTGGGAGCACCGTCATAAAAAGGCGGGACAGTATTCCAAGGGCATGAAAATTCGCCTCAACTTTGTGCGGGCGTTGCTAAACGATCCCAAGATGCTGTTTTTGGACGAGCCCACCAACGGCATCGACCCTGTCAACAGCATGATTCTCAAGGACATGATCAGAGAGTTCCGCAGCGATGGCGGCACGGTGTTTCTCACCAGCCACATTATGAGCGACGTGGATCAGCTATGTGACCGGGTGGCCTTCATTATCAACGGCAAGTTGCGGGAATGTGACTCGCCCCGCAACCTCAAGCTCAAGTACGGCAAGCGGGTTGTGACTGTGGAGTACAAGGAGAAAGGTGAATTGCTGACCAAGGAATTTCCCATGGATGATATCAAGAAAGACAGCTTCCACCAGTTTCTCAAAACCAAGGACATAGAAACCCTCCACAGTGGAGAAACTACCCTGGAGGACATATTCATCAAGGTGACGGGAGTTGCTCTCCATGGCTAGGTTGGCAGTGCTGGTTAAAGGTGAAGTCAGCCGCCTCAGCAAGTACGGACTGTTCCAGGCCACACTGGTGGTTACCATGTTCTGGCTGGGTGCAGCCTGGTTCATGGAAGAAGAAATGCTGGAGAGGTTTGTGCCTCTGATTTTTCTCTTGGAAGCAACCATGATGACCATTTTGTTGGTGGGGGCGACGATGTTTTATGAGAAGAAGGAGAGCACCGTCAACTCCATCTTGGTCTCCCCCGTTACCATGCAGGAGTACATCGCCGCAAAAGTGATTATGAATATCATCAACTCCATGATTTCGGTCGTTATTATCTCGGTGGCCATATACCTGATGAAGGGCATCACCTTCAACTACCTGTTGTTGGTGCCGGCCATGATAATGGTTACGATAATACACACCCTGATTGGCATAAAGATTGCCTACATGTCATTGAACTTTTCCTCGCTGCTGGCCAACTACATGGTCTATGTGTTTGTGTTCCTGGTTCCACCGGTGCTGGCGGTTTTCAATGTTATCCGCGGGGTTGTAACAGATTTCTTCATCCTGCTGCCTCCTGAGGCCTCCAACATCATATTGGGGGCGGCATTCCGCGAGGCCGAGACCTGGCGTCTGCTGGCTGCCTGGGGTTACATGTTGGTTCTTGGCGTGCTGGTCTATCGGTTTATGGTCAAGCCGGGGTTTGACAACTTCGTCATGCGGGAAGCGGGGGTGTAGCGATGTTTGCCACCATGCTTAAGTTTGAGCTGAAAAATATCCTTCGAGAACAGATGACCCTGATAATGGTGCTCTATCCCTTTGTGCTGGGGAGCATCGGGCGCCTGCTTATTCACTACGAGGTGGTCTATGGCCAGGGAGTGCAGCTCACAGCAATTCTCATCGCTCTGCTGGCCGGGTTTTCCTTTGGCGCCATGGGTGCCTTTTCCCTGTTGGACGACCGGGATGACCAGGTGCTGTCTTCCATTGAGATTACCCCGGTGCCCTTGGAGTGGTATGTCTGGTTTAAGGTGATGTTCACCTATGTGTT
>PWLI01000036.1 GCA_003559415.1 Clostridiales bacterium | reverse complement strand
TATTGAAAAACGGCACTGGGACATCCCCGACCCCGCCCGCTTCCAGGGCACCCCCGATGAGGCCCGCCAGCACTTCCGGGAAGTCAGGGACGATATCCGGCGGCGGATTGAAGAATTGGCTGCTCAATAACAACAAAACGCCCAAGAGTGGGCGTTTTTGCTGTAATTAAGCCTTTTCCGTGCGAATACCGGTGAAATGGTCGTTGAGGTTGAATTTCTCAAGGGTTTCGTCCTCAACCCTCTGGATGGAAACAGCCAGCGTTTCCTGGCTTATATAGTCGGCAAATCCATCAACAGCCGCTGCCACCTCGTCGTCACCGTGGAAAACCACATGAATGTTGTCCGCCACATTGTAGTCATTCTTTTTGCGCAGCTGTTGGACTTTGGAGACGAATTCCCGGGCCAGCCCCTCATCAAGGAGCTGGCGGGTCAGGGTGGTGTCCAGAATCACAAACAAGTTCCCTTCCATGGCCGCAGTATGGCCTTCCCTGGCCGATATCGTCACTTCCACCATGTCCCGGGTCACTTCCACCTTCTCCCCGGCAATTTCCATGCTCAGCGTCTCTCCGGCGGCCAGTTTTTTGCTGGCCTCGGCTCCGTCCAAAGAAGACAGCAGGGGGGCAAACTGCTTGATCTTGGGGCCCAGGGCAGGTCCGGCCACTGGGAAGTTGGGCTTGAGGCGATAATCCATCAGCGAGCCCAGGTCAGTTACAAACTCCACATCCTTGACGTTCAACTCTTCCTTTATCAGGGGGATCAACCCGCTGAGCAGCTGCTTGTAACTGCCGTCCACCATTATCTTTGCCAGTGGTTGACGCACCTTGATCCGGGCCTGTTCCCTGGCCGCCCGGCCCAGGCCCACCAGATCCCGGGCCAGATCCATGCGTTTCTCCACTTTTTCATCAATCGCATCTTCGTCAGCATGGGGATACTGGGCAAGATGGACTGACTGCTGGCCTGTAAGTTTGCGGTATATCTCCTCAGACATAAAGGGCGCCAACGGTGCCATCAGGCGGCACACGCCCTCCAGCACTTCCCAGGTGGTCAGGTAGACTGCCCGCTTGTCGTCATCCAGTTCGCTGCTCCAAAAACGACGCCGTGCCCGCCGTATATACCAGTTGGACAAATCTTCCACCACAAACTCCTGTATCAGGCGGGTTGCCCGGGTCAGGTCGTAGCCGTCCATGGCCTCTTCCACGGCACCAGCCAAGCTGTTGAACTTGGAAACAATCCAGCGGTCCAGCTCCGGGCGGGAAGAAAGTTCCACATCATATTCCCGGGGGTCTATGCTGTCGCTGTTGGCATAGAGGGAAAAGAATGTGTATACATTGCCCAGGGTGCCGAAAAACCGTCCCAGCGTGTCCCTTACGCCATCTTCATCAAAACGGGTGGGGCTCCAGACCGGCGAAGTGTGCATCAGGTACCAACGGACGGCGTCGGCGCCAAATCTTTCAAACAGGTCGAAGGGATCGACGGTGTTGCCCCGGGACTTGGACATTTTTTTGCCGTCCTTGTCCAGCACCATGTCGTTGACCAGCACCCGTTTGTAGGGCGACACTCCCTTGACAAAGGTGGAGATGGCCAACAGAGAGTAGAACCAACCCCGGGTCTGATCGATTGCCTCACAGATAAAGTCGGCAGGGAATTGTTCCTCAAACAGCTCCTTATTGCTAAAGGGCCAGTGATACTGGGCAAAGGGCATGGCGCCGCTGTCAAACCAGCAGTCAATAACTTCCGGCACCCGTTCCATACTGCCCTGGCACTTTTCACACTCAATGCGGATTTCATCAATGTGGGGGCGGTGCAAATCCAAGTCATCGGGCACATGGTTCACTGCCCGGCGGGACAGCTCTTCCCGGCAACCCACAGAATCGGCATGGCCACACTGGCAAACCCAGATGTTCAGAGGTGTGCCCCAGTACCGGGAGCGGGACAGCGCCCAGTCGTTGAGGTTTTCCAACCAGTTGCCAAAACGCTTTTCACCCACATAGGGCGGATACCATTCAACGGTGTTGTTGTTGGCAATCAGCTGGTCTTTAAGCTTGGTCATTTCGATATACCAGCCGGGCTTGGCATAGTACAGCAACGGCGTGGTGCACCGCCAGCAATGGGGGTAGTTATGATCCATCCGTTGCTTGCTGAACAACAAATCCTGGCCGTGGAGCCATTTGATGATTTCCACATCGGCATCCATTACAAAGCTGCCCGCCCAGGGAGTGGTGTGATACTTGCCCTCTTCATCCACCGGGTTCAGCACCGGAAGGTCGTACTGCTGCCCAACCTGGTAGTCTTCTTCGCCAAAAGCAGGGGCGATGTGAACAATCCCTGTGCCCTCCTCGGTGGTCACATAGTCGGCCACAGTGACAAAGAAAGCTTCCTTGTCCGGTTGCACAAAGGGCATCAGTTGCCGATATTTTATCCCCTCCAGCTCCCGGCCCTTGACTTTTTCCATCTCCCGGTAATCTTCCCCGAGGATGCTCCCGGCCAATTCTGCCGCCACCCAATAAACCCGGCCTTCTTTTTCCGCCTTCAGGTATTCCAGGTCGGGATGGACGGCCAGCGCCACGTTGGCAGCCAGCGTCCAGGGGGTGGTGGTCCAAACCAGGAATGACTCATCTGCGTCTTCCCGGCGGAAGGTAACAGTGACGGTGTTGGATTTTATCTCTTTGTAGCCCTGGGCCACCTCGTGGGACGCCAGGCCGGTGCCACAGCGGGGGCAGTAGGGCAGGATTTTGTGGCCCTGGTACATGTAGCCCTCTTTGAAAAACCGGTCCAGCAGCCACCACACCGACTCAATATAATCATTCTCCAAAGTGATATAGGGGTTTTCCATGTCCAGCAGGTAGCCCATTTGCCTGGTCATGTCGCGCCAGGCTTTTTCATAGGCAAACACCGACTCCCGGCATTTGTCGTTAAACTTGGCGATGCCGTATTGCTCGATATCCTGCTTGCTGGTCAGCTTCAACTGCTTTTCCACTTCAATTTCCACCGGCAGGCCGTGGGTGTCCCACCCGGCCTTGCGGCGGACCATGAACCCCTCCATGGTTTTGTGGCGGCACACCGCATCCTTGAGGGTGCGGGATATGACATGGTGACTGCCGGGACGCCCGTTGGCAGTGGGCGGGCCCTCATAAAACACAAAGGGTTTTGCCCCCTCCCGGGTGCTGACACTCTTTTCCAGCAGATTTATCTGATCCCAGTAGTCTGCCACTGCCTGCTCCCGTTTGGCCGCCGGCTGTCGAGAGAGTTGATCAAATTTTTCTTTCAATGAACTTCACCTCCAAAATGAAACATCCCCGAGCTGTTCGCCCGGGGACGGAATTACCGCGGTACCACCCCAGTTACAGGCAAAGGCCTGTCCCTCGAACATGTAACGCATGCCTGCGGATTGCCTTACTGCCATTTCAGGCAACCAACTCCGGGGTGATTTTCACCTTCGCGCCATTCGCCGCCTTTCACCAGGTGGCAGCGTCTCTGGGTAATGATGCGGGGCTACTGTCCCCTTCCTCGTTGTTCGCTTAATTCTACTCTGCATGGGGTGTTTTTGTCAAGGCAGGCGGTTGGCCATCCATGGCCCGCAGCAACTGTCGGCGTATTTCGCCGGTTTGGGCCAGTTCCTTTTTGCCCCATCGCCGGGCATATTCCATGTTGAGGGAATCACAGATTCTTTCCGCCATATCGTCGTCAGCCGCCAGGTATTGCTGCATATCCAGCAGTTTGTCTTCATACACCAGT
>PWLI01000020.1 GCA_003559415.1 Clostridiales bacterium | reverse complement strand
TATTACTGCCGGACCACGGCAGGGAGTTTATACATATACCGATGAACGTGCCCGGGTGGTTGAAGTTGTGGTGCCAGTGGGCGACCAGGATTTTTGGGTGATTTCAGATGACGAAATCAGGCTGCATCTTTTTACCGCCGCCGACCACTTTGACCAACAACATTTGGATCAGAATGTATCTGTGGAGCATCAAAACGACCGGGTGGTGCTCAGTGTTAAATCGCAACTGCCTTTGCATGCGGTGAGGGTGCTCAAGGGAATCGGTGGATATCGAGTGGAAATGTTTCGCTCCGGCTTGGAAGGAAAGCGGATTGCCATAGACCCGGGCCATGGCGGCCATGACCCGGGCGCCATCTATCCTCGGGGAACACGGAACCCGGAAATCGCAGAAAAGGATATAGTGCTTGCCGTTTCTCTGGAGTTGCGGGACATGTTGGAAGAGGCCGGGGCTGTCGTGTTTATGACCAGGGAAACGGATACCCTGGTGGACACCACAGTCGAGCCGGGTCGCAACATTGGGCCGGACCTGTGGAAACGCCGGGAAATAGTTGATGAATGGTTTCCCGATTTCTTTATTTCAGTGCACGTTAACTCTTTTTCCAGCAGTACTGCCCATGGGCTGGAGACCTTTTACAACCCCAATTCTTTCAACAGCCCCGCCGGGCTTTCTGCTTCCCGGCTTATACACAAGTCTTTGATTGATGAATTGCAACGAAGGGACCGGGGAGTGAAACAGAAAACCATCGATGCAGTGCTGAGAAATGATGACTATGCCGCCGTGCTGGTGGAATTGCTGTTCATTACCAATGCCGGTGATCGGGCGGTGCTCAGCCATCCAGATTTCCCCCGGCGGGCGGCCGGGGCAATTTTCCAGGGGATTGAAAGTTATTTTGGCGGAGGTGAGACAGATTGAATTTCCGTTTACAGGGCACAGAAAACCATACCGTGCTGGATCCGGAGCTGCTGGAGATATATCAGCCGTTGATGGGGTTTGAAGCCATGGCTGTGTGGATTAATCTCTATCATGCTCTGATAAACGGCCAGTCTGTTTCCGAGAGCGACATGATTCAACGGATGAACATCAGCATCAAAAGCTTTCGCTCCGCCCTTCAGGAGCTGGCCCGGTTTGGCTTGGTGGATGAAGGTGGAGAAGGAATATGCAGTGTGCTGATGCCCCTAAACCCGGACCAACTCTACAAGAGCGAGCTGATACCGGAAGCAGAAAAAAAACGCCTCCGGCCGCTGATTGAGGCCTTTCACCTGAAACGGGGAGGGCTGGACAAAAAGAGTCCAGGCAAAAAAGAGAAAAAAGAGCCCAGGGTGCCCAGGATATCTGAACAGCAGGCTGATGAGCTGACCACCCGTTTTATCAATGAGTGCAAGTTCCGGCCGACAAAGCAGCTGCGGGAACGGTTTGACCTTTGGTTTGAGCAAGTAACTGACATCCGATTGCTGGAAGAATTGCTGGCAAGAACCAAGAAAAAAGTAGCCCTGGAAGGGACTGGCGGCACCTGTCCCAGCGCCTATACCGACAGCATTGTGCGCCAGTGGCTGGTTCAAGGCATACAGAGCTATGAGGACCTGTTGCGTCAGGACAAATTATTCCATGAGAAACAGGAATACCACCGAATGGTGGAGAAAGAACTTGGACGGGCCTATAACACACTGACGCCGGCAGAAAAAGAAATAGTGGATAACTGGTCCCAGAAATGGCCCAGCCCTGAAGAATTGAGAAGTGAAATCAAGAAGGCGATACTGTCCGGAGATTTCCAGGGACGGGGCGTGCCCGGCGTAATGTTTATCGACAAATGGTTGAGGGGAAGCCAGTCGGAAACCCCCAAGAGAGCCAAGACTTATACCCATGAACACAAGGCCAGTGACCTGCGCCAGGCCATCAAGCGCAAGACTGTGTCCTTTGGGGATGGTGACGATGACCAATAACGAAAACGGCGTCCACCGGCGCCAACAGCAAGTGCTGGATCAGCATCAACAGCAGCTTGAGAAACTTTTGCATACCCATCCCGATTTGGCGGAAAGCCACAGGGATATTCAGGCTGTACGCCGTCAAATGGTTCAATTGACTGTGGAGAGTATTCGGGGAGAAGAGAAGGAGGAGGAACTGGCCGCCTGTCAGCAGAAACTGGATGCACTGCGGGCAGAACAGGGAAGATTGCTCAACAAGCTTGGACTGTCGCCGAAGGCTTTGGAGCCGGGTTGGGAATGCACTAAATGCCAGGATACCGGCCGGATAGCCACTGAGAACGGCTATACCGATTGCACCTGCAATGCGGCTGACAGCAAGACATACCGCCGGCGCGCCGCCGGGTTGCCACGGCGTTTGCAGCAGGCGGATTTTGCCAATGTAAACTTCGGCCTTTACCCCGAAAAGTTGCGGCCCAAGGCGCGCAAGGCCTTTAAATATGTTCAGGAGTTCTGTGACCAGCTGGTTGCCCAGCCCGACGGTCAGGGACTGTTCATACACGGCGAGACAGGGGCGGGCAAGTCCTACATGCTTGGTTGTGTGGCCAACTATATGGCAGAACACATGTCGGTCAAATACCTGGTCTATGCCGATTTTCTCGATGAGCTGCGTTCCACATTCGGTTCCCGGGACAAGGATGAAAACGAACACCAAATGATAGAAGTGGTGCGCAGCGTCGACTTGTTGTTGCTGGATGACCTGGGTGTGGAGCGGCCAACGGAATTTGCCCTGCGTTCGCTGGCTCAAATAGTGGACTACCGTTACCGCAACAAGCTGCCGCTGCTGGTCACGTCCAACTTTACTCTGGAAGAGTTGCGGGAGCGCACCAAAAGTGATCTGTATGGCGAGAGGATTGTCTGGCGGCTGATTGAGACCTGTACGGCCATGCAGTTGGAAGGAAACATACGACTGACTCTTTAGGGGGTGCACGAAATGGATTATCAGAGAGTTACAGATGAACTGAAAAAAATCGACTTGGTCAAGTATATAAGTAACTACACCAAGTTGAAGAAGACGGGAAACCTCTACCAGGGACATTGTGTGTTGCACCCTGACAGCGAAACCCCTTCTTTGACTGTGTACCCCGACAGCAACAGTTATTATTGCTTTGGCTGCAAAAGCGGCGGCAGTATTATTGAATTTGTCAAGGCCTACTATAATTATGATTTTCACGAGACGCTGGCCTATCTTGCTGAAAAGGAAGGGATTGACCTCAACATACGGGAAACTCCCCAGGACAAGGCCAGGCGGGCGCGCATTACCGCCAATCAACGCCAGGTTGTGGAGAGCCAGAAACGGCTGCTGGAAGCGGAAAAGGTGGCCGAGTATCTCCGCAAGCGGGGTTTTAATGACAAAACCATCAACCACTTTAGTCTTGGCTATGATGCCTCGGAGAACAGCATTGTTATTCCCATCAATGATGGATATGGCAAACCGGTGGGTTTCAGCCGAAGATTTTTAAGTCCCGGCAAGGGGCCCAAGTACATCAACTCCCGGAATGATGAAGTTTTCAACAAGGGACAGATCCTTTACAACCTGGACCAGGCCCGCAAACATGCCAAGGATGGCCTGGTGGTGGTGGAGGGATATTTTGATGTGCTAAGCGCCTGGCAAAGCGGCTATCAAAATGCCGTGGCTGTGTGTAAAGACACCATGACCGAGGACCAGGCCCAAATGATTGTCAAGATATGCAAGGGCAAGAAAGTGGTTTTGGTTCCAGATAATGATGAAACCGGCCGGGTCAGTGTTCTTAAAAACAGGGACCTGCTCCGGGCCGCCGATCCCTCCCAGGTAGTACTGGTGGCCATGCCCGAAGACAGCGGCAAGGATTTGAATGATGTGCTGCTACAGGCGGGAGAGGAGGGGGTTCGCCAGGCAATCGAAGCTGCCAAACCGGTGGACCTCTACGCTGTGGAATACATGCTGGACCAGGAACCGGTGAGAGAACAGCAGTACAACGCAGTCAGGGATTATATAAAGAATATCGACAACATCCTGATTGTGGAGGACATTGTCAAGCTTCTTACTGACAAGTGGGGGATGAAAGAAGGGATTATCCGCCAGCATTTGGAGCTGGGAGCCGGCAAGACCCAGTTCTGGTATCCCCATGACCGGGTACTGGAACGGAAAATGCTTTCGCTGTTAATGCAAAAACCCAAGGACATGGACTTGGTAGCCGATCGCCTGACTACCAACTGTTTCCATGTGCTGGAGCACCGTATAATCTATGAAACAATGCTGCAGATCTACAGGAAAAAGGGCGTACTTACCAATACGGATGTCTATCTGTCGCTGAAAAACAACAGCGCCCTGGATGATGTGGAAGAGTTGCTCAGTTCGCTGAGCAGCAATGTAATCGGGCTTGGTGAGACCGATGCTCTGCTGGAAAGCCTGTTGAGCCTTTACTACCAGCGCCAGTTGCTGCACGCTACGCTGGAAATAGCCGAATCGATTTCCGGCCGCAGCGATGACGATTTTGACAGAATTCAGGCCCGGGCTCAAAGCCTGGTCTTTGCCGCCACCGATCACAGCACCACAACCCCGGTGCACCGCCTGGACAGCTTGGTGGCCAGTAGCTGGGAAGATTACATGAAACGCATGGAGGGTCAGGCGCCCCGGGCCTTGATGACTGGCTTTTTCTCATTGGACAAAATAATCACCGGATTTAAAAAGAAACACCTTATTGTGTTGGCAGGAACAACCTCAACGGGCAAGACTGCCATGGCGTTGAACATCGTGCGCAATGTGCTGAGCCGTCAGCCCGGAGTGCCGGTGGGGCTGGTCACCCTGGAGATGACCGCCCAGGAGATAGTCGACCGCCTGATAGTTTCCGAGTTGAATGTCAACAGCAAGAGATTTGACCAGGGGTCACTGACCGATGAGGAATTGAAGCGGTTCCAGGAAAAAATGGGCAGTTTTCATAAAAAGCCCTTGCTGATAAGTGATGAAAGGGGCCTGACAGTAGCACAAATCCGTGCCCGGTTGCGCCGAATGAAAGCGGTGCTGGGCGAGCTGGGCTTGGTGGTGATAGACTATCTCCAGACGATACAGCTGGAGGTCAGCAACACCGTTTCTACCGCCCGGGCGGTAGGTGATGTGGTGTTGCAGCTGCGCAACATGGCATCTGAATTGGACACCCCAGTGCTGCTGTTGTCCCAGATCAACCGTAATTACAGCCACCGTCAGGACAAACGTCCCCAGCTGCCGGATTTGCGGGAGAGCGGCAATATCGAGGAGTTCGCCGATGTGGTGCTGTTCCTTTACCGTCACGCTAAAATGGGAGCAGCGGCTCTGGAGGAAGCCCGCAGCAAAGGTGAAGAAAAAGTGGTGGACGTGCTTGTTGCCAAAAACAGAACCGGGCCAACAGACAACATCAAGTTGGAATTTGATGAGCAGTTCATGCGCTTTACCGACCCCGAGACCCGGTCGATAGAATCGTCTGTGCCCGCTCCATACAAGGAAAGATAGGAGGGAAAGAATGGCTAAAGTATTGCTTAAAGATATTGGTCAGCATGTTGGACAAGAAGTTACCATCCGAGGCTGGCTGTACAATCACCGCTCCAGCGGCAAGATACAGTTTCTGATAATCCGTGACGGCACTGGGTTTATCCAGGGCGTGATGGTGAAAAATGACGTGGGTGAGGAAGTGTTTTCCCTTGCTCAGGGGCTTACCCAGGAGACGTCCCTGGAGGTCACCGGCCACGTCAAAGAGGATGACCGGTCCCCCTGGGGCTATGAGTTGGCTATTTCTGGGTTTGAAATCATAGCCAGGGCGGAAGATTATCCCATCAGCCTCAAGGAGCACGGGGTGGATTTTCTGCTGGACCACCGACATCTGTGGATGCGCACCCCCCGCCAGGTGGCGATAATGCGGGTGCGGGATTCCATTATCCGGGCCATCCGGCAGTGGCTGCACGACAATGGGTTTTGCCTTATTGATGCGCCGATTCTCACACCGGCAGCCTGTGAGGGCACAACCACCTTGTTTGAGACGGATTATTTTGGCGAGAAAGCCTATCTGTCCCAAAGCGGCCAGTTGTACATGGAAGCCGCCGCCATGGCCCTGGGCCGGGTTTACTGTTTCGGCCCCACCTTCCGGGCAGAAAAATCCAAGACCCGCCGTCACCTGATTGAGTTTTGGATGATGGAGCCGGAAATGGCCTTTGTGGAACATGACGAAAACATGGACATCCAGGAAGAGCTGGTAAAGTATGTAATCAGCCAGATATTGGAACACCACAAACAGGACTTGGCAGCACTGGAACGGGATGTTTCCCGCTTGGAAAAGATCCCCAACATGAAGTTTGCCCGGATCACGTACGATGAAGCCATAGATTTTCTCCGGGAAAAGGGCCATGACATCAAGTGGGGCGATGATTTTGGCGCCCCGGACGAAACAGCCCTGGCATCTCATCATGAAGGCCCGGTGTTTGTGGAAGGTTTTCCCGCCCACATTAAGGCATTCTACATGAAGCCCCATGCTGATCGGCCGGACATTGTGTTGGCAGCGGACTTGCTGGCGCCCGAAGGGTATGGCGAGATAATCGGCGGCAGCCAACGTCTGGACGATTTGGACCTGTTGCTCAAGCGCATCAAGGAGCACAAGCTGCCCCAGCAGGCCTTTGAATGGTATTTAGACCTTCGGCGCTACGGCAGCGTGCCCCATTCGGGGTTTGGCATTGGCCTGGAGCGCCTGGTGGCCTGGATTTGCGGCCTGGACCACCTGCGGGAAGCAATACCCTTCCCCCGGTTGCTAAACCGCATCTACCCCTAAAACAAGCGCCCTGCCATGATGCAGGGCGCTTTTCTGCCTCTTTTTTATCCCCTACTCCCCGATAATCTTCACCAGCACCCGTTTTTCCCGTTTTCCATCAAATTCGCCATAGAAAATCCTTTCCCAGGTGCCAAAGTCCAGCTTGCCGCCGGATATGGCCACAACGGCTTCCCTGCCCATTATTGTCCTTTTCAGGTGGGCGTCGGCATTGTCCTCGAAAGAATTATGGCGATAGGCCGAATGGGGGTGTTCGGGAGCCAGTTTTTCCAGCCATTTTTCAAAATCGTGGTGCAGGCCGGCTTCGTCGTCGTTGATGAACACACTGGCGGTGATGTGCATGGGGTTTACCAGCAACAAACCTTCGCGAATTCCGCTTTCTGCCAGGCATTTTTCCACTTGGGGAGTAATGTTCACAAAACCCCTGCGGGAATCCAGATGCACACACAGTTCTTTGCGGTAATGTTTCATGGGCCACCTCCAAATATTGTTTTCCCTGGTATTACTTCCTTGATGGAAGGCGGGTTTCCTGCAGGAGTTTTGCCAGTTGGCGCGAAATAGTTAAACACAGCAGTATACCAGACAGAAGAGGGATGATAAGGTGCACAGCAGGAGAATGAGAGGAACCCGGCTGTTGAGGGGCCGGGAACAGAAGCTGGAAGAAACCAAATTAATGTTTCGCCGGTGGGGTATAGTTGGCGCCAAGTTTTTGGCAACTGTGGTGGCGCTGGCTATTTTAGTTGCCACAGCGGGCTGGAGCTACATATCCTGGAATAAAAGCAAAACCGCCAGGTTGTATGCAATGCCTGACGGAATTAATGAAGTCCGCGCCGTGGAGTTGGGCGGTGTGGAGCAATGGATATCTCTGCGGGGCCGGGATGAGGCCAATCCGGTGTTGCTCTTTGTCCATGGCGGCCCCGGTTCGCCGGCCATGCCCTTCATCCGCCAGCACCTGGGCGCCCTGGAAGAACATTTTGTGGTGGTAAACTGGGACCAGCGGGGAGCGGGCAAGTCCTATGACGGTTCCATCCCTGTTGACACAATGACACTGGACCAGATTGTTGAAGACTGTCTGGAGCTGACTGACTATTTGCGCCAGCAACTGGGCGCTGAAAAGATATACCTGGCAGGAATGTCCTGGGGATCCATTGTCGGGGTGCATGCAGTGGACCGTCAGCCGGAATGGTTTCACGCCTACATCGGCATAGGCCAGGTGGTACATTTTGTCCGTTCCGAACAGATTTCCTATGACTTTACCCGGGAAGCCGCCCGGACCAGCGGCAACTACCAGGCAGTAACTGAGATGAGGGAAATTCCCCGGCCGCCATATCCCGATGACCAGTTCATTGAATTGGTCTCTGCCCAGCGCCGCTGGCTGTACAAGTTGGGCGGTGTGATTTATGACCCGATTGACGCCACCATTAATCAGCAGAAAACGCTGAGAACGTTGTTTTTTGCCCCGGAATACTCAATACTTGAGTCCTTCAATGCCATGCGCGGCAACGCCCAATCGGTGACTTTGTTGAAGGAAGACATGATGGAAGTGGATTTTCTCACCCAGGTACCCAGTCTGGAAGTGCCCGTTTTCTTCATCCAGGGCAGGCACGACTATGTCACTCCGGGCGAGCTTGTGGAAGAGTACTATGAGCTGCTGGATGCGCCGGAAAAACACCTGCTTTGGTTTGAATTCTCCGGCCACACCCCCCATTTGGAGCAGCCCCGGGGCTTTGTGCGCATCATGGTGGAGAGGGTGCTGGGCTGGCAGCCGGGAGAAAACTAGCTGCCGGTGGACTGATAACGGGAAAGGCCGAATCGCCAGACATACAGTGAAACCAGCAGGAATACAGCCCCGGCCAGCGGCGCCAGTGCCTGGAAAAGAGGGGTTGTGCCGAAAATGTCTTGCTTGCCGGTGATAAACAGCACGGGAAAATAGTTTACACAGCCCAGGGGGATAACAAAAAGAAAGAAGTTGCGCAGCCAGCCGTCAAATATTGACAGGGGATGCTGAGCCATATATGTCCCGCCATGGGTGAAGGAGTTCATAAATTCCAAACCCTGTATAGTCCAGAAGCTGACCGTGGCCTGGACTATCATTATGCCTATAAACAGAAGCACACCACCGGCGATGGCAAAAAGCAGCACGGCGAACTTTAACACCGTCCACTGGACGCCCACTGTCCAGCTGGCCCAGATTAGTATTGCCATGGCCTGGGCCAACCGGCCAAAGCGCATAAGCTGCAATTCCTGGCCCAGCACCTGCAAAACGGTGCTGCGGGGGCGCAGCAACAATCGGTCAAAATCTCCCCTCTGGACATAGCGGTGGAAGATGTCAAAACCCCGCCCAAGGGCCTCACTCAGGGCAAAGGAACAGTGGATAATGCCATAAAACAGCCCGACTTCGGCCAGCGTCCATTGTTGCAGCGAGCCAAACCGGTCAAAGAGCACCCAAATGCCGCCAAACTCAATGACTGTGACCAGGGCCATGCCCATGCTCATGATCACAAAAGAGGCCCGGTATTGCATTTGTGACGCCACCGAAATCCTAATCAGCTTGAAATAAAGGGATATGCCATTCATGCTCAACCCCCCTGGATTACCACACGTTTGGTCGCCAGACGCAACAACCCGGCGCCGATCAGCACAAATACCGCCGTCCAAGCCAGTTGCCTCAAGAGCATCAACGGTAGCACTGCCGGCGCCAGCGTGCCGACAAAGAACTGGTTGGGAATGTCCACAAGCCCGGCAAAGGGCAGGAAGTTGACAATTGCCTGGGCCCATTGGGGGAACAGGGGCAAAGGCACCAACGAACCGGAAAAGAAAATCACCAGCGCCGGCAACATGCGCAACATGCCTTCTCCCGCCACCGTCCACAGCGTGGATATGCTGATGATGTTGGAAAGGGCACAACCCAACAGTAACGCCCCGGCAACGGCCGCCAGCCATGCTGCAAAGGCGGCAGGAGAGGGGGGAGGTTGCAGGTTATAGCCCGCTGGCAACAGCCCGGCAATGAGGAAGATGGGCAGGCTGCGGAGCAGCGTTGGTGCGGTGCGCAAGGCCAGCAAGCGGCAATACCAGTGGGTGTAGATGTTCAAAGGCCGGCAAAGCTCATAGGCGACATTGCCGTCTCTTATCATGGCGATCACTTCGTTGTCGCCGTTCCAGGGCATCATGCCCAACATGGCCTGGCCCAGCCAGATATATGTCACCGCCTGAGCCAGACTCATGGCTCCCTGGGCATCGCCGGAAAAGAAGAATTGACGGATTACCATAACCATGACAAATCCAAAGAAAAACTGGGTGAATACGCCGGCAACTGCGGCGGTTCTGTACTGGAGAAGGGCGATAAACCGCATACGAACTATTGACAGGTATGCCTTCATAGCCCCAACTCCTCATAAACTTGAGCGATAACTTCTTCTATGGGCGGCTCTTCAACAATTATGTCCTTAATTTCTCCCATGGCAGCCAATTGGTTGACCAACTGGGGGACCGACAACTGACCGGTGGCAAAGCCGAGCTCCAGCCGGTTGCCCTGGTTTTCTATTATCGTTACCTTGTCACTTAAGGGTGTCATGTGGGGTGGGTGCAAAAACTCCACTTTCAACCTCTTTTCCGTGACATAACTTTGCTTGAGCTTGTCTACATTGCCATCGAAGAGGATGGAGCCGTTGGCAATGAGCATGACCCGGGAACACAGGGCCTGGATGTCATCCATGTCATGGGTTGTGAGAATCACCGTGGTGCCGCTGAATGTGTTCTGATGGCGGATAAATTGGCGTACTGCCAGCTTGGACACGGCGTCCAGGCCGATTGTTGGCTCGTCCAGGAATAAAACCGGGGGTTGGTGCAACAGGGAGGCGGCCAGTTCGCAGCGTATGCGTTGGCCCAGGCTCAACTGGCGCACCGGCACCTCCAACAGCGGCCCCAGGCTGAGACAATCGTTGAGATCATCCAGGGTGCGGCGATAATCAGCATGGGGCACATTGTAGATGTCCCTTAGCAGCTCAAAGGAATCAATTACCGGCACATCCCACCAAAGCTGGGTCCGTTGGCCGAACACCACCCCCAGGTTGGCCACATGCTGGGCGCGGGACTGCCAGGGGGTGAGCCCCATTACCCGGCAACTGCCGGAATCGGGCACCAGGATACCGCTCATCACTTTGATGGTGGTGGATTTGCCGGCTCCGTTGGGGCCAATGTACCCCACCAGTTCTCCGGGGCCGATGTCAAAGGAAATGCCATCCAGGGCGCGGACAGTGTAGTAATCGCGGTGAAACACCCCTCGCAGGGCGCTGAACAGGCCCGCCTTGCGCCGGGCCACCTTAAAGGTTTTTACCAAGTCCCGCACTTGGATTTGCGCCATGGTCACCCACCTTCCTTTTACACAAAATAAAAGTCACCGCTGGTGCAGAAGCAGGTTCTCCGACACAGTTGACGATGACTGAGAAATTCTACTATACTTACAAAAACAATGCAACTTCATTTGTGCAAATTAAAAAGCCCCGCACAGCGGGGCAGGGGACTACATGTTGGACAAGAAGGCAAAGTACACTATCGCCAGTATTACCAATGCGATGATACCGCCAATAACCCGGGATATGATGCGGCGCATTACTCTTCTCTTCACACGGTCAGCTGAAAACTCGGCTTTGACACTTTCACCCATTTTCTCCTTAAAAGACATGGCCAGACCTCCTTGTTGGTAGTGTTTTGTTAATTACTACATACGACGCCGGCAACAGATTTCCTGCAAAAAAATTTAGCGAATTCTGATTCAGCCCGTCAGGTCAAAGTAGAAGGCCACGCAGGAACCGGCAAGGTAGAGAAAGGGAGAGACCAGCAGAATGATGCTGATAAGCATGGCTATACCGGCTTTTTGACCCCGGGCGCGGGCTCTCAGAGCCAAAATAAAGGCCATCAGGGCGAGAATCCAACCCAATCCGATTGTCAGTGCCTCAACGTTGTCTTCCGCCATTATGGGGGCCACCAACAGCACCACCGATGCAATGGCCAAAAGCAGGGCAATAACGGCCAGCACCAGAGGCACCTTGGCCATTTTTCTTTCTCCCTCTTTTGTTCCACCTTTTTCACCTTCTGCTGCGACACTCCGGGATCGGGCAGCCAGGGCGACTATAAAAATAACCAGAGCGCTTAATGCTGTTATCCCCGACAGTAAAATTGACACAATAAATGCAGTTATTCCGAGGTTGTCTCCCATGGTGTTGCCCAGTATAATACCGGCAACAAGAATCACTACACTGGCAATAATCAGGATGAGGGCAATCTTTTCTTTTTTCATTATTTTCTCCTTTACCGTAATGGTGCAAGATTCGTCGCCGGGGGGGCAAATACCTGCAAAACAGCCATGTTATAACAAAGAAGGGAGTCACTAGAGTGAGCAGTATAGGCAAATCCACTTACAAACTGTTGGGCGATTTTCAACGAGTGAGCAAGTTTTTACAGGATAATTACACCCGGGAGCAAAAAAACGGCTACCTGATGCAACCGTTTTTTGAGTATGCCCATACCCACCCCATGTTCAACCATTCCCTGACCCACAGGTTTGGCCTGTGGGAAGAGGAGGGAAGGGTGGTGGCCGTTGCCTGTTACGAGATGAATGTCGGTGAGGCATTTCTCTGCGCAGGACGGGGCTATGAGCACTTGTTGGGAGAGATGCTGGATCACGCCGAACAGCAGCTTTCGGTGGAAAAGGAAGGGAAGAGGGTCTTGCATGTCTGGACCACCGACACCCAGCAGCAGGTCATTGATCTGTTGACTGACAAAGGTTATACCCTGGCCCATGAAGAATCCATCACAATATATCCCTACAGCAGGGGCTTTGACCGTCCGGTGTTGCCGCTGGGTTATACAGCTATATCCCTGGAAGAAGAAAACGATTTTCACAAGATACATGAATGCCTGTGGAAGGGTTTTGACCACGGCGACAATCCCGACGATGATGTCGACTGCCGGATGCTCATGCAAAGCGGACCCAATTTCCGCAAAGACCTGACCACTGTAGTCAAGGCCCCCGACGGCTCCTATGCCTGTTATGCCGGCATGTGGCTGGATGAAGCCAACGGCTACGCTTATCTTGAACCCCTGGCCACAGTGCCTGCCCATCGCAAAAAAGGCCTGGCCAAGGCCGCCCTGATGATTGGCATGGAAAAGACCAGCAAGCTGGGTGCCAAATACTGTTACGGTGGTGTGTTTGAGTACTATAACCACCTGGGCTTCGAAAACGCCGGCAAGCGCCTGGCTTACAAAAAACAGTGGTAACAAAAAAAGGGCTTAGCCCTTTTTTATTTCTTCTCTTCAGGAGTTTCAGGAATGATAAATTCTTGTCCTGGGTATATTTTGTTGGGGTCTTTAATCTTATCCTTGTTAGCCTCAAAGATCTCCGGCCACCGGCGGGAGTTGCCCAGGTGAGCTTTGGCAATTTTGCTCAGGGTGTCTCCCTTTACGACAACGTGGATTTTCGGCTCTTCCTTTTTCTCTTCAACTGGCTCTTCGCCCATCTTGCGCATCATTTCCGTCAAGCGACCACTCTGTTCAGCATCTTTTTTAGAAGTTACTGCCCTGTCACGAGCCCTGCCCAAGAAGCTTTTCTTTTCTTCATCCATAACAATTCCTCCCAATCATTTTGATGGGGTCCTTGTCTTAAACAGGCTGGAGCCTGTGCTAAGCCTTTGGGGGAGATGTAGTAAAAATGGCAGGGGAGACAGGACTCGAACCTGCAACCAACGGTTTTGGAGACCGCCACTCTGCCAAATTGAGCTACTCCCCTGCGCAGATTTCATTATAAAAGAAGACGGGCACAAAGTCAACGAGGGGAGGGGAGGCAGACAGTCAGGCAGATTACAGAACTGTTAATGCTGTCTCTGTGCGGTTGGAAAGTCCCTGTCTAGGGTGTATAATAAACAAAGAGAAGTACAAAGGAGCTGTGCATCGATGTCGGTTAACATATCCTTTTTTCTTGTACCCAAAAGAGAGATATCATACTTGCCTTTTAACTGCACCATGCGTCAGGCTCTGGAGAGCATGGAGCACCACGGCTATACGGCGGTTCCCCTGATTGACGAAGATAACAAGTATGTGGGCACCCTGACTGAAGGCGATCTGCTGTGGAAATTCAAGAACACACCAGACCTTACGTTGAAAGGTGCTGAAAAAATTCCCTTAAGCGATATTGTCCGGCGGGTGGACAACCGGCCGGTGCAGATATATGCTTCCATGGAAGATTTGTTGGATTTGGCAATTGACCAGAACTTTGTGCCCGTGGTGGATGACGGGGGCGTGTTCATCGGGATAGTCCGGCGCCGGGACATAATTGAGTATTATGCCGGCAAGCAGCGTGAAGAAGTAAGGATGGTTAAATAGCGAAGAAAAATGCCGGGATTATCCCGGCTTTTTCTGTATGTGAGGCTATTGATCATTGGTTGCCGGCTATTGCTATCAGCACGGCCCGCACAATACCCCTTTCACGTCCTGCCTGGCCGGTGATTATGTTTCCGTCAACCAGCACCGGGTCGCGGGCATAGCCACTGCCGTAGCTTTCCAGCAATGATTCGTAGAAATAATGCCC
>PWLI01000048.1 GCA_003559415.1 Clostridiales bacterium | reverse complement strand
CCGTACATAATTTCAGCCCCTGCAACCAGGGCAGCCCAGGCAGCAACTTCATTGCCTGTCATGAATACTCTCTTTTCGCCCTGTACTGGCTTGTCACTCATATTAGTTACACCTCCTGTAATATAATTTTATTGCTATTGCTATTTCCCCGGGTAGAATCACCTACCAGAAAGCGTCAGGCATCCAGCGGGCCAGCTTCTTGATTTTTGTCCCCGTTGGATCCCTGCCGTCAGGATAGCCATCGCCAACATCTTCAGGTACGGCAGTATAAAGCATCGGCAGGCCAAGCCTGTCTGCTGCCTTTTTAACTATCACCGCACCCTCATTTATGACCTCAACCGAGGTCTCATCTCCCAAGTGAGTGTTGTTCACCAGTCCATCAACTCTGCCTAAAGACTCTATGTACGCAACAATATCCTCAACTGTTGCGGTCATGGGGCGACTGACATTTACAACCGCTATTATTTTCAGGTCCGGGTCTTGGCCGGCACCCTCTATCAGGTTAAAAATCTTGGCGCCGTGGACGCCGTAGCCCACATCCATTATGATGTCGCCCTTGTTTTTCAGTGCCCAGATCATTTCCTGCTTAATAAGAGAACCTGCCTCTCCCAGACCCATAGTCTGGGAAGGTTCCCAGGCAACCACATTCAGGCCCGCTTCTTCCAGGCGTTTCTTGATCGGCCGCAGGGTATAAAAAGGCTCTACTGTATCCAAGTCCACTATTGTCACCTGGCGGCCGGTTTTCAGCAGTTCCAAACTCCTGTTAATGGCATTTTCGCTTTTCCCGCTGGCATATTCGCCAACATATGCTTCAACTATTCTTGCTGTAATACTACAGCACCCCCCAGACGCCTTCTGTTATAATACAGGAGGTTGGGGAACTATAACAGCGTCCCAACCCCACATCTTTATGACAGTGTTTTAGAAACATCACTGAGCAACAACAGTATAACAGAATGGGTCAGCCGACGCAATACGAGGCCTGCCGCCGCATTCCCCTCTCTCGTTAAAGGGGTTTGCGCCCCTCCAGCGCCCGGGACAGCGTCATTTCATCTGCGTACTCCAAATCGCCGCCAACAGGCAGGCCGTGGGCGATGCGGGTAACTTGGATGCCCAGCGGTTTAAGTATTTGAGCCAGGTACATGGCCGTGGCCTCCCCCTGAACATTGGGGTTGGTGGCAATAATCACTTCCTCTGGTTTTTCCCGGGAGACCCGCTCCAACAGCGATTTTATGTTTAGCTCATCGGGCCCAACGCCTTCCAGGGGGGAGATTGCCCCGTGCAGCACATGGTACAACCCTTTAAAATCACTGACCCGTTCCAGGGCAAGCACGTCCCTGGACTCCTGAACCACACATATATGGGTTTTGCTCCGCTTGCCGTCCCGGCATATGTGACAGGGGTCTTGATCCGTCATATTTCCACACTGGCTGCAGTGAGCCAGCTTGCTGCGCGCATCAACCAGGGCGGCGGCAAAGGACTCCACTTCACCGACGGGCAACTTCAAAACAAAAAAGGCCAGGCGCTGTGCCGTCTTCTGCCCCACTCCCGGCAACTTCTGAAAATGGGATATAAGGCGGGCAAGGCTGTCGTAGTAACGCATCAAAACAGCCCCGGCGGCAAATCCATGTTGCCAGTAACTTTTTTCATTTCCTCTTCCGCAACTTTTTCTGCCTTGCTCATTGCCTCATTCGCCGCTGCCTGCAGCAAATCTTCCAACGTTTCCACATCCTCGGGGTCCACAACCTGAGGGTTTACTTTTATGTCAACGATTTTTCTGTGGCCATCAACCACCACTTCCACCATACCGCCGCCGGCAGTTGCAGAAATTCTTTTTTCTTCCAGCTCCTGTTGCATCTTTTTCATGTCGGCCTGCATCTTTTGAAATTGCTTCATCGCTTTTCCCATTCCGCTTGTCACGGATGACACCTCCTGTATTAAGACTCTTTGACAGTCGCCTCATATTCTGTCAGCCCCAGCACCTGTTTCATGGCGGGAACCAGCACCTGGCGATGTTCCGGTTTAAGTATGCTGTCTTTGTGCAGGGAAAACCCTGCCGGATATTGCAGCACCAGTTTATCCTGGCTGATGTGGGGAGAAGCTTCTTTCAGCCAGGCATAACAGGTTATGCTTTCTTTTTTCACAGCTTGCACCAGCTGCTCCCATTGTTGCGGGGAAACCTTGGCGTCTGTGCTTTTCTTGGGCTTGGATGTCGGTTTTTTTGTTTTTTCTTCTTCAACAACCGTCGGCTGAGGGGGTGGGGCTTGGCGCTGCTGGAGCTGGCGGCATACCTGGACTGCCATTAGTTCCGCCGCCAGACGGGGCTGGGGCCAGCGCTTTGCCTCTTGAATGGCAGCAGCCACCGCATCAACCAACAGCAACAGCTTTTCAACCCCTTCTTTTTGCTGCTCCGTTGCTATCAATCTTAGCCTGAGCATTTCCAGCAAATCAGCCAGAAGTTGTTGGAAGTCAGCCCCCATTTCTGAAAACCGGGAAATCAACTCCAGAGATCCAGCGATGTTTCCTTCCTGAAGGGCTTCTATCAGCTCCGTCAGGCTTTGTTGGTCTACGGTGCCCAAAGCTTCCCATACATGCCGGGGCTCGATGTCTCCATCGACATATGACGTCACCTGCTCCAACAGGCCCAGGGCATCGCGCATGGCCCCTTGGGCGCGAAAGGCCATCAGCTCCGCTGCTTCATTGGCGATTTTTCTGCCGTTGGTTGACGCCACTTCCACAAGGTGGCCGGCAATTTGCGACTGGGACAGGGGCCGAAACTCAAAACGCTGACAACGGGAGAGTATGGTTGCCGGAACCCGGCGGGGTTCGGTGGTGGCAAGGATGAAGATAACGTGGCCCGGTGGCTCTTCCAGCGTTTTAAGCAGGGCATTAAATGCCTCAGGGGTCAGCATGTGCACCTCGTCAATAATATAAACCTTGAAACGGCTAATGGCCGGTGAAAACTTGACCCTTTCCCGCAAATCCCTTACCTCTTCTATGCCCCGGTTTGTAGCGCCATCCATCTCCATGACATCCAGAGAGTTTCCCTGGTTTATCTGCTCACAGCTGTCACAGTTGTTGCAAGGCTCCGCCACAGGCCTGTCAGAGGAAAGACAGTTTACAGCTTTGGCTAGAATTTTTGCAGTAGTAGTTTTCCCCGTTCCCCGGGGACCGGAAAACAAGTAAGCATGGCTGACACGGTTGGCAGACAGACTGTTTTTCAGCGTCTGCACGATGTGTTTTTGACCTATGTAGCCGCTGTCGAAACCCAGTGGCCGGTGCTTGCGGTAAAGTGCCTGGTATTGCATTGTTGCCACCCCCTACCTCTCATTATACCAAAACAAAAAAACCGCGTCCTTATGCGCGGTGGTAAAAATAAATGGCCGTGCCCCGCTCTCGACCCGCAACCATGGGCGGCACCGGAACAAATGACTCGGGTCAGGCTGCCCTGGGGCACATCAGCGGATTTGCTTACCGCTGCTTCCTTCCGGACCTGACGGGGTTCACAAAGGCTGATTGCCCAGGACCCAACCTTCAACGCCAGTTGCTCCAACCAGCCCCACAGATGCAAGGCCTCAACGCGGGCATTTGGTCCTGCTGTAGCGGATTGCAGGCTACAGGGCACCGCTAACTCCCCACCTAGCACGGCCAAATTAATATAATGGCGGAGAGAGAGGGATTCGAACCCTCGAGACGAGTCAACCCCGTCTACCCGCTTTCCAGGCGAGCGCCTTCAGCCAGACTCAGCCATCTCTCCGCGTATTTGG
>PWLI01000032.1 GCA_003559415.1 Clostridiales bacterium | reverse complement strand
GGGGCCATTGGGGCGTGCTGATGAAACGCGCTGGCTATGACGGCATCATTTTCCGTGGCGCTGCCGCAAAGCCGGTATATCTCTGGGTCAAGGACGGAGAGGTGGAAATCCGCCCAGCTGAGCAGCTCTGGGGTGCTGACACTTTCCAGACCCAGGAGAAAATCATTTCAGAAACCCACCCCAAGACGCTGGTAACCTGCATCGGCCCGGCGGGCGAGAGAATGAGCAAGCTGGCCGCAGTTATGAGCGAAGGCAAGGCCGCCCGGGCGGCAGCCAGAGGTGGTTTGGGCGCTGTCATGGGTTCCAAAAACCTCAAAGCTGTTGCAGTATATGGTGAAGGTGAAATACCTGTCCATGACAACCAAGCCATACGGGAAGTTAACAGGGAAATCACTCCCACAATTGTTGAGTCCACTGCAGCCCTGAAAAAGTATGGCACTGGCGCCGGAGTACAGAGAATCGAAGCCGTTGGTGACCTGCCCATTCGCAACTGGAGTCAGGGCAGCTGGAAAGAAGGGGCAGACAAAGTCAACGCCATTGTCATGTCCGAACAGATGCAGCTTAAGACCAATCCCTGTTACCGTTGTATCATCGGCTGCAGCAAGGATGTCGTGGACCATGAAGGGCCATATGGCAAGGTGGACGGGCGGGGCCCCGAGTATGAGTCCCTGGCCTCGTTGGGAGCCTACCCAATGGTCGATGACCTGGAAGCAGTGGTTTATGCCAATGAACTGTGCAACAAATACGGGATTGATACCATTTCAGTAGGCGGCGTCATCGCCTTTGCTGTGGAGATCTTTGAAGAAGGCATAATCACAGAAGAAGACACCGGCAAGAAACTGGCATGGGGCGATCCCGACACACTGCTGCACCTGGTTCATCAAATCGGCAAAAATGAAGGCTTTGGCGCAATCCTTGGGGAAGGAAGCCGCAAAGCAGCTGAAATTATCGGCAAGGGCGCCGAAAAATATGCAATGCAAATCAAGGGGTTGGAACTCCCTGCCCATGACCCCAGGGCCCGCACCAGCCTGGCGCTGGCTTATGCCACAGCCAACCGCGGGGCATGCCACTTACAGGGACAGTCTTCTATTTATGAGTCCTTTGCAACAGACCCGGCTCTGGGCATTGAAAAACCCCTGGACCCCTTTACTTCGGAAGGAAAGGCAGACCTGGTCATAAAATCCCAGGCCTATGGCAGCATGTTTGACTCTATATGCATGTGCCGCTACTTCCGTCCCGGCACCGACAAGGTTGTTCGCTACATCAGCTCTGTCACCGGCAAAGATATGACTGTTGAAGATTTTCTCTTGACCGGCAGCCGCATCTTTACCCTGAAGCGCCTGTACAACCTCTGTTCGGGGCTTACCCACAAAGACGATGTGATTCCCGAGAGAGTTGCCACTCTGGCTTTCCCAGACAGCGGCTCCAAAGGCAACCTCCCGGACTTGCCCACCATGCTTCAGGAATATTATGAGTTGCAAAACTGGAGCAGCGACGGCATACCCACATTGAATCGGTTGCGGGAATTGGGCCTGGAAGATGTAATATCGCGAATCCCCGCAAACCTGCGGAGAGAATAAATTCTAATAGCATTGGAGGAGAAAAAATGTTAGTTAACACCAAGGACCTTCTTATCAAAGCCCGGGCGGAAGGCTATGCAGTTCCTGCATTCAACATTACAGACCTGCAGAGCATCACCACCATCATGGACGTTTGCCAGGAAGAAAACGCCCCCTGCCTGCTGGAAGCAGCAGAGCCAACAGTCAAGTCGTTGGGCGCAGACATCCTGCAGGCCATGATTTACACCCTGGCCAAGCGTTACACCGTTCCCGTGGCTCTTCACTTCGACCACGGCCGCACCTTTGAGATAATCATTCAAACAATCCGGGCAGGTTTTACATCTGTGATGATTGACTGGTCCGACCGCTCATTTGAAGAAAATGCCGCGGAAACCAAAAGAATCGTAGAAATCGCTCATTCCTGTGGCGTTTCAGTGGAAGCTGAAATTGGCGTTGTGGGCAGCGGTGCAGACGTGCTTACCGACGAAGAGCGGGAAGCCACTCTGACCAAGGTAGAAGATGCAAAGCGCTTCTATGAAGAGACCGGCGTAGACTTTTTGGCCATCGGCATCGGAACAGCCCATGGGATGTACAAGGCTGAGCCAAAGCTGGATCTTGAACGTCTGGAAGCCATCAGCAAGGCCATCCCCATCCCCCTGGTGCTCCACGGCGGCTCGGGAACTCCCAGACTTGAAGAAACCCCACCTCTGGGCATCTCCAAAGTCAACGTCTTCACCGACTTGCAGATCCCCATTCGCAACAAAGCCAAGGAAATACTCACAACCCAGCCAATTGAAAAAATCTTCCCGGTAAGGCTGTGGACTGAGGCCCACAAGGCAGCAGCTCCCGTCGCCCGGGAATACCTGCGCAAGTTGGGAGCTTCCGGCAAAGCTTAACATCAAGGGAGAGTGAAAAACATGGAAAAATTTAAAGTTCTGGAAATCTCTGCACCGAATGAAATCAAATGGATAGAGTGGGACAAAAGAGACCTGCTCAGCGACGAAGTACTGGTAAAAATTTCGCATTTCGCCATTTGCACCTCCGAACAGGGAATTTATACCGGAGAGCGCAAGGCCAAATACCCGGTTTACATGGGCCATGAAGTGGTGGGAGAAATAGCAGAAATAGGTTCAAATGTCCCCGGCGACTTCCAGCTGGGCGATTACGTGGCTGTATCCCCCATGGGCATCTGCGGCCTTTGCTACAATTGCCGCAAGGGCTTGGACAACGCCTGCCTCAACAGGCCCCAGTTGATACGCAAGGGCAACCCGCGGGGCACTGGCGGGTTTGCCGAGTACATGGTTATCCCGGCATACCAGGCATTCAAGTTGGCCAAGGATGTGGATCTGCCCAGCGCCTCTCTGGCAGAACCGGTTGCCTGCTGCATTTGCAGCATTGACAAGGCAGACGTAAACTATGGAGACAATGTAATGGTGGTAGGCGCCGGAATCATGGGCCTGATACATGTGGCGCTGGCCAAGCTGAAAGGCGCCCACGTAATAATCTCCGAGCCCAATCCCCAGCGCCGGGAGTTTGCTCTTAAATATGGAGCAGATGCCGCCATTGACACAGACAAAGACTTTGCCGAAGAAGTAAACCGGGTTACCGGTGGCCTGGGCCTGCAAGCTGTACTGCTCTGTGGCGGCCCGACCACAATTATTCCTGACATCATTGAAGCATGTTCCATTGGCGCCACCATAGTTATTTACACATCATATCAAGGAAATAACAAGCCCGGCGTCGAATTAGATATGAACCGGATTCACTACAAAGAAGTCAACCTTGTGGGCACCATCAGCCGCAGGCGCGATGACTTCCAGCGGGCAGCGGCGCTGATTGACAAAAATGAAATTGACCTGAAAGCGCTGGTAGAAAAGATTTATCCCAAAGATCAGGTTGAAGAAGCGTTTGCCCACGCCATCAAGCCTGACACTTTCAGAATCCTTGTGAGGATGGATTAGAATGATTGCCATTGGCATACTGGGTCATGGAGACCTCCCGGCAGGAATAATCAGCGCTATGGATTTGATTGTCGGTGAGCAGAAACATGTTTTTGGGATTTCCCTTCAACAAGGAGATTCTCCCGAGACCTTCCAGGAAAAACTGGAAAAAGAAATGGCCCGCTTCCAGGACGGAAAGTTCCTTTTCCTGACAGACCTGAAAGGCGGCACCCCTAGCAACATCGCTGCCCGTCTGACCAGCGACAATCACTACTGCGTATCGGGAGTCAACCTGCCCATGGTG
>PWLI01000006.1 GCA_003559415.1 Clostridiales bacterium | reverse complement strand
CTAACTGATTCATGATTAACTTCCTGAACAATTTCCGGTTAAGCTTCCAGCCCAGCCACCTTTTCCGGTTTAGTTTCCTGATCATCTAACGGATCATATTCAGGTTCGGCTACCCCAAAGGTTCCAGCCATTGTCTCCTTTATCACCTCCTCATAGCTCTCCCAGCGAGGCATTTTGACATTCAGTTTACGGCCGGTTTCAAGCACCTCACTCCAGCCGTGCATCATTTCATACTTTCCGTGTTCATAATGCCCCCTCACCATGTTCATTTCATCTTCGGCAGAGAACATCTTCCTGAAAAGCGGAACCAGGATGAACAAAGGAATGTAAAGAATATTTATTGGCGAAATGAAAAGCGGCCTCATTCCCATTTTCCTGCATACCCTCAAACCTTCCCTGGCTGTCAGGATCATCTCGCGTACCCTGGCTTTATCAGCCAGCACATTCTCAGGGCCACCGTACTTAAGAAACAATCCTATACCGGATGCCTGCTGAATATGGTGCGATATGATCCAGTTCTCAATTGCCCTGGTTGGCCTGGGTTTTAGCCCTGCTGTCTGCAACAGCCCCAACAAAGGCTGAATCAACTTTTTTTTATGATCGCTGTCAGCGCTTTCAATCCTGGTGTGACCGTCATCAAATATGATGGTATCTATTTCGCCACCCCTGTTAGTACCCCCGACCATATGGGGAAAGCCGAGTATATATCGATCAGGATGAAGGTACCTGTTAACCGTTTCCCTGCATTTCCAAGTGTTCTGCAATATAAAGACCGTACCTGTATTAAGAGCACTGATCATTTCGAGCACCTGGTCAAGCTGATGGCTGTGTACCGAAACTATGACAATGTCGTTGTCGTCGGGAATGTTCTGCGAAATGAAAACGGCCGGCCGGAACAGTTCAGTTCCGGTGATTCTTTTTCTGTTGCGCTTATCTACATAATTTATTTGTATGCCTGAGTCACTGATGCTGTGCTCTTTCCCGGCCCTCACCAGCACCCTGGCCTCATGGCCCGCTTCAGCAAATTTCCACAGGTATGTTGTGCCTATTACCCCGGTTCCGATTGAAAGTATCTTCATAATAAAATAAAAACAGTTAGATGCTTCCTGATTTCAAAAATCCGCCGGCCTGCACTGCATTCTGATAAAACAAAGCAACCCCGGTTAAAACCACATCAACCAACAGCCAAAAAAATGCCAAACCAGTCATAGTGCTGATTTTATACGAATTAGCTTTGTAATGAAAGGGTAACCCCCCTTTTAATCTCCTTATTCACATCGTATTCTGTCCGCTAACGTACACTGATGCTGCAGAAACGAACATAAACAGGTTGCTGAAAGCACAGACAGCCCATCTTTCAAAGAACTGATCAATTCAATTGAATTATCTGCATCGGGGGCCCCATGGTGAAGTGAATCAGTATAGCCGTGCTGGTGTTTCTGGTTTTACATGTGACAAGCGTTACCAGTAGCAGCAAGGGCAAGAAAAGCAGAAAAGTACCCGAGATCAACCATGCCGCATATGTACTCAATCCAGATATCCTCGTGAATAAGGGAATGGTTTAGTTAAGATGGACCTGACTTCACAAGTTAATGAATGTCTGAATACAGCCAACCCGGATCTCTTAGTTTTTGTGTGTGCTTCCGCTTCCAGCGGCGAAGGCTACCAGAATATGTGATAACACAAGCAATGCATTATCGATGTGTGAAAGAAGCTCAATTCGGGGCATCCGGCTCAGCGGAAAACCGATGGCTGCAATTATCAGCAATACACCGACCCAGATATTAACCTGTTTTGCACTGATCAGCAGAACTCCTGCAAAAACAAGGCTCAGCGGAAATAAAGCACCGGGCAGAAATAGCGAAATAATTAACGGCAGGCCAACCTCCAGATGAAAAGCTCTTGCATCGCTGATGGATGTTATGCCCATCGCATCGGTGTAGATACCATCAAAGCCAAACCCTGCACCACCTATACATGCATAAACAGCTATTAAAAATCCGAGTGTACTGTATGTGGGAAAAGTTACATTCACTTTTAAAAACATACCATAAAAAGCAACTATCCACAGGGTAAAGGAGATTACCTGAATCCAACCGGCTGTAGCGGTAACCAGTCCGTTATATGTAAAAAACTGGGAAACAGCAATCAATAATGGAGCTGCAACCATGGCGAAGCGCCAGGTATTGATGGATAACTTGGTGTCAAGTGTCATAACTCTCAGTTTTGCTTCGGGGAAATGTTCTTTGCTTCTCCTGTAAACATAAACAGAACTATGTGTTTATTGAGGGCTTTTTTTGTAGTCCACTCCAATGACATGTGCAATCTTTCCCATAACCCTTACCAACAGGTCCGGTGGTTTGACTGCAATGATTTCTTTTCTGTAATTATTCATAAGGGCCCCTAACAGCAGCATCGTTTTTAAACTTTTCATGCTAATTTCTTTGGTCCGGTTATTAGTCGCGTGGTCGATCACTTTACAGACATCTTCAAAATAATCCTCCATATCCCAGGCCGGCTCATGTGTATTATATACCTTCACACTGGCATCACCGGGATTTCGAAAAGTATGCGTCACCCCTTTTTCGACAGCCAACTTATCGCCTTTTTTTGCATTTATCCATTTATCCTTCACATAGAACTCCATTTCCCCTTTAAGCACATGGTATGTTTCAATGGCTTCCGGATGTGTATGATACAGTGGATCCACCACGTTGCATTTTGGTAGCAGTTCCCATTCCAAATCCAGGGATTTACCATCTGTATCATTTTTACTTTTCACAACAGTAAATATCATCCTTAATGGGGACATATCCAGAACCTGACCTTTTTTTGCCATGATTAATCTGTTTTATTTTTTGAGATAGCATTGCACTTTATCAATAAGCAATAGGGATTGCATTTGCCAAATTCTCTTTTAATCAGATATTGCCTGCTTTTCTTTCTACTGAGTATTTCACATCATATGAACTGTACCCCAGCAACCTGGCCAATGGCCTCATCAGAAAAAAAAGCATGTTCTGAACGAAAACCGGAGGCCCTTCATTTGTATCAGAATCAAAATACTGCAAGATCAGGGATAACTGAAGCAAAGCCTTGCCCATATTAAGGTTATCCTGATGTTCATTCATATATCCATACACCTGAGTAAGGTAAACCAGTTTCTGTACGGGCATATTAGTCAGTATCATAGATACAGGCTCACCGGTATCATTAAACATCTTATGGGGAACCCCGGCCGGGGCTGCTATCGTTTCTCCCGGGGCCAGCACCACAACTTCGTTATTTACGATCAAGTTAACCGGTTTGTCCAATGCTGTAAACGTTTCGTCAAATGTATGATGGGTATGTAAAGGCGGGCCCTGGGAAAAGGGGTCCATGTCAAGCTGTGTAGAAACAATACCACCCTCCTGTTGGATTACAACTTGCCTGTAACCACCGGATTTATTCGGAAGAACATCTCCAGGTATGAAATAATCGGTAAGATTAGGCTTATACTCAGGGAATACCACAAGATGCAGGAAATAACCAACTCCAAGGTATAAGCCAAGGCCTATCAGAATTGCCAGCCCATATTTCTTTAATCGCTTCATGATTGCTTGTTTTTATTTAGTCTTATTTAAATTTTAATATGGCAAAAATATACACCCACGTAAGCTAAAAATTGTATTTAACGGACATTTTCAAAGTAGTGTGATTCTGTCTCGCTCTTCCTGACCTGGTATTCTTTGGGAGTGAGATTTGTGAAAGACCTGAAGGTTTTAATGAAGTGCGACTGATCAGAAAACTCACAAGCGTAAGCAATTTGTGAAAGGGATAAACCGGAGTTATGAAT
>PWLI01000026.1 GCA_003559415.1 Clostridiales bacterium | reverse complement strand
TCCTTTTCCATCAACTCTTTTTCCATAAGTATACTGTTTTGATAATCTGCCAGACCCAATGCCAGAAAGACTAGCTTTCCCAAAAAGCCTATCTGCGCTCCATAGGCAGTAAAGAAACTGTCGGGTGCCACCCCCAGAGAGCGGGAAGACATAAGAATTATGCCGGCAGCGAACAGCAACCATCCCCAAAACAGATACCTGGACGGACGATGCCCTTTTAACCAACAAAGAAGAGTGGAAACAAGCACAAATACAGACCCCAGCACTGACAGATGAATCACTATCAAAACCGCCACCGTATTGTGCAAGAAAATGGAAACAGGCATCATCACCAGGGCGAAAAATGCCAGCCCCCTCAGCAGTGTGTTAAGGCAAGGATAGTACTGCTTAAGCGGCAACAAACTGGCCGCCAGGAAGAACCCCGCTGAAGTGGCCCAGAAGAATGTAAGAGCAATCAGCTTCTGACCCCACCAGGGAAAGTCCGGCCACAGAAACTGAAAGGCAAGGCCGCTGTAGATAAACAGGAACAGCCCCATACTGAAAATAAACGTGGCGTTGTAAAGGTAACGGATTTCCTTTATATAAAAGAACAGAAACAAGTAATAGACCACGGCCATCAACACCACACCATAATAAATACCCATGGCTATATAATCAAAAGTTGCATAGGCAAGAAAATCCGAATAACTCCACAACACAACGGGAATTATAGTGGCGTTGTTGGTAGACACCCGTATGTAAAAAAAATCGCCCTCCTGCCAGGTATCCGGCAGCTCAAAGATATAAGTCCTGTACACAAATTCCCGGGAAGCAAAAGGATAAGAGTCTCCTGTGCGGACATGAGAATACCCGGACTCCCCCTGGACATCAGGGCGAAAAAAAGTTACATCATCCAGCAGGGGGTAGCCGACTTCCAACAACCAGTTAACACGTTCACCCGGCGGAGGGAGTTGAAACCGTAGCCATATTGCGCCAATTGTATAGGAAAAGCTGGGAGCGGCATCGTTGCCATGGGGCGAAAACTCGGCAGCATGCCGGGAAGAACGCACATCGTCCAGCGACAGCAATCCGGAGGGGTCCATCAATATCTCCAGCCGGGGATGGAGTGATTGACGGGGTGCTATAAAGTCGTCTTCCGGGATACCGGAAGCCGGATGTCCCGGAAAAACATGGGAAGGGAAAAGTAGTCCGAAAGACACGGTCGCCAACAGCAACGACACCACCAACCAATTTTTCCTGACCACCATATCCCCCTTTCGCCCATGAAAACATTGCTATTGTGCATTATACCACATGCATGTTCTTTTTAGTAACATGGGCATAACGCACAGCCTGGCGCCGGGCCCGGCCGGAAGACACTGTGACTTCCACCTGGTAACCGGTTTCCCGGGGGGTTATGGAGACCGTGACATCAATGTCCTCACAGGGCCACTGCCAGCTTCCCTGGCCGCCGGACTGCAAATCCGCCACCACCATCTCTGCAATGCCCTGGGCGGCATAGGCCGCACGCACGCTGTGGAAGTCGTCCAGGGCGGATTCCAGGTGGCTGCGGGACAACTGGCCCAGCAGCAGGGACGCAGGGAGCAGTGCCCCGGCCAGCACCAGCACCATGATCAAGGCAGCTCCCCGCCTGTTCATTGACCTTCCTCCGGCAGTTGAAAACAGGTGCGGTAAATTATACCGCCGGCAAACTCCAGCTCCACCCACAGCACCTGCCGGGATATATACCAGCGGGCCGTTTCCACCTCATAGGCCAGGGCGAAGTAGGTGTTGCCCTGGCGCCGGTAAAAGGACCCGGTGGCCGACAAGCGGTAGCTGACCCAACCATCATCGGTCAGCAGGCGCAAGCTGTCTCCCAGGGAAACATCCCCCACATCCGCCATGTCCCGTTGCAGATAGTCAAAGGCGTCGGTTGCCCACTGCCGTTGATGCAGGCCGTTGTTTGCCTGCTGCCAGCACTGCCAGAAAACTGCCAACTGGCTGACAGCCAGGGCAAGAATCATTAAACCGACGCTGCCGGCCATAACCACATCAGCTAAAACCATGCCATGTTTCACCGTTTGCCGCTCAGGACCAGCGGAGCCAGCAACCCGTCACCGGTGACAGTAACCGAATATACAGTTTGTTCATCTATTGTGGTCACTGATAAAACACTGGTCAGGCCCGAGTTTTTCTTGACAGAAACATCTTCACCGGCCAGGGACATCTCCATGTGGGCCTGGCCCAAAAGGCGGGCCTGGGTCACTGACTGGGCCGTGGCTGCCACTTCCAGTGAAACAGTCAGGGCGGTGGCAACTGTCATCACCACCAGGGCAGCAATGGCCGATGCCACCACAGCTTCCACCAGCAAAGCGCCCTTCTTATTCATGGTCGCAAACCACCTGTCCCTGTTCATCCAGCGAATAGTCTCCCTGGTGGGGGCACTCCACCGGCTGGGAGAGATAGTTTTTGTCCACCAGGTAATCCACCAGCCCCTCATCTCCCGGCTCAGGGAGCTCGCCGTTTGTCAGTTTGTAGCGCTCCACCTGTACCGACACAATCTGGATGTTGGCAGCACAAACTTCATCCCGGGATTGCTCCAAAGCGTGGATGTAATTGGGAACAGCGATTGCCGCCAGCAACCCGATTATTGCCACCACCACCAACACTTCCATCAAAGTAAACCCTTTGTTGCCAAGCATCATATCCTTCCTTTCTAAAATACTGCAGCCAGCTGAAACAGCGGCAACATCAGCGACAACAGCAACACCGCCACCACGCCTCCCACCGCCAACACCGCCGCCGGTTCCGCCACCTTGTGCACAGTGCTCAGTTGTTCTGACACCCGCGACTGGAAATAATCTGCCGCCGCCTCCAGCGACTGGCCCATGTTGCCCAGCGCTTCACCCTGGGCCAAAAATGAGTTCAACTCACCCCCTTTTCCTTCTGAGTCATGCAAGCTGTTGCCCCTGAACAGTTCTGCCAGCAGCCCGGCGGCCGGCCCCTGGGGGAATACACGAGCGGTCAGCGCAAGCGCCCGTTCCAAGGTGTGGCCCCCTTGCAACACCATGGACACCAAGCGGCAAAAGTTGTAACTCTCCACATTGGCCAACAATGGCACCCGCTGGCGATACCGCCAGTCTGCCCCGGCCAGCCACCGGCCCAGGGCAAGGCCGGCAAACAACAAAAAGGCCACAACAGCTGCCAGGCGCAACGGCGTCAACCAGCGGGAAAGTGCAACAATTGTTGCAGTGGCCGGCGGCATGGCTGCCCCCAGTGACACATACAGCCGGGCAAAAGCGGGAACCACCCACCACAGCACAAACACTCCTGCCGCAACAGCCAACACAAACACCAGCGCCGGGTAAAAAAGCGCCTTGGCCAGGTCCCGGCGGATCTGAATCCGCTGTTGAAAATACAGACACACGATGTCCAGAGCCGAAGGCAGGTTGTCGTTTTCCTCTCCCGCCTGCAACACAGACACCGCCAGGGCGGGGAACAGGCGGGGGAAGTCTGCCAGTTGTTCAGCAAAACCATGCCCCTGGGACAATCCCCGGGCCACCGTCGAGGCAGCTTCCCGGTAGGCGGAACGGGGAAAGGTCCGGGCGAGATGCTCCAGCGCCCCAACCAAGGGCAACCCGGCCCGGAGCAACCCCGCCAGTTGGCGACAGAAAATCGGCAGCAAGCCCATCATAGGCAATCCTCCAGCGCCAACTCCAGCATGGCCAGCTGGCGTTCATCAGTGTTGCCCAGGTCCACATGCCTCCGGCAATCGTCCAGGAGCGTTGTCTCCGGCGGCGCTATCTCCCGGCTGGCGAGGACCGCCCGCCGCCGACCGGATCCTCTGCGCGCAGCTCTTCGGCACCACCGGCGTCGCCGTGCTGCTGCTGCTCGCTGAGGCCTACGATCGCCCGCCGCTGCGCGACGTCGCGCTGATGTTCGCGAT
>PWLI01000086.1 GCA_003559415.1 Clostridiales bacterium | reverse complement strand
TTCAAATCCAGGTTTATTCCCTTAAGCACCTGATCGGCGCCAAAGTATTTTCCCACAGAACGGGCGCTGAGCACTATCATGTTCCATCCTCCTGTCAGTAGCATAATAGACCCAAACCCGGTCTTTGTAAAGTCAAAGGACGGAGCCATCATGATGTCGAATTGATACAGAGGAGGCGAGTGCAATGGCAGACAGGGTTTTGCATGTGGCCGGAGAGTTTGTCCCGGGAACTTTTCTACAGCGCCTCAACCGGTTTGTGGCCCGGGTTGAAGTGGCTGGCCAAGAGGCAACAGCCCATGTGCCCACCTCCGGGCGGCTGGGGGAGTTGCTGTTGCCCGGGGCGGAAGTCCGGCTGCGCCCTGCCGGGACAGCAAACAGAAAAACGGCCTGGGACCTGATGATGGTCCGCACCGGCCGGACCTGGGTGTCGCTGGATTCCCGGCTGCCCAACCACCTGGTGGGCCAGCAGCTGCGCCGGGATGACTTGCCGCCCTTTGCAGGCGCAACCGGTGTCAGGGCCGAAGTTGCCCACGGGGCCGGCCGGCTGGACTTCTCCTTTACCGACGGACAGGGCCAACAGGTGCTGATGGAGGTAAAATCGGTGACGCTGGTGGAAGAGGGTGTGGCCATGTTCCCCGATGCCCCCAGCGTCCGGGGAGCCCGGCATTTGGGTGAACTGGCCCGGGCAGCCCGGGATGGCTGGCGGGCAACAGTGCTCTTTATCATCCAGCGGGGCGACGCCAAAGTTTTTCGCCCCAACCGGCGCACCGACCCGGATTTTTCCAGTGCTTTGGAGCAAGCGGTGGCCGCCGGGGTGGAAGTCTATGCCTGGCGCTGCCGGGTGGACAGCGGCCTGTTGGAGCTGCTGGACAGAGTGGAAGTGAAAATATAACAGGCTGCCTTGGCAGCCTGCTAATCCTTATAGTCTTCCGGGTCATAGACCCGCAGAGTTTTGTCCCCCAAGCTGTCGGGGTCTAAAAACTCCTCCATGTGCTCGGGTATGGTGATAATGTCAGGATCACCGTCGCTGATATAGCGGGTGGACTCCAGGCGTTTCAGCGCCTGGTCCAGGTAGGGGCTTTCGCCAGGGGAGTCGGTGGTGTTGCTGGCCCTCACCCGGGGCATGGCCCGGGGCGACCAACCCACATGGTTGGGCGGCTTGGCGGGCACCGAGCCCACCAACAGCACCACATCGTGGCTGTATTCCACACCCTGGTAGCTGCCCTGGTAAACATACTCCATCCATTCTTCTTTGGGCTTGCTGCCGTAGGGCAGGGCCAGGGAATCGATGCGGTAGTCCGGCAGATGGGTGCTGAGAAAATGCTGCAACGCACCTAGCTCCCGCTGCAGTTGCTCGGTGGACTGGATGTCATTGGTCAGATGGGCATGGGTCCAGGAATGGTTTCCAATGTCCATGCCCCACTCCACCAGTTTTTCCAACTTCAGCAGATGATGTTCATTGGTGTACCAGGAGTCATACTGCCGCAGCAGGCCCTGGTTTACATAAAAGGTCGCAGCAGTGCCCATGTCCGGGTTTTCCCGGGCGAACTCCATTATAATGCCCACGGCGCAATCGGGGTCCAGAACCAGCTCGCCGTCTTCTTTAAGCCAGCGGAAGTGCCCGGGGGTGCCGTCATCGAAGGTCAGCACCAGCGGGCTGGTGCCGGCGGGGATGTCTATGTTGTTGTTGAACACATCGGTCAGGCTGACCAGCCGGTAACCGGCGTCATAGAAGCGCTGCAGGTCGGCCCGGAAATTGTCAGGCGTGCGCACCCAGGTGCCCTCGGGTGTGCCAATCTGATGGTACATAAACACAGGAATCTCACCCAGCTCATTGGGCTGGTAGCGGCCAAAATCAAAATCATCGGGCTCATCTGGTTCTGTCGGGTCAGGATCCTGGCCGTTGCCGGGGTCGCCGCCGTTGTCACCGTTTACCGGGTCAGTGTCAGGCGAGCAGGCGGGAACCAGGGCCAGGAGAAAAACCAAGAGAAAGACAGCCATTGTTGTAAGGATCTTTTTGTTTTGCATCTGTCCTTCATCACCTCAAGCACATTATACCCCAAGGGAAAAGAGCTAACAATCGGATAGAAAATTTTCTGCCCAGGGCAACATTGCATTAACCTGGAACGTCTAATAGAAAAATGCTCCATTACCGGGGGTGACAAAATGCCTGACATTAAGAAGCTGGCAAAAAAAGCGGCCCGGACAGGGCTTGTGTACCTGTTGCCGGTGGTGGCGCTGTTGGCTGCCGGCCTGTACCTGTTGTACGGCCAAGGTTCGTTGGACTGGCTGGCCCGTCACAGATGGTGGTGGTTGCCGCTGGTGGGCGGTGCTGTGGTTCTGTCGTTGTTGCCAGCGTTTAAAGGCTGGCGGCCCGGGACTCTGATCAGAGAGTCGCTGGGTTTTGATCAACACAGGGCAAAGCGGCCCAACAGCCGGCGCCTGGTGCGACGTTTTGTGTGCAGTTGGAAGGGGGCTGCGGGGATATTCCTGCTGTTGATCTTTACCGTTCTGGCCCTTTTCCCCAGCTGGTTTGTGCCGGCAGAACCAGTTACCTACCCCTGGATGGAGTTTCGTGACATGGACAGGGGGCCCAGTGCCACTCACCCCCTGGGCCTGACATCAGAGGGTGAGGATGTCTGGACCATTGTGGTGTTGGGGGCGCGGCCGGTGTTGCTCTTTGCCTTCCAGGCCACCGTCATCGCCATCACAGTGGGCGGTGTCATCGGTGCCCTTTCCGGTTACCTGGGTGGCTTGGCCGACCGGTTGCTGACCATGCTCAGCGAGACCTTTCTGGCCTTTCCCAGCGTATTTATCATCATCACTGTTCTTTCCGTGACCAACAACAGCGAACACCGTCTCTGGCTGGTGGCCATCTACGGGGCCGCCGCCACCGCCAAGGTGGTTCGGGGCGAAGCGCTTAAGCTGCGTCAACAGGAATATGTGGAGGCCTCCCAGGCCACTGGCTGCAGCGATCTGCAGACCGTCTTTGGCCATGTACTGCCCAACGCAGTACCGTTGCTGTTGGTCCAGGCCACCCTGTTTTCCGGGCAGGCGGTGTTGTTGGATGCCTATGTAAACTTTTTGGGTGTGACGGGGGCCGCCGGCTGGGCCGGTGCCCTGGCCGAGTCCATGGGAACTTTCCGTTCGTTGGCGCTGTACCGGGAACCCTGGCTTGTGGCCAGCACCGGCATGTGCCTGTTGCTTGTCATAGGCGCATTCAACATGCTGGGCGATGCCCTGCGGGATGCCCTGAAGCTGAGGATGTGAGGTGGAAGGGATGAAACGTCTGCTAGTTGTATTGTTGTTGCTTCTGTTGCCACTGTCCGTTGCGGCGGGAGAGCTGCCCGAGCCCCGTCCCCAAACACCGCCCCGGCAACACCAGTGGTCGGAGACCAGCACATTTTCAGCCCGGCACACCCATTACACCGACCACATCCCCGTTCTGAGGGATGACCAGGGCAATTTTCACCAAGTGTCCTGGCTGCCCCAGGATGATGAGAGCTTTTTGCTGGCCCACAAGGTGCTGGATGCCTGGGGAGAGGTAAAAAGGTATACTGAAACGAAAATTCCCGGCCTGACCGAATATGCCGGAGTGGCCCTGACCTCAGAAGGCCTGTTGGTGGTATGGCTGGAACACCGGGTGGTGCCGGATGAAGATACCCATGGAGAAATGCTTCTGCATGGGGCAATTGTGGACAGCCAGGGCAATATAGTCAGGCAGTCCGAGTTGTCTTACCACTTGCCTGAAGGCACACCGGGCTTGCGGTTGGACTATTTTGAAATGGCCTGGCGGGTCCATCCCCTGGTGGGCAACGACGGCACAATCCACCTGTCTCTGCAGGCTGGCGACAGGTCGATGTTCAGAAACTATTACTTTAAGTTTGATGCAGAGTTTAACCTGCTCTCAGTGGATTCGGGGAAAAACAAC
>PWLI01000023.1 GCA_003559415.1 Clostridiales bacterium | reverse complement strand
GATGACGTGCTGGCCGCTTTGTCGGGACAGGCCGCTGAGCAACGGCCCCAGTACGGCAACCGAAAGCTCACCTACCAGGACTACCTGGAATTGCCGGAAGAACCGGGCTATCGCCATGAGGTGCTTAACGGACAGTTGGTTAAAGACCCTTCGCCCAACGTACCTCATCAGCGGGTAGCCCGGCGCCTGCACCGGGTGTTGGAAGACTATTTCTGGCAGGCCGACCCCGCTGGAGAGGTTTTCAGCGCACCCCTGGACGTAACGCTGGGTGAACACACAGTGGTCCAACCGGACCTACTTTATGTATCCGGCAACCAGCAGGAGATAGTAAAACACACCCGCATTGACGGAGCGCCGCTGCTGGCAGTGGAAGTGTTATCCCCTTCCACCAGCCGCAAAGACCGGCTGCAGAAGCGGGAAATATACCAGGATGCCGGTATAAGGCATTACTGGCTGGCCGATCCTCAACAGCAATCGCTGGAATGCTACGAACTGCAAAACAAAAACTATGTTTTAGTTGCTTCCGGCATGGACGATGAGGTCATCAGACATCCGTCCTTCCAAGAGTTGAAGCTTAATTTGGGGAAACTGTGGCAATAACTCAAAGGCGCCCTATTGGGCGCCTTCCTCTTTATTTGTCACCCCCGTCGGCACGTGGCCGGTGGGAACTATTTTGGCTGCAGATGCAGTGTGCACCTGTTGGTCATCGAAGAATATATGGGGTTTAAACCGCTGGAGCACCGGGCCCTTGTCCAGGCCGCCCAGGAAAAAGGCCTCATCTAGCGTCACACCCCAGCTGCGCAGGGTGTTGATTGCCCGTTTGTGGGCCGGGGCATTTCTGGCGGTGACCAAGGCGGTGCGTATCGGCCGCTGGTTGCGGGCCTGGTAGGCCTTCTGCAAGCGGTTAAGGGCTTCCAAGAACCCCTTAAAGGGGCCCGGTTCCATAGGGATGTCGCTTTTCTCTTGCTCATGGCGCTTGAACTCCTCCAGCCCCTGGGTCTGGTAGATAATTTCCGACTCATCGCTGAAAAGAACGTTGTCGCCGTCAAAGGCAATGCGGCTTTCCCCGGTCTCGTCATCGGCAAAGTTCAAGCCGGTGAGGATGGTGGCGCTGGCATGACCCTCTTCCAACGCCCTCCTTACCTCCCCTTTGTTGGCAGATAAAAACAGGTCTGCCTTGAAGGAAGGCAGGTAGGTCACTGCCGGGTTGCCGCAGGTAAAGGCAGCCCGGGTGATGTTGAGTTTGTAATGTTCTATGGAGTTGAACACCCTGAGCCCGGTGTTGGCATCATTCTGGGATACAAGGATTACCTCCACCGCCTCTTTGTCTGTTTCCGGATTCTTGAGCGCCAGCAGGCGCTTGATCAGTGGGAAGGCGGTGCCCGGCTCCAGCGGCTCATTTTCATGCTGTTCCTGGTAGCGGATATATTCCTTTAAACCCTTTTCTTCAAATATGCGGTTGCTCTCCTCCAGGTCAAAAAGGGCCCGGGAAGAAATTGCCACCACCAATTTGCCGTCCAGCGACTCCATGGCGCCACCTCCTGATGTGCTGCAATTATCTATATTGTATCACTTACCGCCGCCATATTCAGCTTTGCCTGCTCCCTGCAGGATTTTTCCCGGAGCAGGCGAATTCAATATTTGTGTTACAATACAAGTAGCACCAAAATCTAATAACCCAAGGAGGATGTCATGAAGTACAGAAAGTTAGGCAAAGCCGGGGTTAAGGTCAGCGCCGTCAGCTTGGGCAGCTGGTTGACCTACGGCAGTGCCGTGGAAGACAAAACTGCCGAAGAGTGCATCGACAAGGCCTATGACCTGGGCATCAACTTTTTTGACACCGCCAATGCCTATCGGTTTGGCGAGGCGGAAAAACTGGTGGGCAGAACTCTGAGCAAGTACCCCCGGGACTCTTATGTGCTGGCCACCAAGGGTTTTTGGCCCATGGGTGACGGCCCCAACGACAGGGGATTGTCCCGCAAGCACATATTTGAACAGGTACATGCTTCTCTGAAACGGCTGGATGTGGATTACATTGATCTCTGGCAGTGCCACCGCTACGACGACGAAACACCCCTGGAGGAAACACTGCGGGCGATAGATGACCTGGTAACCCAGGGCAAGATACTTTACGCCGGTGTCAGCCAGTGGTCGGCGGTGCAGATCAACGATGCTCTGCACATGGCCCGGGCATTTAACCTGGACCGGATAGTGTCCAACCAGCCCCAGTACAGCATGCTGGAACGCTATATCGAGAAGGATGTGGCCCCCTTGTGTGAAAGAGAGGGCCTGGGCTTAATAGTCTACTCTCCCCTGGCCCAGGGAATATTGACCGGGAAATACAAGCCGGGCCAAGCCCCTCCGGCGGGGTCCCGGGCCGCAGATCCGGAAGTTGGCAGGAGCATCTCCCGGATGATGACCGAGGAAAACCTGGTCAAGGCGGAAAAGCTGAAAGATGTTGCAGCAGACAAGGGCTGCTCCATGGCTCAGCTGGCCCTGGCCTGGGTGCTGCGGCTGCCACCTGTTGCCAGTTGCATCATCGGAGCCAGCAGGCCTTCACAGATTGAAGAGAACATCCAAGCGCTGGAGGTCAAACTGACAGAAGAAGACTTGAACAGAATAGAAGAAATCCTTGCATAAAAAAGGAGCCCTGTATGGGCTCCTTCCTTATTCTGCCTCTTTGGGCTGGGATGCGTGATAGGTATGTATTTTTTCCAGCCTGCCCACTGTAAGCCACATGTGGACAATGGTGTTTTCCAACATCTGCTCCAGAGTGTACTCCCGTACCGGACGATAAGAAAGTTGATCATCGGTCAGGTTCCTCAGCGTTTCTGCTGCAAAGGGGCCCATCAACCGCAACAGGGAGTTCACCACCGGCACCCCTGCCTCACCCAGGCCAGCCAAGGCTTCCGGCGGCGACATGCGGGGCAGGGCGGCAGATTTCTGAATCCAGGCGATATTGCCATAGCTGGTCTTGATGGCCTCTTTGAGTATTACCATGCAGGTAGCCCTGGGTGATGCGGGCAGGGAACGGTTCATCTTGTCCAACGGCCAGTCTCTTACCATGTCTGAGCAGGCGGCAACAGCCCGCCGGTATTCAGTCAGCAGCGCCTGTACGTGAAAGTTGCTCACAAATCACACCTCCGTAATCTAAGCCGGAACCCATACATCCAAAGCGGCAGGAAGAATTTCCGCCTCGATGGGGCTCTGGCCATATATGTTGCCATCAAAATCCTTGCGCAAAATTTCGTCGGTGGTTACAGTTATCTTCTTGGTGCGGATGAACTGCAACCATGATTTGCCCACGTGGGTGCCCTTGTATGCCTTGGGAAGGGTTTTGAGCAAATCGAACTTGCCGGCAGCATGCATGACAGCGACATCCAGCCAGCCGTCATTATGCCGGGCCGCAGGTGCAATTTGCAGGCCGCCGCCACAATACTGGGTGTTGAGTATGAATATACCGGTAACTGCGGCGTTGAAGTCTGCATCATCGGTGGTGATATGTACGTCATATGTCCGCAACTTGTTTATGACCTGCAATGTGGACACGGTTATGGCGGAAGAACCCCTGAACATGTTGGTGCTGGTGTTGGCATGGTGCATAACATCAGACGGAAATCCCAGGCCGAGAATTATGCCGAAATATCCGTCGATATCCTTGCCAACATCAAAGGGTGTCTTCTTGCCCCGCTGGAACACATTAACTGCCTTTTTCCAGTCGGCGGGGATGCCCAAACTGCGGGCAAAGTCATTGCCGGTGCCGGCAGGTATGAAGCCGATGGGTGTTCTTGTGTCCATCACCCCATTGATGACTTCATTCATGGTGCCGTCTCCACCGACGCCAATTACAACATCAAACTCGTAACATGCCCGGCGGGCGATCTCTTCAGCCTGGCCCGGAGCCCGGGTAACCTCCAGGTCGTAGTCCAGATGATTGTCGCCAAAGAGTT
>PWLI01000074.1 GCA_003559415.1 Clostridiales bacterium | reverse complement strand
GCACAGACAATGGTTGGGCAGTTGCAGTCATCCACCCCTTCCAGCACCACCCAGTCCTGGCTGTAAAAATTCAGCAACTGGTAGATGCCCATTCGCTGGCCAAAGAGGATGTCTGTCTCATGCAACCCCCGGGCGGTGACCGGCTCGGCGCCGGCCTGCCGGTGGCGATGGGTGTTGGTTCCCGGGGTGTCAATGACGAAATCTTCAAAGTGGATGTCCTTTACGCTGCCCACACTCATCCCTCTTTTAACCAACTGGGCAACAATACTCTCCACCGTTGTGGTTTTTCCCGACCCGCTGATGCCGACAACAGAGATAACTTTCATAGAATCATCCCTCCATAATAGAAAACGCAGGCAATTGCAGTGCCAGCAACTGAGCCGCCCAGCAGCACCCAGTCGCCAGGCGTTAAACGCGGCCAGTCCAGCCAGGTCCGCCGGGTATATGCCCGAAAAGCCCGGGCATCCATGGCAGTGGCAATGCGGCGGGCCCGGATCAGCGCCCCCGCCACCACCGGCAAGAGGATGTTGGTATACAAACGGAAACGGGCGCCCAGGGGAATAGCTTTCATATCTATGCCCCGCAACTGGATGGCCAACAGCGCATCGGTGAAGTCCTCACCCAGCACCGGTATGAACCGTATTTCCAGCAGCACCATGTAGGCCAGGGGGTAGGGCACCTTCATCTGCACCAGCCCCACCACCAATTGCTGAGAGTCCCGCAGCGTAAACAGCAGCACCACCGCCAGAATTATAGTAATTCGCAACATGACAGACACAGCGGCCAACAGGCCGTGGCTGCTGACCAGCACAGTCTCACCCCACTGCAGAAAAACCTGGCCGCCGGGATGAGTCAGGCTCTGAATCACCGCAAGAATGAAAAACAGCCAGCGGAAACGGCGCAGGCGGCGCACCAGCCGCCACAGGGATATTCTCGTTGCAGCCAGAGCCAACAGCGATACCAGCAACAGGCCAGACAGCCAGAAAATATCAGTAAAGGCAATGGCCATTGCGCTCAGAGAAAAGACCAGCATTATAAGCACCCGGGAATCAGGAGGGCTAAAAGCTTTGCTCATCGCACCTGCCACCTTCCATAACCAGCAAGCGCCGGCAAAGTTTTTTGCAAAACTCTTGGTCATGGCTGATCAGCACATAGCCCACTCCCAGGTCGGCCACCCGGCCCAACATCTCCGACAGCACCTGCTTGCGGCGGGCATCCAACCCGGTGGTGGGCTCATCCAAAATTACAAATCCCGGTTGCAGTGCCATTACCGCTGCCAGCACCAGGCGCTGTTTTTCGCCCTGACTCAAATTAAAGGGGAAGTTTTCCCGGCAATGATTGAGCTCAAAAAGTTCCAACATTTCATCCACCCGCTTGGCAACCTCTTGCTTGTCCATTCCCCGGTATGTCAGGCCAAACCCTATTTCCTGCCCGGCGCTGGAACAAAACAGCTGTTTCTCCGGGTTTTGAAACACATAGCCGATTTTTTCGCCCCGCTGGCTCATGGGCCACTGGGCCACGTCCCTTCCCTCCAACAGCACTTGCCCGTGGGAGGGTTTAAGCATGCCCATAAACAGTTTGCCCATGGTTGTTTTTCCCGACCCGTTGTCTCCCATCAGCGCCACCCTATCGTTGGCTGCCAGGGAAAAGCTGACTTGTTCAATCACAGGAGAAGGCCCATAGGCAAAGGAAACTGATTTTGCCACAATAAACTCAGACATCGGCCGCCTCCTCCCGGGACAACTGGCCGTCTTCCATGGAAAACACGCGGTCGCAGTGGATCAACTGGTTGTGGTTATGTTCCACCATGACAATGGCCACACCCTGTTTTTTCAGCTGGCGGATAATTTCCTGGATCCGCTGACAACTGCGTCGATCCAGCTGGGAGGTGACTTCGTCCAGCAACAGAACTTGTGGCTTCATAGCCAACACCGATGCCAGGGCAGCGATTTGTTGCTGCCCGCCGGAAATTTCAGTGGGGGCGCTGGACAGCAGGTGGGAAATTCCCAACTCAGTTGCTGTTTCATCAACCCGCCGGGCAATTTCGTCCCTGTCCACACAGAGATTTTCCGGCCCAAAGGCCAGTTCATTGCGGATTACCGGCAGAAACAATTGTGTTTCCGGATCCTGAAAAACAATGCCCAGTTGGGAGGCAACAGCAGCGGGGGACATTTCACTAATGGGCTTGCCCAGCAGGCGCACACTCCCCGCCAGCTCACCGCTGATATGATTGGGAATTATGCCGCTGAGACAGAGGCAGAGAGTGCTTTTGCCACAGCCGCTGGGGCCGGTTATGCCCAGCATCTCTCCCGCCGCCAACTCCAAGGAAACCCCCTGGAACAAGCAGGGCTGGTTCTGCTGCCAGGAAAAACTCAGGTCTTGGGCCTCCAGAACATATTTCACCGGACATCAACACGGAGGGCAAACTTACACCAACGCTGGCCGAATTCATCCTGCCGGGGTATGACCAATAGTGGGCCCATGCCACCTGAAGCCTTGTCGCCCAAGGGCTGGCCGTCCCGGGCCCATACAAGATATATATGGTCATCATCAAACAGCTCATCCACAGAATAGGTTGCGGCATAGCCGTCGATTGCCGTTACAGTCACAGATGCCTTGCCGTCCAACAAGCCCGGCTGCACTTCCTCCAGCACCAGGCGCAGGGGCACTCCTGTATAGCTTTCCTCCCGGGGCGCCTGGCCGCTGGAGCGCAGAATCACTGAAAATTCCTCAGCACCCAACTGCTTTATTCTATCCAGGGCTATGGTGCCAATTTCCTGACCATCCAGGTTCACCGTCAAAACAGCAGGGTCCAAATCCTGGGCTTGCTGCCAATTGTGCCAGGCAAAGATTCCCACCGACATAAACAATACCACCACAATAGCTGCCAATATCTTGTTGTTCATACTATCCCTTCCCCTACTTGTTATGTTTAAGCAAGTGCAGTTTTTTTAGCTGCCCCAGCAGCCCAAAGGCCACCAGGCCTCCCAGGCCGCCGGCCAGCGTGGCCAGCAGAAAGGGCAAAGCCACCGCCGCCAAGGGCAGGTTCCAAATTTCTATACGCATCAACACCAGGTAGACAAGGAAGCTGCCGGTGACATTGGCAGCCGCCCCGCCGGCAAAGGCCCGCAAGGGGTCATGGGGCCCCCGGGCAAAAATGTAGAGCAGCTCAACTGCCAGGCCCGGAGCTGTGTATGTCAGCAAGCTCAGGGCACCATGGTTGGCAAAGGGCTGGAGAAGCACCACAATTCCCTGAATCAGGCCAATCAGCAGGGCAGTGCCCGGCTTGTTTCCAGTCAGCCCATACCCCAGGACCAGCCACAGCATGTAAAACCCGCCGGCCACCACACCGCCAGGCAGCAGCAACGGCCCGGTAATAATATGAGCCAGAGGAACCACAACCGGCTTGATGGCAATGCCCAGGGCAGCCATCAGGGCGATTATTATCAGGTCAAAGGTGGAAAATCTGAACTTCTTTGGTGACATGGACATGCTCCTTCCGACATAGAAAAAGGCCATCCCGGAAAAGGGCAATGGCCAATAAAGCACCAGTTGCTACCCCTTTCCACACTGGGAGGCACAGCAGTTTCCCCCTGCACCCTATCGCCTGTGGTTCCCTGGCAATTGCTGTAGCAACCACAGGTCGGAGTAATTGTTGGTCTGTTTAATTGTTTCGACAAACAGCAAGACTTTTCCTGCATAGAAAAAGGGACGGCGACCAATCGCCGTCCCTTGAGAACAAATTACAGCAATTCTTCCAGGGGCTTGTACTCGTGGCCCAAGTCTTCTGCAACCGCTTTGTAGGTTACATGTCCGCGGAAGGTGTTGACGCCCTTGGCCAGCGCCGGATCATCCTTGATTGCCTGCTCACCCTTGTTGGCAATTTCCAAAGCGTACTTCAGGGTGACATTGGTCAGGGCTATGGTCGATGTCCGGGGCACTGCTCCGGGCATGTTGGCCACCGAATAATGGACAACGCCATGCTTGACAAAAATCGGTTCGGCATGGGTGGTTACCCGGTCGATGGTTTCAACAGACCCACCCTGGTCGATGGCCACATCGACAATCACCGCCCCTTCCTGCATTTCCTTAACCATGTCCTCGATGACCAGGCAGGGAGCCTTGGCGCCGGGGATGAGTACCGCTCCCACCAGCAGGTCGGCCTTGCGGGCACAGGCGGCGATGTTGTAGGGATTGGACATCAGGGTGGTGACGTTGCCCTCAAACAAATCATCCAGGTAGCGCATGCGGGCTGGGCTGATGTCCAGAATGGTGACCCGGGCACCCAGTCCATAGGCCATCTTGGCTGCGTTGGTGCCAACAATACCCCCGCCGATTACCACCACTTCCGCCGGAGGTGTGCCGGGCACTCCGCCCAGCAGCACGCCGCGGCCGCCGTGGGTTTTCTCCAGGAAATGGATGCCCACCTGGGTAGCCATGCGTCCTGCCACTTCGCTCATGGGTGTCAGCAAGGGCAAGTCGCCATTGGCAGCCTCAACGGTTTCATAGGCAATGCCGGTGACCTTTTTCTTTTTCAGCACATTGGTCAGCTCAGGGTCCACACCGGAAAGGTGCAGGAAAGTGTAGAGAATCTGCCCTTCTTTAAACAGGTCATATTCGCTGGGCAGAGGCTCCTTGACCTTTATAATCATGTCTGCCTTGGCAAATACTTCCGCCGGGGTGTCCAAAAGCCCTGCTCCGGCATCGATCAGTTCCTGATCGGAAAATCCGCTGCCCAGGCCAGCCCCTTTCTCAACAAAGACCTGGTGCCCGGCCTCAACCAGGGCGTTGACACCCGAAGGGGTCATGGCAATACGGTTTTCATTTGCTTTAATTTCCTTGGGCACACCAATGATCATCTTACAGCCTCCTTCATTGTAGTAAGTTTCTGGGGATTATTCTGCGGCCAGCTTGCTTCCCCGCTCCATGGCCTGCTTGTTAACTTCCAGTAAATCCTGGCGATGGGACGGCAGAACCTGCTCCAACCCTTTATGAATCGAATCCACTTTGACAACACCGGTCTGGGTCAGCAACGCTCCCATCATAACCATGTTTGCCACCCGGGTGTTGCCCAACTCATTGGCCACTTCATTGGCCGGTATTGCCAACACCGTAATGTCATCCCGGGCCGGCTTCCGATCTATCAGAGATGAGTTGTATAGCAATACGCCCCCGGGTTTTATGGTGGATTCAAACTTGTCCATTGAGGGCAGGTTCATGGCCACAACAACATCCGGTTCCACCACAACGGGGGAGCCAATCTCTTCATCGGTTATTACCACTGCGCAGTTGGCTGTGCCACCGCGCATTTCCGGGCCATAGGAGGGTATCCAGGAAACCTTTTTCTGTTCCAGCATGCCGGCGTATGCCAGCATCTGTCCCATGGACATGACGCCCTGGCCGCCAAAGCCGGCCAAAATCAGTTCAGCCATTTATTCCACCTCCTCGGGAGACCGGAAGTTGCCCAGGGGATAGTAGGGAATCATGTTGCCCGTCAGCCACTCCAGCGCCTCTTGGGGAGCCATTCCCCAGTTGGTGGGACAGGTGGACAGCAACTCAACAATTCCAAAACCCTGGCCATTGAGCTGGTCTTCAAATGCTTTTTTGATGGCCTTCTTGGCCTTGCGTATATTGGGCACATCATGGACCGAAACCCGCTCCACAAAGACTGCCCCCGGCAGGGTGGCCAACATTTCCGACACCTGGATGGGGTGACCTGTGGACTCGATTTTGCGCCCATAAGGAGAAGTGGTGGTCTTTTGACCTTCTAAAGTGGTGGGGGCCATCTGCCCGCCGGTCATACCATATATTGCGTTGTTTACAAAAATTGTGGTGATTTTTTCTCCCCGGGCTGCCGCATGGACAATTTCTGCGCAGCCGATGGAAGCCAGGTCGCCATCACCCTGGTAGGTGAAAACAACGTTGTCGGCATTAACCCTCTTGATGCCGGTGGCCACTGCCGGCGCCCGACCATGAGCTGCCTGCTGGACATCACAGTTAAAGTAGTTGTAGGCCAGCACTGCACAACCCACCGGAGCAACGCCAACGGCTTTTTCCCTGACACCCAGCTCATCCAGTGCCTCAGCCACCAAGCGGTGGATGATGCCGTGAGTACATCCCGGACAATAGTGGGTAGGGCGGTCACTGAGGGCAGGAGTGCGTTCGAATACCACGTTCATTACTTCTCACCTCCTGCAACTTCCTTGGCTTTTTTAATAATTTCAGCAGGGCCGGGAATAACCCCGGCTGTGCGCCCGTAAAAATGCACAGGCGTGGCGCCGTTTACTGTCAGCCGCACATCGTCCACCATTTGCCCGGCGCTCATCTCCACCGCCAGGAAATTCTTGACGCTGGATGGCAGCTGGGCGAAGGCCTTTTCCGGAAAGGGGAAAAGTGAAATCGGCCGGAGCAAGCCGGCTTTTATACCTTGCTCCCTGAGTTGATTCACAGCGCTTTTGACAATCCGGGAGGTGGTACCATAGGCAACCAGCACTAATTCTGCGTCATCGCAGTTATAGAGCTCCCAACGCTGCTCCTTCTCTGTAGCCTCTTTGTACTTGTCCTGCAACCGCCAGTTGTGCTCTTCAAGGTGTTCCGCCACCAGCGACAGGGAGTTGATTACATTCGGGTCACGTCCGGCAGCGCCGGTGGTGGCCCAATCTTTGGCCGGCAGGCCCTCTGCCGGCTTGTAATGGAACTCAACCGGTTCCATCATCTGGCCCAGCACGCCGTCGCCCAGGATCATGACAGGGTTGCGGTAACGGTCTGCCACATCAAAAGCTTCCATGGTCAAATCCACCATTTCCTGAACGCTGGCGGGGCCGTAGACTATAACCCGGTAGTCACCATGGCCGCCGCCCCGGGTGGCCTGGAAGTAGTCGGATTGGGCTGGCTGAATACCGCCCAACCCCGGGCCGCCCCGGATAATGTTGACAATCACACAGGGCAGCTGAGAGCCCGCCAGGTAGGAAATCCCTTCCTGCTTGAGGCTGATGCCCGGGCTGGACGATGAGGTCATAACCCTGGCACCGGCACCGGCTGCTCCATAGACCATGTTGATGGCGGACACTTCGCTTTCAGCCTGCAAAAACACGCCGTCAACCTGGGGCATGCGCCTGGACATGTACTGGGGCAGTTCATTTTGCGGGGTAATGGGATAGCCAAAAAAGTGCCGACAGCCGGCTTTAATCGCTGCCTCAGCTATTGCCTCATTCCCCTTCATCAATTGTTTAGCCATACATATACCTCCCTGGTCTCTACTTGAAAACCTTGATTACAGTGTCGGGACACATCATTGCGCACATGGCACAACCTATGCATTTGTCCATCTCCCGCACTGTGGCAACACGATAACCTTTTTGATTTATCACATCGTCCATCAGCACAATGTCCTTGGGGCAAACGGGCACACAAAGTTCGCATCCTTTGCAGCGTTCGCGGTCAAACTCTACCTTAGGCAAAAAACTACCTCCTTCACTAGGTTATGTCGGCAGGAAACAAGCTGACCTCCATGGGCAGCAAGTTGTCCAGCCGGGCATCTAGTTGATCCAACAGCGCCGGGCGGGCGCAGTGCCAGAGCACTGGCACGTCCAACCGGGCAGCGGCAGCATCAACAATCTTTGCCCCCTCCAGCACCAACTCAGCAGTTGTTTCCCGGCCCAGGTTGGTATTGTTAACCAGGGCGCTAACGGCCAAACCCGACTTGTGCTCCAGGCGTGAGGCTGTGTCCATAATCCCCTCCACATCGGCGGTAAAGGGACGCATACAGTTCACAACCTGCCAGATTCCCGCCTGGCGTTGGCTCAGTTGTTTGCGGTAACGGCCCAACACAATAGATCCGTCGTCGCCACCCACATCAAGAATCAACACCTTGTCTTCCCGCAGAGCGCTGTCCGTCCGGGGACTGAGGGCCGGCAGGTCGGCCTGCCCCCATTCCCGGCTGAAGATTACTTCCACCCCTTGGGCTTCCAGTGTTTTCACTGCCTCCCGGGACCGGAAATAGGGGTTGACTATGTCCAAATCAGCCAGTATTACCTGGTGATTTTGGGAAAGATGCAGCGCCAGATTGATGGAAAACTCAGTTTTGCCGCTTCCGTAATCACCAACAACTACTATCGCTTCTTCCATCTGCTCACCCTTTCCGGGTCACTGGTACTGTTGAGCCTGCTCCCGGCCCGCCAGCACCCGCAGCGCCCCCTGGGCCAGAGCCAACATCTCTTCTTCTCCGGCATAGACCTTCACAGGAGCGATAAAGCCCGCCATTTCTTCAATCCAGGGAACCAGCAAGTCCCGGTCATAGGCCAGCCCGCCGCTGAGCACTATGGCATCAACATCGCCTTTGAGCACCGCCGCGCAACTGCCTATTTCCTTGGCGGTCTGGTAGGCCATGGCACGGTAGATCAGGCGCGCCTCTTCATCGCCCTTCTCCACCCGTTCCTGGACTTCACGCCCGTCATTGGTGTTCAGGTATGCCACCATGCCGCCGTTGCCAACCAGCCGACGGTATAGGTCTTTTTGGCTGTATTTGCCGCTGTAACACAGTTTTACCAGGTCGCCCACCGGCAGGCCGCCGGCCCGCTCCGGAGAAAAGGGCCCTTCTCCGTCCAGGGCGTTGTTCACATCCACCACCCGTCCCTTTTGATGGGCGCCCACAGAGATGCCGCCGCCCAGGTGGACAACCACCAGGTTGACCTGGTCATATTCCTTGTCCAGATCCCGGGCTGCCCGACGGGCCACTGCCTTGTGGTTCAGGGCATGGAAAATGCTGCGCCGCTCAATTTGGGGCAAGCCGGAAATCCGTGCCTCTTCAATCATTTCATCCACCACAACCGGGTCAACAATATAGGCGGGGATGTTGAACTGCAGGGCAATTTCCCGGGCAATCATGCCGCCCAGGTTGGATGCGTGCTGTCCCTGGAGCCCCTGCTTAAGGTGTTCAATCATCAAATCGTTCACTTCATAGGTGCCACCGGGTATGGGCTTGAGCAATCCGCCCCGGCCCACCACTGCATCCAGTTTGTTGAGGTTTATTCCCTGGCCATGCAGCGTCTCCAGTATTATGTCTTTGCGAAACTGGTACTGGTCGATTATGGCTTTGAATTGTTGCAGGTCGTCAGTGGCATGACGAATGGTCTGCTCCAACAATGCCTTTTCATCTTCAAACACGGCAATCTTGGTAGAAGTGGAACCAGGGTTGATTACCAGTATACGATTGCCCATGGCATCTCCTCCTCAAAGGGGGAGCCGTGCCGGGCACGGCTCCCCGGACTGGTTGTTAGCGACGGATATAGTTGCTGCGCATCTTGCCGACGCGCTCAATCCGCTCTTCCGCCATCCGGTCTGCAGCCTGGTAGGTGGGGATGTTGTCCCGCTTGGCAATCTCAATCACCTTGGCCACATTGTCATAAATGGTGCTGATCTTGGCCAGGGCGCGCTCTTCGTTATAACCAGTCAACTCGTCGGCAACATTCATCAGGCCGCCGGCATTGATTACATAATCGGGAGCATAGAGAATGCCCTTTTCTTTCAGCATGTCGCCATGCTTGTCTTCGGCCAATACGTTGTTGGCTCCGCCGGCGATGACTTTGCACTTGAACTGCTTGATGGTTTCATCGTTGGCAACAGCGCCCAAAGCGTTGGGGGAGAAGATGTCACAATCCACACCATAAATCTCATCGGGAGCCACCACTTCGACGCCAAACTCCTTGACAACGCGGTCAATGGCTTCCTGGTTGATGTCGCAGACAATTTGCTTGGCGCCCACTTCGTGGAGATGCTTGCACAGGTAATAACCAACATTGCCAACTCCCTGGACGGCTACGACCTTGCCTTTGAGATCATCGCTGCCCCATGCCTCCTTGGCACAGGCCTGCATTCCCCGGAAAACTCCGAAGGCAGTCTTGGGGGAGGGATCGCCACTGGAGCCCTTGGCCTTGGAAACACCGGTTACATGATCGGTTTCCAAGTTTACCAGGTCCATGTCCTGGACGGTTGTGCCCACATCCTCAGCAGTGATGTAGCGCCCGTTCAAGCTCTGGACGAAACGGCCGAAGGCCCGCCACAGTTCTTCACTCTTATCTTTTTTCGCGTCGCCCCAAATAACGCCTTTACCGCCGCCCAGGTTCAACCCCGCTGCTGACGCCTTGTAGGTCATGCCCCGGGCCAGACGCAGGACGTCTTCAATGGCCTGATCTTCTGTCTCGTAGTTCCAAAAACGGGTGCCGCCCAAGGCAGGGCCCAGGGTTGTGTCATGAATCGCTATAAGGGCCCGAAGACCGGAAGTTTTGTCATAACAAACAACCAACTGTTCAAAACCAAACTTGCCCATGTACTCAAATACTTTCATTAACTTTTCCCTCCGCTATTTTTATTTTGCCTGGCGATCAATGCGCACAGGGCAATGGAATCCAGTTTTGCCTGACGGGAGTCTGAGCGGGATGTAAGCACCACCGGGGCCTTGGCACCGGCAATGACACTGGCAGCCCGGGCTTTGGCAAAGTACACCGCGCCTTTGTAGATAACGTTGCCCGCCTCAATGTCCGGGACCATCAGAATGTCTGCCACTCCGGCCACGGGGCTGACTATGCCCTTTATTTCCGCCGAATGGCTGGACACAGCATTGTCCAGAGCCAGCGGCCCGTCCACCACTGCATCTTTAATCTGGCCCCGGTCACACATCTTGGCCAGCAAGGCCGCGTCGGTTGTGGCCGGCATTCCGGGGTTGACCAATTCCACAGCCCCAATCACCGCCACCTTGGGTTTCTCCACCGACAGTGCCCGGGCAACGGCAACGGCATTTTCAATGATTTGCTTTTTCTCGGACAAATCCGGGGCCACATTCATGGCGCCGTCAGTCATGAAAATAAGCCGGTCATAGCCCTCAATGCCCAGGGCGGTCACATGGCTCAGCAACTTGCCGGTGCGCAAGCCCTGTTCCTTGTCCAGCACCGCCCTGAGAATGTCGGCGGTGCCCACCTTTCCCTTCATAACCAAGTCTGCTTTGCCGCTGGACACCAACGCCACTGCCTGGCGGGCAGCCTGAACCGGGTCAGTTTCGTCTATGACCTGGCACTTGCCGGTATCCAGTCCTATTTCCCCGGCAATCTGTTCTATTGTTTTGCCGTCACCCACCAGGATGGCATCGACAATACCCCATTCAACAGCATCCTTGACTGCTTCCAAAGCATCTTGATCCTGAGCCGCTGCCACTGCCAGCCGTTGCTTCACCGGCAGCGCCTTGGCAGCTTCCAACATTTGGTCCATGTTGCTAAACATCATCCACCTCCTGTTAGTATTGCTGCGGTTGTTCCTGTCCGACAAGCACCCGCAGCGCACCTTCAGCCAGTGCCTGCATTTCATCTTCGCCGGGGAAAACAAGCACCGGGGCGACAAAACGCACCCTGTCTTTGATCCACCCCGTCAGCAATTCAGAGTGGGCCAATCCGCCGGTAATCACAACAGCCCGCACCTTGCCGTTGAGCACTGCAGCCATGGCGCCCACCTCTTTGGCCACCTGGTAGGCCATGGCCTTGAAGACCAACTCTGCCTGCTCATCGCCATCGGCAATCCTTCCGGCAACTTCCTGGCCGTCATTGGTGCCAAGATAGGCCAGCAGACCGCCCTGGCGGGTAATCATGGTCAACATCTCTTTCTCGGTATATTCACCGGAATAGGCCATCTTGACCACGTCGCCTACCGGCAGGCCGCCGGTCCGCTCCGGCGAAAAGGGGCCGGCTTCATTGGCGTTGTTGACATCCACCATGCGTCCGCCCTGGAGAGGCGCCACGGAAATCCCTCCGCCCAGGTGGACGACAATCATATTGATGTCGGCAAGTTCTTGCCCCAGGTCCCGGGCCGCCCGATGGGCCACCGCCTTGATGTTCAGGGCATGGGACAGGCTGCGCCGGGATATTTCCGGTATGCCCGAGATCCGGGCCTCGGGAATAAATTCGTCAACAGCCACTGGGTCGACAATGTAGGCCGGCACCCCCAGCGGCTCTGCCAGCTTGCGGGCAATCAACCCGCCCAGGTTTGACGCATGTTGTCCCTGCACTCCCTGGTGCAAGTCTTCAACCATGGCATCATTGACAGTATAGGTCCCGCTGGAAATCGGTTTGAGCAATCCACCCCGGCCCACCACTGCATTGATTTTGCCGGCAACAGGGTTGGCATCCAGCCACTGTTTTACCAGGGCTGTGCGCTGATCCAGCTGGTCGGCAATAACCGGCGCCAATTCCGAGGGGTCGTGGCGCAGCGTCTCTGCGGCAAATTGGCTGGTGCCATCAAAAATTGCCAGTTTTGTCGATGTGGAACCAGGGTTAATGGCCAGTATCCAAAAACTCATTTCAACACCTCGTCAGCCGATGTAGTTGCGCTTTATTTTTCCAATGTCCTTCAGCCGGTCATCCACCATCTTGTTGGCAGCTTCATCGGTGGTAATGTTGTTGCTCTTGGCAATGGCAAAGATATCCAGCAAACGGTTGTAAATCATGCCTGCTGCACTGTAGGCCCGGTCACGGTTGTATCCCTGGAGCTCATCAGCCACCTGGATAAGGCCGCCGGCGTTGGCCACGTAGTCGGGAGCATAGAGAATATCCCTTTCGGCCAAGGCCTGGGCGTGGCGGGCTTCCGCCAGCTGGTTGTTGGCTGCCCCGGCAATGCCCTTGCACTTGAGCCGGGGGATGGTGTCATCATTGAACACAGATCCCAGGGCGTTGGGAGAGAATATGTCACACTCCACGCCATAGATCTCATCGGGGCTGACCACTTCCACATTGGGGTAGTCTGCCTTGACGGCGTCAATGGACTCCTGGACTATGTCGCAGCCGACAATTTCTGCCCCTTCTTCAGTCAGGTGGCCTACCAGGTAGTAACCAACTTTGCCCAAACCCTGAACAGCGATTTTCTTGCCCTTGAGTGAATCATCGCCATAGAGTTCCCGGGCCACCGCCTTTATGGCCTTCCATGTGCCATAGGCAGTAATGATGCCCGAGCTGCCGCCGCCGCCATATTCCTGGGGCAGAGCTCCCACGTACTTGGTTTCCTTAAGGGTGGTAACAAAATCGTAGGGAGTTGTTCCCACATCAGTCCCGGTCATGAAGCGGCCCTTGAGGCACTCCACATAGCGCCCGAAAGCCCTGAACAGCGCTTCACTTTTGTCCTGGGCCGGGTCTCCCCAGATGACGGACTTGCCGCCGCCATAGTCCACGCCGGTAACGGCAGACTTAAAAGTCATGCCCTTGGACAGGCGAAGCACATCGTCCAAAGCTTCTTCTTCGGTGGCATAGTTCCACATGCGGCAACCGCCCAATGCGGGGCCCAGGGTTGTGTCGTGAATTGCGATGAAAGCCCGCAACCCTGTGGTCCGGTCATAATTGAGGATTACCTGTTCGTGGCCCTCCCGGGCCATTTTCTCAAAGATTTTCAAGCCTCCGACCTCCTTAATTTCGATATTATCCTGTATAACATATACGCAATAAACATGCCAAAGGCAGCTCACCGAGAGCTGCCCTGTTATGCAAGATGTTTCAAGGATTAATGCAATATTTTGCACGCAACTAAATGCACAGCTAGAGGCCGTATCTCTCCAACTTGTAGTACAGACTGCGCAGCGACATGTCCAGTTCCCGGGCGGTGGCGGTTTTGTTGCCTTTGTTGCGCTCCAGCGCCTGGCGAATGAACTCCCGCTCGAAATTGCCAGCGGCATCACTGAGGGATTGCCCCGCGTACTCTTCCACTTCCTCCTTGGACTGGCGGGCAATCCGCGCCACCTGCTGAAGCTGGGGCAGGTGCTCGGCCCTGATGGTTGTGTCATTGAACCGCATGTTGATAATCGCCCGGCCCAGGACGTTTTCCAGCTCCCGCACGTTGCCGGGCCAGTGATGGCCCTGCAACACCTGCATCACTTCCGGCGAGATGTCTTCCACAACCCTGCCGTATTCCTGATTGAATTTGCGCAGCAGATGCCGGGCCAGGTCGGGAATTTCCTGGCGACGGCTGCGCAGCGGCGGGATCTCAATCGGTATTACCCGTATCCGGTAATAGAGGTCCTCCCGGAAATCTCCCCGGGCCACCGCCTGCTCCAAGTCAATGTTTGTGGCAGCAATAACCCGGACATCCACGGGCAGAGGCTGAGTGTCTCCCACCCGCACAATTTCCTTTTCCTGCAACACCCTCAACAATTTGGCCTGGACATTATGGCTGACCTCGCCGATTTCATCCAAAAATATCGTGCCGCCGCTGGCCTGTTCAAACAGACCTTTTTTCCCGCCCCGACTGGCGCCGGTAAAAGCGCCCTCGACATAGCCAAAGAGCTCGCTTTCCAGCAGGCTGTCACTGAGGGCGGCACAGTTGACCCGGATGAACTGGTTGAACCGACGGTCGCTGGAGTTATGGATGGCATGGGCAAACAGTTCCTTGCCCGTGCCGCTCTCGCCCAACAGCAAAATCGTCGCCGGGGTGGCAGCCACCTTTCGGGACTGTTCCACAGCATCCTTCATCTCCTGGCTGACGGCAACAATGTCCTTGAACTCGTACTTGGCCTCCAGCGCCCTGATGATGTGCTTGGCGGTGTCCAGTTCTTCGGTCAGGCGCTTAATCTCGGAAATGTCGTGGATGACAGCCACGCTTCCACGCAACTGGCCGCCCACCACTATGGGGGCCGCATCCACCAGCACATCTTTTTTGGCCGGCCCCACCCGCATTTGAATTCCCTTCATGGGCTTCTTCTCCGACAACACCTGCATGTGTACGCTTTCCCCCTGGGCTATGTCCACCGTGGCCGGTTTGCCCAGCACATCTGAATCGGTAAAACCGGTCAGACGCTTGTAGGCAGGATTGATTAAAATACCCCTGCCGCTGCTGTCCACCACCGAGATTGCATCCTGGGTGGCATCGATAATCGCCTCCAGCATGCTCTGGATCTCCCGCAGGTTGGTCACCTCTTCCGCCAGCTGCCGCACCTCGGATATGTTGCGAAACACAGCCAGCGCGCCCACAGTCCTGCCCTGGCTGTCCCGGACCG
>PWLI01000024.1 GCA_003559415.1 Clostridiales bacterium | reverse complement strand
GCCATACCCGGTGCTGGGATGCCTCCATGGCCATGGTGCTCAATCCCGGTTGCCGGGCGGCGGTGGACTATGTCCGGGAAGTGGAAGGGAAGAAGAGACCCATCGGCCTGATGATTTGGCCAGCAGTTGTGACCTCTGCTGAGTAACATACAGAGAAAAGCGGCCACTTGGCCGCTTTTGTGTGTACTTAATCTGTTGTTTTGCGGAATATATACAACTCCCGGTCATCTTCGGGGAAAAACCCCTGATCTGCCAACATGCCGGTGGCAGTGGAAGTTGTCTTCCAGGCCACGGCTGCCCGGAACATGGGCAGGGGCACCTGGTGGCGGCCGGGGTTGGTGCGGGGATAAATCTCGTCCACTTGGCTGTGTTGCACAAGATCAGCAATTACATTGCTGGCCGGTTCAACCAGTTGTGCCAATCGGTTTATGTCTTTGTCGTCGATTCGCACAGGAGTGGCATGCCAATGCTGCTGCCAGGATACCCACCCTTGGTTGGCCAGGTAATTGAGCACCGATGGCAGATGGCCGTCTTCCAGCAACTTGTCCAGGCCTTCGACGTCTTCTGCTTCTGCCAGTTTTTGCGCCAGTTGGACTACAGTGCAGGGAGTGGCAAGTTGTTCCATTATTGCTGCCATGGCGGGGGTGGCCCTGTTGGGGAACTCAAATCCCCAGCGGGTGAAGAGATGACGGTTGCGAAATGTATCCCGGTTGTACAGCAACCGGTAGTTGCCGCTGGCAGAATGAATCAGGCCGGGACGGGGGTAGCTGTCCAAGGGGGCGAAGGGCTCAGCGGCGTAAATGCATTCCATGCCGGCGATTTTTTCACCCTGTATGGGGAAAAGCCCACGACGCTTAATTTCATTGTAGGCCAGCTCATCCCGGGCAAAACCCAAAAAGAAGGGCAGTCGGCTGTTGGGGCTTAAACCCAAATCTTCCAGCAGCTTGTCCATATCCGGTGCAAGCTCGCGGATAATTTGGCAATACTGTTCCATTGCTGGTGCCATCAAAGGCATCAACAACGTCAGGTCTTCAGTGCTGAGGATAGGAAAAGCAGGAAAATAGCACTGGGCGTTGTCTTTGCGAACCAGGTTTAACCGCTCCATGGCTGCCAAATCGGTGGCCACCTGTGCTGTTTCAGTCTCCGGCAGGTTGGCCAGCTCCTCAGCTCCGGCCGGTTGGCGGTTTATTACCGCCAGCAAATGCCGGCGCTGGGGATCAGCGGTGCCAAAGAGCAAGGAGCTGCTGGCCCAGGAAGTGTTCCCCTCCAGCCAAAGGCTGTGCAAGTTGTGTTCATTATTAGTGTTGCTCATGGCGCACCTCCACCTCAATGCTACCCCCGGATATTTCGCATGTCAAATTAAATTTGGGTTACAGAAAGGTGCGTAAAAATAAGAAGCCCCCTTACGGGGGCAAAAGATTAGAATTAGTTCTTAACGATGATGCCGATGCCGGCGAGGATTGCGACAGCGCCAGGGATGTAGGAGGGCAGATTTATGCTGATAAAGGCGGTTAATCCAGTATAAATCAACCAGATACCCAGCAGGACAAATGCCAACTGCTTGATCATTTTCATGTCAGTCACCTCCCTTGCTGTAGGATTGTCTATATTATGGACTCTTTAGGCCCAAAAGTCCAATCAGCCCTTGATAACGCCCATGGGGGTCAGGCGCAGCAGCGGCTTTACCAGTTGTTGCTGGTATTCCATTACTTCTTCAATGTCCTTGTAGGCGGCGCTGGCTTCCTCAATGGCTGCGCCCCGGTCGGGGGTGACCAGCACAATCTTTTGTTTCTCCAGGTGGTTCATGACCTCTTGGCTGTCCAGTTTGCGGCGGGCTTCCTTTCTGCCCAGCACCCGGCCGGCTCCGTGGGCACAGGAACAGAAGCTGGCGGGATTCTCCAGGCCCTGGGCGATGTAGGATGCCGTGCCCATGGTTCCGGGAATTGCAACCTTGCCCCTGGCCAGCACCGCCCCTTTGCGGTGGACTGTGACGGTTGTTCCGTAATGTTCTTCCCGGGCGGCGTAGTTGTGGATGGTTTCCGCCTGTTGTTCCCATTGGAAATCGGGGAAGTGACGTTGCAAAACCTGGAGGCAGAGCTGGGCCATTTGCCGGCGGTTTTCGGCTGCGAAATCGACGGCAAACTGCATGGCCTGGAAGTATTCCCTGCCTGTGTGGCTGTCAAATTCCAGCCAGGCCAGTCCCGGGGGGAAGTTGATGTTGCGGCTGGACAGTTCCCGCCGGGCCTGCTTGTCATAGTGGTCTGCTATCTGTTTCCCCAGGTTGCGGGATCCACTGTGAATCATCAACCAGATGTGGCCATGTTGGTCCTGCTGGATTTCGATAAAGTGGTTGCCACCGCCCAGGCTGCCGATTTGCAAGCGGGCATTTTTTTCTTCCCGCCTGACAATTGGCGATGCGGGCATTTTGTGCCACAGTTTGCTGGCCAGGGGGGTGCTGCGTTTCTTGAAGCCCACGGGTATTTCCCGCAGAAACTCCCGCAACAACGTTTCCACCTTGGGGCGCACCTGATGGTGCTCCAGGTTTGTGGACAGGGCCAGCACGCCACAACCGATGTCCACACCCACAGCGTTGGGTACGATGTTTTCTGTCAGGGCCAGCACTCCGCCGATGGGCATGCCAAACCCGGGATGAACATCAGGCATTACGGCAATCCATTGATGGATGTCCGGCAACTGGGAAAGGTTGTGTATCTGTTCCAGGGCGGCAGGTTCAATTTTGTTCTCCGGAAGCCAGGCCCGGAAGTTGTATTTCTTGTTATATATTTCCTGCATGGTGCCACCTCCTGTACGGGTATTTTACCATATGCCGGGGAGTTGTAATATCTTCCAAAGGGGCGTCGCTAATGATAAACTGTACAGCAAGCAAGTTGCAGAAGAGGTGACCTGATGAAAAGAATCTTTGGCTTGTTGTTGATTGTTGTAGTTGTGTGGGCCATTCTCTGGTTTAATGGCGTTGTTTGGGCGCCTGAACCAGATTTGGGCCAGGGCATGCTGATGGGCCAGGGGTTTTGTTTCGCGCCGCCGCCTGTGTTCCCCGACGGTGCCGGACAGGTTGCCCGGGGAGAAACAGAGGACGGTTTAATATGGTATAAAGCAGAAGCATTAGGTGATTACAATTTTGTCGGCTGGTTTGGCACCGACGGGCAGATGTTGTCAGTGGAGCAAATTATGGAGGGGCTTGAGAAAGACATGAATGTTGTGGCCTGTTTCGTCAGCCCCGACCCGGTGGACGGCAACGACTTGTTGGCGTTGGTCAGCAAGCACACCACGCTGGGCCAATACGAGGCCGATGATCTGGTAAACATCCCAACCTCCATGACCGGGGGGAGAAACCGCCGCATACGCGAGCTGGTATTTCCTGACCTGCTGGAGATGATTGAAGCTGCTGCAGAAGATGGTGTGACCCTGACTGTTGTTTCCGCTTACCGCTCCTATGAAAGCCAGGAGAATATTTTTTCCCGGTACGCTGAACAGCATGGGGAAGAGGCGGCCAACCGCTTCAGCGCCCGGCCGGGCCAGTCGGAACACCAGTTGGGCACGACAGTTGACTTTGGGGATACCCCTCATGACTGGTCGGCCCAGTTTGCCGACACGCCGGCGGGGCAGTGGTTGAGACAGAATGCCCATTATTTCGGTTTTGCCATGAGTTACCCCCGGGACAAGGAACACATCACTGGATATATTTTTGAACCATGGCACTACCGCTACATCGGCCGGGAAGCGGCGTTGGAGTGGCATGAATCAGGCCTTACGCTTTTTGAGTATCTCTGGTTCCGCCAACTTAGGGACGCGGGGCTTGCGGGAGAGTAAGTATAGAAACAGCCGGCATTGCCGGCTGTTTTACTAGAAACAAGCTATTGACCCATCTGTCCGGGGTTCGGTGCCTCCGGCCAGCACGCCACTTTCGGGGTCCCGGAGGATGATTTGCCCCCGGCCAAAGCTGCCGCTGTCCAGGGCTACCCGGATGGCATGGCCCCGTTCTGCCAGTTT
>PWLI01000046.1 GCA_003559415.1 Clostridiales bacterium | reverse complement strand
CCAGCAGTGTGGAGATAACGACAATGGGAATTGTCGCCACCGTCTTGCCGATAACCCCCGGCACAAAGAACAGTATGCCAAAGGTAATCACTGTTGTCAGGGTGGAGGTAAATATCGGGCGGGCCGTTTCCTGAACTGCCCCCTGGATTGCCGCCATTTTTTCTTCCCCGGCATTTAAGCGATACTGAATTGCCTCGCTGATTACAATTGCATTGTCCACCAAAATACCCAGCGAAATAATCAGGGCGGCGATGGAGATAAAGTGAAACTCGATGCCCAGCAAGTACATTGTAATCAACGACACCAGAATGGACAGCGGCAGCGAAATGGACACCACCAGGGCGTTGCGGAAACGCACGCCAATCATCACAATCAACACAATCAAGCCAATGCTCTGCAAGAGGTTGAAAATAAAGTTGTTGATCGAGCGGTTTATGTCCTCAGGGGAAAACATCAACTCGTGAAACACAATGTCCGGCGGCAGGTACTGTTTTTGCTCCTCGATGACCTGGCGCACGTCCCGCCCGATCAGCACTGCGTTGGTGTCAGTTTCAAAATAGCCCGTCAACAATACAGCGTTTTGGTTGTTATGGCGGAAGTAGTAATCGGCCTGGGGCTCAATGCTGACGGTAGCCACATCCTTCAGGCGCACAAAACCCACCTGTTCAGGGGAGCCGCTGATGACGATATTCTCAATATCCCGCAACGACTCAAAGGTTGCGGGAGTTTTAACATTTATACTGCTGCCTTCGTAGTCGATGGAGCCGGAAGGGATGTTGAGGTTTTGTGCCTGCAGCAGCCCCACCAGCGTCTCCATGGATATCCGGTAGAGGTAGAGATCATCAATGTTCACATTGATGACCACCTGTCTGTCCAGCCCACCGTCAATGTCCACCCGGACCACGCCGCTCACAGACTCAATCGCCTCCTGGATTTCCAGGGCATAGCTGGCCAGGTCATCCATGGTGTACTGATCGTTGGACAGCGACAATATAAACTGGGGCACATCGGCCAGGTCCGTTCGCACCTCGCTGGGCAGCGCCAAGGGCGGCAATTCCCGTTGCACGTCATTTACCGCATCCCGCACCGCTGTCATTGCCTCGCCAACGTCCACATGTATTTCAAACATTACAATAACAACAGAGGCGCTGTTCACAGAATAAGATCGCAACAAATCTATATTGGGCAGCTGGTTAAGCTGGTTTTCAATGTTGCGCGTGACCATTTCTTCCACTTCGGTTGAGGTCGCCCCGGGATAGACTGTAGTAATCATCGCTGCCGGCAGCGTTGTGTTGGGGTTTTCCTGCTTGGGTATTGTCACATAGCTGTACATGCCAAACAGCACAACGAAAACCATTGAGAGTATGACAATCTGACGGTTGTGAATAAAGAGCTTTGCCAGCTTACTCATCTTCATTCACCACTTCCATAATCTCCACTTCAATTCCCGGACGCAGAAGGCGCCCTCCTTCCACCACCACCTGGTCACCAACTTCCAGGCCCTGGACCAGCACCTTGTCATTGTCCAACGCTCCCAGGCTGATTACCCGCCGGGAAATGCGGCCGTTTACCACTACAAAGACAAAGTCCTCACCGTCATTCATAATGGTCAACAGGGGCAGCCATATTCCCTCCCGGGGGCCGGTGAGTATTTGCACAGCTGCCGTCTCGCCCAGGTTGAGGCCAGCTCCGTCTTCCACGGTAATCTTTGCCTGGTATGTGCGGCTGACGGTATCAGGCAGCAGGGCGATGGACTTAACCTCTCCCTGGTATTCCCTGGCGCCCACAGTAACCGTGGCCGCCATGCCGGCCTTGATTGAATCAAAGTCCCGTTGGGATATGCCAATCTCCGCCACAACGTCATGGGAGGCAACCACCACCACCGGCGCCAGGGGAGTAGCCAAATCGCCAGGGCCGGCCAGCACTTTTATCACATTGCCGTCCATTGCGGCCAGCAGCCGGGTCTGTTCCATGTTGCCCTGGGCCTGCTGCAGGTTGTTAAGGGCAATATTGTACTGGACATCAGCTGCATTATAGGCTGACCGGGCTGCCTGGTAGCGGGCCTGGGCAATTTGCACCTCAACGGGCTCACCGTTTTGCTTCAACCGTTCATAATTGGCTTGGGCCAACTCATACTCTGCTTGTGCTGCCAAAAACTCCCCATAGGCCTCTGCCGCTTCTTCGCTTTCCGGGCCATGTTCATCAATCATTTGCTGGTAATGAGCCTCAGAGGCTTCCACTTCCTGCTGTGCAGCCAGCATATCTGCCTGGGCATCCAGCAGCAACTGCTCGTAGTTGGCCTTTGCATCCAGGTATGCTGCTTCTTCCGCCCGCATCAGGGCGGCAGCCTCATCCCGCTGGTGCCTTGCTGCTGACAGTGATTCCTGGGCATTGCGCAGGGCAATGCGCGCAGATTCTGAGTCCAGCGTCGCCAGCAAATCACCCTTTTCAACCGACTGCCCCTCCTGCACATACACCGCCTCAATTGTACCTATGTTGGCAAAGGTTGCCTGATGCAACTCCAGGGGCTGGATGATGCCAATGTACTTGGCATGCTCCTGATGTATCGAGCTCTCCACCACCATGACCCGGACCTGGGCCGTTGGCGGCTCAATAACCGGATTCTCTTTGACGCTCAGAAACACGACAAGCGCAACAACCGGAACCAAGATGGCCCCGGCAATCAACCACTTTTTATACTTTTTCATAGTGTTCGCCTCCAGCGGAAAGCATTAGAGTATAGAGATGAAGATAGGTGCCGATTGTCCAGCGTATTTCTTCCGGCTTCATCCTGTTTACAGATTCTTTGAAACCCCTGGTCAAGCCGGCAATAATCGATGCCGAAAGCATGTGGCACAAAAGCTCCACCTGGCGGTTGGAGGAAAGATTGGGGAACCAATGATTGACCAGAGAAGTCAGGGCACTCTTAAACCAGAGAACCAGCTGGTCAGCATATTGGGAGTGGTACATGAGGATAATCAGCTCCTGCTGGTTGCCGATAAACACATCCACCAGCTCATCAGCCATTTTCCCCAATTGGTGCTGAAAATGCTCCAGCCGCTCATCACCATCTCCTGTTTTTTCCACCACCATCAGCGGGGCGATTACCTGGTCCAACTTTTCCAAGGTGTCGGCGAGAATGGCCTGGATCAGCGCCTCTTTGTTCTTAAAATACCGGTACACATTGCCGGTGCTCATGTTGGCAGCCCTGGCAATGCTGCGCATGGAAGCTCCCTGCAGGCCGTGGTTGTAGAACTCTTTTTTGGCGGCAGACACAATAGCCTGACGATATTCATGTTTCAGGACCTGGGCCATAAGTAAACCCCCGTTCATTTTTACCTGTGTCAATAGTATACACATGTTCATCATTGAACGCAAGGAACAACTCCCCAGGCAAATGGGGCTGGCAGTTGAAGTAAAATTATATGGCAGTATAAGCATACAAAAGGGACTGCACGCGCAGTCCCTTGTCCATATCATCAATCAGCCAAGTTTTAAGGAAATTCAGCTGAAGGCAAACGCTCCTGGCCGCTTCCATCAGTGCGCATCCGGTAGTAGTCCTGGCCCTGGAGGAAGTAAACCCAGCCGTCAAGCACATTTATGTTCGTCACAGCAACCCCCTCAGTTAATTGTTCCCGGCCGCTGCCATCAATGCGTACCCGATAAGCAGTATAACCCTCGTCGGTATTGCAGTAGTAGATCCAACCATTGGCCACATTGATGCTCCGGCTACGGTCATCAATTACTCTCTGCCGATCGCTGCCATCGATGCGAATCCGATAAATGGCACCATTATCAGCAAAAGAACTGTAATAAACCCAGCCGTCTGCCACATTAATGAACCAGCTGTTGTCGTCGTTCAACTTCTCCCGGTCGTTGCCATCGATGCGCATGCGGTAGATGGAGCTCCAATCATCTGCATTTGAATAATATATCCAGCCATCAACCACATTGACAAAATCACTGTGGTCGCTGTTGAGTTTCTCAACATTGCTGCCGTCAACCTCCATGCGGTAAACGCTGGTGGAATCATCTCCGTTTGAATAATATATCCAACCATCCAAAACAGTCACATAAATACT
>PWLI01000118.1 GCA_003559415.1 Clostridiales bacterium | reverse complement strand
TTGCAGGCGAAGATGCCCACTCGGCCCTGGTGCAGCAAAACTGGCTTGAGGGCGGTGTGCGCTTCATTGATGGAGCCGGCCTGGGAACTATAGTTGAGCAGAACGAGATTTATCAGCGGGTTCCAGGGGCGGCCTTAGCAATCTGGAACGTGCCCTACGGGGAAGGGTTCCCCGCAGTTCAGAAAAATACAATTAACATCGACGAACCTCTTTGGTCTGGCGATATTTATGTGGTTTCTGCATATGCCGCCGATAATGAAGACCTGCCTGGTGCTGAGTGGCTGTTCGGGGTAATACAGGGTAATACAGTGGACCCTGAGGTTCATGCAATCCTTGAAGATTTGGAGGAATTAAAGCTGCGCATAATTCCTGCACCCGAGTCAGGTTATGTCTATGGGTACTCCAGCATTGAGCAAGCTCTTGCTGATGCTGGAGAAGGGGACACAATCCTCAGTGAGATGCAGCCAGTGGACGGTGTTACTACGCTTGTTTTTGATCCAGGAGATATGCCTGCCAACTCCCAAATTATCCTGGGCGGCAACCCAGCTATTGTGATTCCCAAGGCAGCGTTGGGCGAAACTGGCGAACACACTGTTACTGTAAGCTATTGGGAAGAAGAAGAAATGGGCGACCGGGTTCTGCCTGAAGGCTATGTGTTTGTTATGGGCGCTTCTTTTAACATTGAAGACGGAGACGGGCCTGTGGAATCTTTCGTTGATGGCAATCCTGTGGAAATTTGGATTGGCCTTGGTGAACTTCCTGTAGAGCTTGATCCGGAAACAACTGCGCTGTACCGTTATAATGAAGATACTGGTTTGTGGGAAGAGCAGTTGAAGGAGTTTGATAAAGCCACCAACAGGCTAATTTTCACTACACCCAAGTGGAGTGACTTCGTCTTCGTTCAGGAGCAACTGATTTACACAGTAACATTCGAAGAGACAACAGGCCTTGAGCCAACCATTTCTATTGCTGAAGATGCTGACAGCGAAAGAATGCTTGTAGAAGATGGTGAAGTGGATCTGGAAGACGGTGAATACTATTTCTTTGCCGAACTGGAGGGATATGAGAACCTCCAAGGAACCTTCACTGTGGCTGGCGAGAATAAAACCGTTGAGTTCACCATGACAGCTGAGGCGGAAGAGCCGGCAGAAGAGGATCCTGTGGTGGAAGAGCCAGTGGATGAGGTTCCCGAGACAGGAACGGGTATCATGTGGCTGATTCCCTTTGGCTTGCTGGTTCTGGCTGGCGGAGTATTTATTCGCAGGAAAGTGCTGGCATAGGAACTAGACACAAAGAGCGCTTTGGCGCTCTTTTTTTGTGCAGAAAAATCACAGAAAATGTGCAAAAAAACCAAAAAACATATGCTTTAAAAGGATTTCAATATTCAGCCGTCGAAATACATATAGTATTTGTGCAGCAAAAGACTTTATCGAGTGTTGTCGTTAAAACGTGCAAAGTATTCGGGCAAAGTGAGGTGGTGTTTGAAGAAAGGGTTTGTGTTGGCGATGAGAAAAATAACAAGGAGGTTTTGCATTGAAAGCAGGAAGATTGTTATCTGTTATTGTTGCGATTATGATGATGCTTGCTGTTATGCCTGTTTCTGTAGAGGCTGGGGGAGGCCCACAGGTAGTGCATGTTAATTACACTTGGGCGGACCAAGGTGATGTCCCGGCAGGTAAAACTTGGGGGGTCGATGCTTTTGCAACAATCCAGGCCGGGCTTAATGCAGTGGACGTTAATGGTACGGTACATGTTGCTGACGGTGTTTACGAAGAAGATTTGCTTTTTCCCCGGTCACTTATGCTTCAGGGAGAGAGCGAAGATGGTGTTGTAATCAAGATATCCGGCAATGGCGCTTATGCCTTGCGCAACACAGCCGGTATGAACCACCTGATACTAAAGAACTTTACCGTTGATGCTACTGACTATGAACTGCAGTACATATTCAAACTAAGTGGCGCTGAAACAGTTACAATGGAGAATATCACTGTTAACGGGCCAGGCAAGGATTTTCGCCCAAATGATACTCCCATTGGCGGAGTTGACCTGCATACAATTCAGCTCGCCACTTTGAACAATGTTACAGTTCGGAACGTCAGCCGTAACGCCTTTTCCTTTTCTGTTGTCGATACTGTCAGTTTGGGGAGCATAACTGCTGAAGACTGTGGCAGCAGTGCAGGTTGGGCAGCGGTTGCTCTCTATGGCACCGACGCCGATAAGATGTCCCTGGAAATAAATGGGGAAGTGTCATTTGAAAACACCCCAATTGGTTTCAACATGACACGCACCGACGGCAACACTGACACCATTGCCAGCATTACCTTGGGCGATGAAGGGTCAGTGGTTATGGAAGGTGTAGACGTGCCCCTGATTGGCGAAAACTTTGCGCACATATATGCATTCGCCAAAGAGATTGGGACGTTTTACCAGGTGCCCTTCGAAGGCACAGCCCTTTACTACTATGCACTGGAAGATGCCCCTCATTTTACTGTGATATATGACCTGGGCAAAGAAATTTTCAAGGTTGTAGAGGGCCTTTCTATCCAGCGAACCCTTAATTATGCATATGAAGGGGCTACAATCTATGTCTATCCCGGCGACTACAATGAAGGATCACCACCTGCCAGGGATGTGGAGGTCATGGGTGCTATTGTAGCGCCAGAGCCTGTCTATATCCTCTACTTCAATAAAGCAGTTTCGATCCATGGTGTAGATGTGTCGGGCGAGGTTGTTGAATGCTGGGAAGATATCGAAGCTAATGTTTTCAGGTCGAATCCGCCTGACTCATTTAGAGATTTCAGCTATGCAGTTTATGCAGATAATGTAACAATTACAGGCTTGCATTTTTGGACCAATGCAGCTAATATCCCCACAGAAGTAAATGGTGCAGTTGAGATAAAAGGCCTTGATGATAGCCCCCAAGATGTCATTAAGGTAGGCAGTGGCTTTGCTGTTGAAGGGGATAATTTTGTCATGGCAAATTGCAAAGTCAGTGGTCCCGATGAGGATGGCACAAACTTGTATGCCGTAGCTTTTGATGGGGTGGATGTTGATATTGAATCCGGCCTGCTGCATGGCAACTATCTTATCGGTGGCGTGGTTGTTGGCATGGGTGCCGGTAGTGACGAAATTGCGATTTTGAACAATACAATTGTCCATCAATATCCGGGTTGGCTCGCTGCAATTTATGTTTATGAGGCTGAGGGCCCTGTGGTAGCCTTTAACAACATTGTGCTGGACAACCTATTCCCACATGATGGCCATTTGTATCCGGTGCTAGCTTTGGCCGAAGAAGCAGAGGATCTTCCTTCCGGCGACTGGTTGCTTTCCCTGCTAGTTATGCAGGGCAACACATTTACCAGTGCCTATGGCATAATGGCCGATGTGGAAGAAGGGTTGATTGAACCCATATTCTTTGGTGAAGGCACTTATGCCCTGGTGGTATACAGCGCCTTTGCTCTGGCAGCGGACAGGGCTGGCCCAGAGGATACTGTTGTTGCTTTCCATTACACCGGTTACGCAACCTTCTATCCCGAGATTCTCAGAGAGGGTAATACAGTTGGCATTTTGGGCAAAGACAGCCAGGGATACCCTGGAGCGGCTGCTTTTATACCAGTGACTGCCTTGCCCGAACCGCATGCTGAATACACTGTCAGCATACTGCCAGCAGATGCCCCTGCCGATGCCCCTGCAGGTTTTGAGTTCCGGGGGCAGGTGTTTACCTTTACACTGGAAGCCGATGGTGAAGAGGTAAGAGAATTTGAAGGTCCGGTCACACTGTGGTTCTTCTTCAACCCTGAAGACATAGATGACTTTGACGACTTGGTTGTCTCCTGGTATGATGCCGATGCTGAAGAGTGGGTCATGCTGGAAACGACAGTAGATGAAACAGAAGGAAGAGCCAGTGTAACTGTTGAGCGCTGGAGCGACTTTGTGTTGATGGAAGGCGAAGAGCCGGTAATCGAGCCCGATCCCGATCCCGATCCGGAACCCGAAACCCCTGAAACGGGAACAGGTATCATGTGGCTGATTCCCTTTGGCTTGCTGTTGTTGGCTGGCGGACTGATGATTCGCCGGAGAGTGACGGCCTAGGTAACAACTAAAGAGTGCCCTTAGGGGCACTCTTTCTTTTATTGGGAGGTTGCTTATGTGGGATTTTTTCTTTCCCAGCCGTTGTCTGTCCTGTGGCAAG
>PWLI01000064.1 GCA_003559415.1 Clostridiales bacterium | reverse complement strand
TTGCACATAATCCCCTCCTTGTTTATTTGATTACTTTTTCCCGACCCTCACTTTCTGCTTGTAATTAAAGTAAGCTTTGTGAACAATATTAGTGTTCTACAAAGGGCAATGTCTTTCCTTCCAAAAATTAGAATTTTTCACAACACGGCTTTGCCAAGTGTTTTGCAACCTTCTCCTGCTCGCTGACATGTATTATCGACCCTGTTGCACTCAAGTTATTCAAGTAAGCAATCACCATTGTGTTTTACTAACACCAACAAGAACTAGACTTGCAACCAAAAACACCCTCAACAACAAAGGTGTCAACAAGCAGCTTTTTTTATTCCCACACAATCTCTGCATTCATTGTCTCTGACAGTTGGCCGGGGTGCTGACCTGCCAGGTCCAGGCCCTGGTGGTCAAAGGACAAGGGCGGCAGCAACACCTTTTCTGGACGGGCCCTGCAGCTTTCCAACACCCGCCGGTAATCGGCAACTGTCAGCAATCCGGCGGCGGCAATGGTGCCGCCGAAGTAGTGGCTGGGCACTTCTTCCACCTGCCATCCTGCTGGCGCCACCAGGCGCCACAGCGGCGCTGCCCACAGAGAGGTGAGCATCAGCACATTCTCGACCCCCTTGGCCATGGCCAGGGCCCGGCGGTAATCAGCAGGAGCCAGGTCATAGTCCATCACCACTCCCGGGGCAGTTCCAGCCTGTTTGGGCAGCACCAGCTCCATCTCCTCTTGGGCCCGCAACAGCCTTATGCGGGGAGAGGCCAGCTTTTTCAGTCGGTCAAAGGCCGCCACCCGGCTCCAGGACGCTTGGCCCTGGATGTCCTGGAGTATGTCGCCGGGCATCAGCAGGCCCTGGGCGGGGCTGTTTCTCAGCACCCCCGCCACCTCCGCCGTCAAGTCCCTGCAGAGCGACGGCTCCAACGTCAGGGGCAGCGCAAACTGGCGGCGCCAACTGGCCAGGCGCTGGCGGGCCTGGGCGGGCAAGTCTCCAGGCGGCAGCAGCCGCTGGGGAGCCAAACGGGAAAACCCCGGCAAAAGCAGGCGCATGGCAAAGGCGCCATTGGCCTGGACAAAGGAAATGGTGCGCTCCACATCATGCCAGCCGGTAAGATGGGGCATGAGCACGGCGCTGGCCTGCCAGGGTATTCCCCTTTGTGCCAATTGGCCTATCTGGGCCAGGGTGGCAGGGATATCGTGGTCGGCCATCAACTTTTGCCGGCCGGCAGAAGTGGCGCTGTTCAGGGAAACCATCACTTCCAGGGGAGCCAGGCGGGAAAAAGCATCCAGGTGTTTGTCAGTCAGGCCGATGCCGCTGGTGGTGAGCTTGACCAGCGTGGAGGGGAAACGGTTCCGGATGGTGTGCAAAATCTCCGTCAGGCCCGGATGGAGCAGCGGTTCTCCCTCACACAGCAAACTGGCCGATTCCCCGATTACTATCGGCCGGGAGCCATCCAGCATGTCCAACAACAGGGCAACCTGGTCGCCGGAAAGGGGGCCAAAAGAAAAAGCCCGGGTTCCGGGCGGGTTGTAGCGGTTGCTGCAAAACACACATCCCACCCTGCAGGAGGAAACCAGGGGCAGGATGTTATGCCGGCTGACAGCCTGGTAAAGCAGTTGCTGTTTCATTTTTCTTCCCTGACGGCGGCGAATACTTTCTGGGCCAAATCGGCAATGTCGTCGCCGGCCCCCATGATCATGGCCAGGTCGCCGGGGCGGAGGATGTCCATCAGCTTGTCCACGATTACATCGTGCTTGTAGGGAACAAGCACCACTTCGATGCCCCGTTCCCTCTCAATCGCTTCGGCCAGCTTTTCCGAAGTAATGCCCGGTATGGGATCTTCGCCAAAGGGAAATATTTCCGACATTATCAGCACATCGGTGTCAGCAAAGGAGCTGGCAAATTCGTCAAACAAAAACTGGGTGCGGGTGTAGCGCTTGGGTTGGAAAAAGGTGACGACCCTGTTTTTATTTTGCAGTTTTGCCGTCTTAAGGGTGACTTTAATTTCTGTTGGATGATGGGCGTAATCGTCCATCACCATGATGTCGTTGTGGGTCCCTATGTGCTGGAAGCGGCGGCGGGCACCGCGGAAATCTTTCAGCGCCCGGGCCAACTGGGTCAGGTCAATGTCCAGTCTATGGCCCACAGCCAACACCGACACTGAGTTCAACACATTGTGTTCACCGGGAACGGAAAGCTCCACAGAGGCAAGACGGCTTCCCTGGAAGCACAAATCATACTGGCTGCCGGAAGCAGAGTATCTTATATTTGCCGGCTGGTAATCCGCATCGGAGTTGAAACCATAGCTGTAGCTGGCGTGTACAACCTGCTCCTTCATGGCCCGCAGCAGGGGATCGTCGGTGCAAAGCACCGAAAAACCATCGGGCTTTACCTTTTCCAGAAACTGACGATAGGCATCAATGAGCAAGTCAAAGTTGCCCTGGTAGTTTTCCAGGTGATCCGGGTCCACGTTGGTGATAATGGTGGCGTGGGGGCGGTACTTGAGGAATGAGTAGTCACTTTCGCAGGCCTCCGCCACCACATAGCGGCCCTTGCCCAGACGGGCGTTGCCGGCCAAATCATCACTGAGAGCGCCAACCAGCACTGTGGGGTCCAGGCCGCAACGCTCCAGCCCCAGGCCCAGCATGGATGTTGTGGTGGTCTTTCCGTGGGCGCCGGCCACCGCCACACCCACCGCATCATTGATTATTTCTGCCAGCACATCGGCCCGGTGAAGCAGGGGAAGGCCCGCCTGCCGGGCGGCTTCTATTTCTGCATTGTTGTCGGGCACTGCCGCAGAATAGACAACGGTGTCGGCGTTCTCTATATTTTCCTTTTTATGGCCCAGGTAGATACGGGCCCCCATTTCTTCCAGTTTGCGGGTCAGCTCGGTGGAGCGGATGTCGGATCCGCTGACGGTATAACCGCGCTCCAGCATAACCCGGGCCAGGCCGCTCATGCCCATGCCGCCCACCCCTATGAAGTGATAATGCTTTTGTGCCATGACGGCACCTCCTGTCTGTCTTATAAGTTATTCTATCTCTTCAGACTCATTCCCTGCCTGGTCGTCGTTATCCAGCCGGTTTCGCCGACGCAACACCGGGTAAAGAACGACGGCGGCGACAACCAACCCCAGGCCGGTGAACTGAGCCACCGTCAACCCGCCTATGACGGTGGGGTTTATCCGCAGCATCTCAATCAAGCTCCGGCCGATGCCGTAGATAAACATATAGAATAAAAATGATTGACCGGCGAAAGAGCGGTGCTTGCGGAAAAGCAGAGCAAAGGCAACCAGGCTGAAGCCCAACAAGGCCGAGTAGAGCTGGGTGGGATGAACCGGCCCGGCGGTTCCGGGGAACTCACATCCCCAGGGAAGGGAGGTGCCAATGCCATAGCAGCAACCTGCCATAAAGCAGCCGATGCGGCCGATGGCGTAGCCCAGGGGAATGAATACCGCGGCCAGGTCGGAGATTTCCCAAAGGGGCATTTTGTGCCACCAGATGAACAGCAGGGCAAAACCAATGCCGCCCAACAGGCCGCCCAAAAACACCAACCCGCCTTCCCAGAAAAAGAAGAAACTGATGGGATTGGCAGCAACCCGGGCCCAGTCATAGCTGATAACATAGTTGATATAGGAACCGATGAGCCCGCCCAGGATGGCGAAGAGAGCAAGGTCCAGCGCCTTGTCTGGACTGATTCCAATAGAGGGCGCCATTTTGCGGGCACCCAGCAAAATCAAGACAAATCCCAGGGACATCATCAGCCCATAAGTATAGATGGTAAACGGTCCAATTTCGAATGATGGCAGCAATTTTTTCCCCCATTTCCATGTTTGCAATAACACCCAAACACACTTTCGGTTATCCACACTGTCCACAGACTTACCCACAAAAAACTTACTTTGTTACCGGGCTTTCTCAGGGTTATGCACAGTATACACAACATATTCACATAATATACCCGATGTTATCCCCAGGTTGTGAAATCCCATGACACCGGGGATTGCCGGGTTTATCCCCAAAATCCACAGGTTTACATTTTATCTTTCCAGCAGTTTTCCACACCCTCTGAGAGGGAAAAATCCGGGGCGGCATTGAGGTCCAGGCCGTCTCTGGCACCGGCAACATAACGGGGCCAGGCGGCAGCGGCAATCATGGCGGCATTGTCGGTGCAAAGCTCCACCGGCGGCACAAACAGCGGCAGTTCCAAGTGCCGGGCAGCCTCTTCCATGCGGCTC
>PWLI01000155.1 GCA_003559415.1 Clostridiales bacterium | reverse complement strand
TTCCGATCTTTACATTGGTCGTCAGAAGCAGCTATAAGTTGAACTGCCATTAACAGATACACTGCCTAAGTCAGTCTCCCACCATTAGGCTCTTCTGGGTATAGAATACCATATCCTGCCGCCAAATTTAGACTGCACCTCGCAGGTTACTAGAGATGGCCTCTAGCATTCAGAGGCCATCTCTAGTGAAACACATTAAGCTTTTCCGCTTTACTAAACTATTCCCACTCTATGGTGCCCGGCGGCTTGCCGGTTATGTCATAGACAATGCGGTTGACGTTGTCCACTTCGTTGACTATTCGGTGGGCGATGCGCTCCAGCACCGGCCAGGGCAACCTGGCCCAATCGGCGGTCATGCCGTCAACGCTGGTCACCGCCCGGACGGCCACCAGTTCCTGGTAGGTCCGCTGATCGCCCATGACTCCCACACTGCGAACATTGGGCAATGCGGCGAAATACTGCCACACTTCCCGATCCAAGCCAGCCCGGGCAATCTCTTCCCGGACAATGGCATCTGCCAGGCGCAGAATGTCCAAACGCTGGGGGGTAACCTCGCCCAACACCCTGATGGCAAGGCCCGGGCCGGGGAAGGGCTGGCGCCAGACTATGGAGTCGGGCAATCCCAGGCGGCTGCCCACTTCCCGCACTTCGTCTTTGAAAAGTTCCCGCACCGGCTCGCAGAGCTCAAACTCCATGTCCTCAGGCAGCCCACCCACATTGTGGTGGCTTTTGATGGTGGCCGACTGACCGTCGCCGCTTTCCACCACATCGGGATAGGTGGTGCCCTGAACCAGGAAACGGGCGTCTCCCAGCTTGGCCGCTGCAGCCTCAAACTCACGGATGAACTGCTCACCGATAATCTTGCGTTTGGCTTCAGGTTCGTCCACCCCGGCCAGACGGTCCATAAACCGTTGGCGGGCATCGATTTTTATCAGGTTCATGCCCCTGTCGGCAAAGGCGTCCATTACTTCCTCTGCCTCATTGAGGCGCAGCAAGCCGTGGTCCACGAAGAAACAGGTCAGCTGGTCTCCCACCGCTTTGTGCACCAGCGCCGCAGCCACCGAAGAATCCACGCCGCCGCTGAGGCCGCAGATGATACTTTCCTTGCCCACCTGATCCCTGATTGCTTCCACCGTCTCGCTGATGAAGTCACCCATGGTCCAGTTGGGCTCAATGGCACAAATACCCAAGAGGAAGTTTTCCAAGAGTTTTTTGCCCTGGCCGGTGTCTGCCACCTCGGGGTGGAACTGCACCCCGTAGATTTTCCGCTGGCCATCGGCCACCGCCGCCACCGGAGCCGACGGGGTAGATGCGATAACTTCAAAGCCCGGCGGCGCCTGGGTTATGTAGTCGCTGTGGCTCATCAGCGCCCTTAAGGGACGCTGGATTCCATCAAAAAGCGGGCTGTCACCGATTTCTATCGGCAACACCCCGTACTCTCGCTTCTCTGAACGCTGAACAACACCGCCGGCCTCTTTGACCAGCAGCTGCATCCCATAACATATGCCAAACAGTGGCCAGCCCTTTTCCAGCAGCCCTGCCGGCAGGCCGGGCGCGCCCTCTGCATAAACACTGGCAGGGCCACCGGACAACACAATTGCCAGGGGGTTGTGCGATTCCAGTTGCTCCAACGGCGTATTCCAGGGCAGTATCTCCGACCAGACATTCAACTCCCTGATGCGCCGGGCGATCAAGCGGCTGTACTGGCCGCCGAAATCAAGAATCACAACCGGGTTTTTCATTGCACCAACTCCCCACTAATCTCGGTTATTCTTCCTCCATGCTATGGTTCTCTCAACAACGACCAAAAGAAAGGCCCCTGCCACCACGGCAATACGGAACGCCCAGATGTTCTCTCTATCGGAAACCAATGGGTTGCCAACATTCAGCACCCACACCGCTACAGCCACCAAGCAGATAAACAGAATGGACAGAAAAACCAGCATGGGGGAAATTCGCTTGATAAATTGTTGAATTTTTTCCAGCATAAGCTCGCCCACGCCCTCTCTGGAAACATTGCTGTCGTATACCCGTTCCATTGCTTCACCACCTAAGCTTTCTTTACTTAATATCTTAATCGCTGGTGAGGTGAAGCGCAAACAAAGTAACACACTTGCAACACACTATGCTCACTTCTATATTTTACCATATTACGGCTGGCTCGTCAGGGTGAAATTTGTAGCCGCGCTATTGTTCTTTTGCTATACTGGAGCAGAGGTGACTGACATGCGCTGCTTTTTGCCCAACAGATACAACCTGATGTTTCCCGCCGTCTGGGTGGCCTACATGCTGCTGGAATTGGTGCTGGGCCACAGCATACTGGAATGGCCCAACCTGCTGATTGTTCTGTTCCTCTATCTTACCGGCTGCCTGATTCAGTTCGCCGGCCAAGGCAAGTACGCCTCTCCCCGGGGCAGACACCTGCTCTATGCCGGCATCGGCTTGGTGGCAGCAGATCAGCTGGCCAAACTGGCGGTGCAAATGACGTTGCTGGAAAACCAGGTAGTACATATTATCCCCCCCTTGGTAAACCTGGCCCGGGTGCACAATTTAAGCGCTTCCTGGCTGGCGGAGAAGTTCCAATGGCAATTTTTGGCCCTGCCACTGCTGATGGCAATCAGTATTCTCATGCTGCTGGCAGTCGTTGCAATCTACCGCTACTACCGCGGCTGCAAAATGCAACACAGCGTTTGGGCAGATGCCGGCACAGTACTTCTGGCTGCAGGTATTGCCAGCGCCCTTTTGGACCAGACGCTGCGGGGTTATACCTTGGACTTTATCAACCTCCCCAACCTTTTTACTGCCGATATAAAGGACATATGCCTGACGTTGGGCATAGGGGCAGTGCTGGCGGAGACACTGCGCTCGCCATTGCCAGATGTTCCTTTCCGGGACATGCCTGCCCTGGTGGCAGACATAGTTCGCTACAACCTGGGCCGCCGTTGAGGCGGTTTTTTTATGCCCAAGTAACTGAAATCAACTCTCAACTATTGATTGGCAGCGACGTTTGTGGTAAAATTATCAACATGTAAATGAGAACTCTTTTCAAAGAGAGGTGCACCATGTCACTAAATGAAGTCAAGCTATGCCAATCCTGCACCATACACCAGACCCCCTACCTGCCCCTCCTGGCCTCACTGGGGTTGAGGCCGGGAGCAAAGATTACCATTGTCTGCCGGCAACCATTGCACGGGCCAGTTATCGTTCGCCTGGGGCAACGCTGTCTGGCTCTCAGCCGCGAGCTGGCAGACCAGATACTGGTTGGGGAAGCAGCTTAAATGTCCGGCTGCCATGATGCTTCCGGCCCCCTGCCCATGGATAAACCAAGGTTTCTCCTTATGGGCAACCCCAATGTTGGCAAAAGCGTGATTTTTTCCAAGCTCACCGGTTTAAATGCCCATGCGGCCAATTACACCGGCACAACGGTGAGCTATACCAGTGGCACCGTTGTTGCCCAAGGACAACAAGCGGTGCTGATTGATGTGCCAGGAACCTACTCCCTGGACAGCCCCTCGTCTCCAGCAGAAAAAATAGCTGCTGAAATGTTGGCCCAGGGGGCCAACGCAGTTATTTTTGTGTTGGATGCCACCAACCTGGAACGAAACCTTAACCTGGCTCTGCAGGTGGCCCAAAGGGGCTTGCCTGTTGTCTATGCCCTGAACCTCTCCGACGTGGCAACCCAGCGGGGCACGGTGATAGATGACAAGGGATTGGCAAAGGAGCTGTCAGCGCCGGTTATTACAACGGTGGCCACACGCAACCAGGGGTTGCGGGCTTTGCTGGAAAAAACAGCCCAGGCAGCGTTGGATTGCCCGCCTGAGCCCCTGGAACCTGCGTACAGCCAATACTGGGAACAGGCGGCAGCCATTGCTGCCCAGGTAGAAAAACAGCAAGAATACAGCCCCGGGTTTTGGGAAAGAATGGGTGATTTGACGCTGAAGCCATGGCCGGGCTTGCCCATTGCCGTCCTGGCCCTCTCTGCCATGCTTGGCCTGGTGGTTGGCGGCGGAAAGGCGCTGAGGAGCCTGTTATTGCTGCCCCTGGTCAACGACCTCTATGCCCCCTGGATTTCTTCCCTGGTTTCCTCTGTTGTCCCTGCAGGAGTTTTGCAAAATATATTAATTGGCGAGTATGGCGCCCTGATCAAGGGTGTGGAGTGGCCCTTTGCCCTGATACTGCCCTACGTGTTTCTTTTTTACGTTGCCCTTTCTCTTTTGGAAGACACCGGCTACATGCCTCGACTGGGTGTGTTGGTGGACAACCTTTTTCGCAAGATGGGCATTCAGGGGGGGAATATTGTGCCCTTCATCATGGGCTATGGGTGTGCTGTGCCGGCAATTCTGGGCACCCGGGCCGCCACCAGTCAGCGGGAGCGGTTGATGGTAACCACACTGGTCTGCCTGGCCGTGCCCTGCGTAGCCCAAACCGGGGCCTTTATCGCCTTGCTGGGAGACCACTCCCTGGCAGCCCTGCTGGCGGTATACCTGTTCTCCCTTGTGGCAATTTTTACCGCAGGACTCGTGCTTAACAAAATGGTCAGAGGCGAAACGCCGCCCATGTTGATGGAAATACCCAACCTATTGCCCCCCGACGGCCGGGCACTGGCTAAAAAAATATGGCTGCGCACCCGTCACTTCATGTTAGAAGCGGAAATACCCATGGTGCTGGGCATTGCCATCGCAGCTTTACTGGCCGAAACAGGAGCTCTGGAATCCTTTGGCCGGTTTATTGCCCCCTTGGTCACCGGCTGGCTGGGCCTGCCCCCGGAAGCCACCCTGGGTCTGATACTGGGGATAATCCGCCGGGAACTGGCGGTACTGCCACTGCTGGAGCTTAACCTGACTACATTCCAGCTGTTTGTGGGATCAATAGTGGCCCTCTTCTACCTGCCCTGCCTGTCGGTGCTGGCGGTAATCATCCGGGAGTTTAACCTAAAAACGGCACTGGCCATTGCCCTGTTCACTATAGTGGCAGCTTTCCTGGTAGGCGGGTTGATAAACCAGCTGGGCAGCTTAATATCAATGTTGATGGAGGTGGTGCTATGATACCCCGCCTCACCTGTTGGTTTGAATCCCTTTGCACCCGCCTGCCCTGGTTGGCGGCCATCTACAAACTATATTACAGGCGCTTGCTGAACCGGGAAGTAGCGCTGGCACAAATAAAGCCCCTTCACCGTGTGCTCTGCATCGGTGCCGGGCCGCTGCCAGTCACCGCAATGGAGATTGCCCGGCGCTGCGGCGCCCGGGTCACAGCTATTGACATCTGCCCCCGGGCGGTACGCCTTGGCCGCAAAGCCGTGGCCAAGCAGGGGCTGGATGGCCAGGTGGACATACGCTACGGAGACGGCAGAAAAATTTGCCCCCGGGGCTACGACTTCATCCATATCGCCAGGCAGGTCTGCCCCCAGCAATGCGTTCTGGACAACATTCTGCCCAGTGCCTCTTCTGCCACCCGCATCATGGTGCGAACACCCCACCCCTGCCTGGCAGACCTTTACGGTAAACAGGCCCTTTCCGGGGGCACATTGCTGCTGAAGGGAGAAAGACATGAAAAAGCTGGCGTTGGTTCTAATCGCCGTGGCCTTGACCGCAGCGCTGCTGTGGTGGGCTGACCCCCGGGAACTCTTGACCGTCGTCTCCCGGGTCAACCTTGCCTCCCTTCTGGGCCTCTGCATGCTGCAATTGGCCACTATTGCTCTAATTTCCCGGCAATGGCAGTTGCTGGTACTGGCAACCGGCAACAGAATTGGCTACCTGACCATGGTGTCAATAATACTGGCAGGGAGTTTCACCGAAACAATAACCCCGGCAGTTAAAGCCGGGGGCGAGGCCACCAAGGTGGTGCTGTTGCAAAAAAACAGCCAGCTGGGCCTAAGTGGTGCGCTGGCAGTCACCGCTGCACAGAAAGCCCTGAGCATGGTGGCCTTTGCTCTCCTCACCCTGTTCAGCCTGCCATGGGCGATTCGGGTTATACCTGTCGACCCGGCACTGAGATCCGGGTTGCTGTGGGCTCAGGGTGTCATGCTGGGGTTTATTATCTTAACCGGGCTTTTTTTTGTTTTGCTCCGTTTGCCCCAGCTGCCAGCTCCTCGTTGGATTGCCGGGTTTCGCCAGTCCATGGCCCTGCTTACCGGCAACTGGCAACTCATGGCGGGCCAGTTTTTTTTGGCCGTGGCCATATGGACGCTGTTTGCCCTGAAAGCCGTCCTGGTGGTCTGGGTGCTGGGCATGGAAATTTCCATGGCGGCAACAGCAGCGGTAACCTACCTCAGCTACCTGGCTGGCATGGCACCACTGCCCGGCGGCCTGGGGGCATTTGAAGGCGCAGCAGCCTTGTTGTTGACAGGGCTTTCAGTAACACCGGAAAATGCCTTGGCCTTTGCCCTGGTGCTGCGTTTTGTCACCTTCTGGTTTGTATTTCTGGTCAGCGGCCTGTGGCTGTTGTTTCGTTGGGGTTTTGCCTACCGGTTAAATGAGACTGCTGCAGTTAGCAAAGAATAATTACATTGCTATAAACAGAAAGATAAAATACAATAACCCCGGGAGGGATAGTATGAAGGCCATTGCCTATAAGAGCCCCCGGGAGTTCCTTTCATTGGTTGAGAATTTCTTAATGCAGGACGAGGTGGTCAACAACCTGCCGCTGGGCATACTAAAGCGGCTGGTTGACCAGGGAACAGGCGATACAGAACCCTTGATGGTTGCAATTAAAGATGGGGAAACCCTGAGAATGTGCCTGCTGAAAACAACCAGTCACCTGGTAGTCAGCGCTCCAAAAGATCAATACCTTGCTGACGCCGCTGACAAAGCCGTTGACTACATACTGACACACCTGGCCGGGAAAGTTAAAATTGACAGCGTAATCGGCCAGCTGGACACTGCCGATGCCTTTGCAGACAGCTGGCAACGGCGCACCGACGGCCGTGTTTCGGTGGAAATGCAACAGCGGATCTACCGCCTGGACAAAGTAAATCCCCCTCCACCCTGCCCCGGCCAAATGCGGCAGGCAGAAGAGAAGGACTTTGAATTGGCTGCCCAGTGGATTTATGATTTTTCAACAGAGGCGGTGGAAAGCATCACCCACGGCCAGGCCCGGGAGTTGGCCCGGCGCCATCTGCGGGAAAAATCCCTGTTTATATGGCAGGACAAACAGCCCGTCACCATGGCAGCCAGTGTCCGTCCCAGCGCCAACGGCATTGTAATCAACCTGGTTTACACCCCGCCGGAGCACAGGAAAAGGGGCTATGCCACCGCCTGCGTGGCGGCCCTGACCCAGCACCTGTTGGACAAGGGGTACAAATTCTGCAGCCTCTACACCGACCTGGCCAACCCCACATCCAACAGCATTTACATGAAAATCGGCTACTACCCGGTAACAGACTCGATTGTTTACCGGCTTCACAAAAACTAGCAGCATAAAAACAGACCCGGCACCAAGGCCGGGTCTTTGAGTATTACATCATTGGCATGCCGCCGCCCATTCCACCGTGCCCGCCCGGTGCTTCTTTTTCTTCTTCGGGCATTTCAGCTACTACAGCTTCGGTGGTCAGGAACATGGCGGAGATGCTGGCTGCGTTCTGCAGGGCAGAGCGGGCAACCTTGGCAGGGTCTACAATACCTGCCTTGACCATGTCTTCATACTTGTCGTTCAAGGCATTGAAACCAATTCCTACAGCTTCGCCCTTGAGGCGCTCAACAACGACAGAACCTTCCATGCCAGCATTCTGGGCAATCATGCGCACCGGTTCTTCCAGTGCCCGGCGGATGATTTTAATGCCGGTTTCTTCGTCGCCTTCTGCCTTGATTTTGTCCAGGGAGGCCATGGCATTGATGAAGGCAGTACCGCCACCGGCCACAATCCCTTCTTCCACTGCAGCACGGGTAGCAGAAAGGGCGTCCTCAATGCGCAGCTTGGCTTCTTTCAGTTCCGTTTCGGTGGCTGCACCGACTTCTATTACTGCCACGCCGCCGGCCAGCTTGGCCAGGCGTTCTTGCAGTTTTTCCCTGTCAAAATCAGAGGTGGAGTCTTCAATTTGGGTGCGAATCTGGGAAATGCGCTTTTGGATTTCTTCAGTCTCACCGTGTCCGTCCACAAGGATTGTGTCGTCCTTGGTGACCTTGACCTGGCGGGCGCGGCCCAACATCTCAATATCAATGTTCTTAAGCTCCAAGCCCAGTTCTTCAGAAATCACACGGCCGCCAGTCAGCGTTGCAATGTCTTCCAGCATGGCCTTGCGGCGATCACCGAATCCGGGGGCTTTGACGGCTACACAGGTGAATGTGCCTCTGAGTTTGTTGACAACCAAGGTGGCCAGGGCTTCACCTTCAACATCTTCAGCAATCAGCAGCAGCTGCTTGCCTTGCTGGACAATCTTTTCCAGGGCGGGAAGAATTTCCTGGACGTTGCCAATCTTGCGGTCGGTAATCAGGATGTAGGGTTCTTCCAAAAGAGCTTCCATTTTTTCTGTGTCAGTTACCATGTAGGGAGAGATGTAACCCCGGTCAAACTGCATACCTTCAACAACGTTGAGTTCGGTGCCAAAACCCTTGGATTCCTCAACGGTGATGACACCATCCTTGCCAACCTTTTCCATGGCCTCGGCAATCAGCTTGCCTACTTCATCATTGTCGGCAGAAATGGCAGCAACCCGGGCAATATCTTCCTTGCCTTCCACGGGCTTGCTAATGTTATGGATTTCCTCCACCACGGCCTTAACGGCTTTCTCAATACCACGGCGAATGATCATGGGGTTGGCGCCGGCAGCTACGTTCTTGATTCCTTCCCGGATGATTGCCTGGGCCAGCAGGGTAGCGGTGGTTGTTCCGTCACCGGCCACATCCTGAGTCTTGGTGGCAACTTCCTTGACCAACTGGGCGCCTAAGTTCTCGAAATGATCTTCCAGTTCGATTTCCCGGGCAATGGTAACACCGTCATTGGTGATCAGGGGGGAACCGAATTTCTTGTCCAACACTACATTGCGGCCCTTGGGTCCCAGGGTCACCTTGACAGTATCAGCCAGGGCGTTTACACCCCGCTCCAGGGCGCGACGGGCATCTTCACGATACTTAATTTCTTTTGCCATTGTTATCCTCCTTTTGCTTCTGGATTACTTGACGATTGCCAGGATGTCCCGCTCGCTGAGAATCAGGTATTCCTCGCCGTCCTGCTTGATTTCCGTGCCGGCATATTTGGAGTAGATAACCCGGTCACCGACCTTGACTTCCAGGTCCACCTTTGTTCCGTTTTCCAGCATTTTGCCACTGCCAACAGCCATTACTTCCCCTTCCTGGGGTTTTTCCTTGGCTTTGTCCGGCAGGACAATTCCGCTGGGAGTCACTTCGTCCTGTTCCAGCGCCTTGACAACAACACGATCGCCAAGAGGTTTGATGTTCACTCAGAGCCCTCCTTCAAGTTTATAAGTATTGTTAGCACTCGCCTCTGGTGAGTGCTAATGCATTTATAATTTTACTTTTTGCCCCTAAGTCTATCAACACCCAATCAAGGCAAAAAACAACCAAAATAAGCCTTTAAAATCATATATAATCATGTTTTCTCTGTCTATCTCCTATTTACGAGATTTTAGGCAAGTTTTCTTCAAACAAATATCCCCACTGTGTTGGCAGCGGGGATATGCCGTGACCGGCATCTTTGGCTATGGCGGGAATGCATGGGAATCGAACCCACCACGGACACCAGACGTGCCCGTTACTGGATTTGAAGTCCAGAGAGCCCACCAGGACTCATCCATTCCCACAGCAATTATACATTACCACCGGGTAAGGGGCAACATTTCAAGTCACCTGAACAGCCCTGGACTGACGCGGAAGCACCCTGCCAATTTCCTGGCCAAGGTTTGCTTCAACCAACAGACGGGCATCCCGGGGCGGCATGCTGAACAGCAACCCTCCTGAAGTCTGGGGGTCAAAGAGCACTTTTTTCAGGACATCTGTCACCGTTGAAGCCAGGGAGATGTTCTCGTGGTAATACTTGCTGTTGCGATGGGCGCCACCGGGTGAAAGGCCCTCTGCCGAGTAATCCAGCACCTTGTTTAACAGGGGCACGGATTTTGAATTTATTTCAAGGGTAACACCGCTGGCCACCGCTACTTCTGTGGCATGACCCAACAGGCCAAACCCTGTGATATCTGTACAGCTGTTTACTTTGAGGCCGGCAGCAGCTTCTGCCGCCTCTTTATTGAGCCTGCTCATGGTGTCAGTAACAGCTTCAATGGCCTCAGGCGAAGCCTTGTCTGCTTTTATGGCAGTGCAAATGATGCCGCTGCCCAAGGGCTTGGTCAGCACCAGCACATCACCGGGCCTGGCGCCACTGTTGGTCCACATTTTTTGGGGATTAACCAACCCGTTGACCGCCAAGCCATAGATGGGGCTTTCATCGGCTATGGAGTGTCCCCCCGCCAGGCGTGCCCCTGCTTCTTCTATCTTTTCAGCCCCGCCCCTCAGTATTTCCTCAAGGATGCTCAACGGCAATTTGCTGGGAAACACCACCAGGTTCAAGGCAAGCAACGGCTGCCCTCCCATGGCATAGACATCGCTAAGGGCGTTGGCAGCAGCCACCTGGCCAAAGGCAAAGGGGTCGTCCAACATGGGGGTAAAGAAATCCACCGTGCTGATCAGCGCCTGTTGGTCACTCAACTTATAAACAGCCGCATCATCTGCAGTGCTGGCGCCCACCAACAGATTGGCATCGGCGCTGAGATTCAGTCCTGAAAGCACCTTTTCCAGGTCCCCCGGACCCAGTTTGGCGCCTCAGCCGGCAGCGGCGACCATTTGACTAAGCCTGATTTCCTTGGCCAACTCCCTCACTCCTTTCCAGATAATCTACAAAGGCTTCTGCAGCCACCGAAAGGTTGCCCTTGGGGCGAACCAGCCAAAAACTTCTCTCAACACTTATATCTGCCAGGGGAAGCCATTTGAGCCGCCCGGTGACAATAAAATCATCGGCGGCCAGCCGGGAGACAACGGCGATGCCCAAACCCCGGGCCACCGCTTCCAACACCGCCCGGCTGCTGCCCAGCTCCATGACAGGGCCACCGATGGGCAGGTTATGGCCGCTGGAAGCCAGAGCATCTTCCAAAACCTGACGGGTAGCTGACCCCCGGGTGCGCAACACCAGCGGCTGGCTCAAAATATCCGCAACCGCTGCTTCATTGCGCCCGTCAAAGGCATGGCCGGGAGGAAAGACTGCCACAAGTGCCTCTTGCCGCAGCCGCCTGCACACAAACCCGGCAACATCCGGTTGAAACCCCACCACCGCCACATCCACATCACCGGAACAAAGGTGTTCAAGCACCTGCTTGCTGGGGGCCACAGTGAGGCGTATGTCCACTGCCGGATTTTGTTGGTAAAAGTCACACAGCACCGGCGGCAGGATATAGTCGCCGGGAACGGTGCTGGCACCCAAGTTGATTCTACCCTGTAAGTCCTTGCGCAAGCTGTCGAGACTGACCGCCAGCCCCTGCCAATTGCGCAACATGGAGCGGGCATGACGATAAAGCAAGGCGCCGGCCTCTGTAGTCTCCATCCGGTGTCCCCGGCGCCGCAGCAGCTCCACCCCCAGCTCCTGGGACAGACTTTGCATCTGCATGCTGACCGCTGGCTGGGACAGCTGGAGCTTGGCAGCGGCCCGGGAATAGTTGCCCTCGTCCACAACAGCGACAAATGTGTTTAACAAGTTAAGGTTCATCTAATCCCCCCGGAGCTTGCTGCCGGGCAAGCGAACGTCGCCGCGACGGCGGGTTATGTGCTGGCCGTCAAGATACTCCATAAGCGGCACGGCATATTTTCGTGTGGTGCCCAGGTAATCCCTGAATTGAGCCAGCGTCAGTTCACTTGCAGAAGAGAAATGTTTTTCCACATGCTCCACTGCCCTGTCCACCGCTGAACGGGAAAACCAGAAAGAATCTACAGCCACTATCCTGCCTTGTTGCTGTAACAGTCGCAACACCGGCTCCACGTCACCGATCGGTGCCAAATCTTCCCGGGCCGGCGGTGAAAAGAGATCCTTCTCCAGGGCCTGGACAATGCTTTGCGCCATATCTTTTTGCTCTTTGGACATTTCCACCTGGTGGCTGGCCAGGGCCAGCGCCTGACCCCGGAGTTCTATGCCGGACCCGGTCAACAAACTACCCAGCAGTTCACTGAACCCCCGGCTGCTGATCCTGGGCAGTAGGCGGTTACGCGCTTCTTCCCTGGCCATGCCGGGCTGCAGCGGATGCTGGCAGTGCCATTGATCCAGCATATCCTTAAGCTCTGCCAGCAGTTTCTGCCCACCGCTGAAATACCATTTATCACCATCGGCAGAAAAACTGATCACAGTTTCCATACCCTCCAGCACCTCATCCAGCTGGGTTGGAGGCAGCTGGGTCCTGGCCAGCAGTTCCCGGCGACTCAAGGGGTAGGAGGATTCGTCCAGGTATTGAATTATCAAGTTCTTCGGGTCGCCCTCTTCTTTCACCAGCAACGACTCCACAACTTCCGGCTTATGCCGGCTCAGGCGTCGGCGCCCGACTTCAACTATTTCACCACCGCCAATGGTGGTAACCGGTGACCAGGAGCGGATTACATAGCGGTCGCCCCGCCCCGCCACAACAGGATGTTCCAGTCGAAATTGCACCAGGCCGTCTTCGCCGGGCTCCAGCTTATCTTTGCCCAGCACCACAGCCCGGCCGATTGTCTCACTGGAACCACAGTGAAACCGTATGCGGCTGTTGCTTTTAAGGGTCTTGCTGCCGGGGAGCATAAACAAACGGGCGGCCACCTTGTCCACCGGGCGGATATGTTCACCCTTGAACAGCACCTGCCCCCGGTGTATTTGTTGGCGCTCCACACCGGCCAGGTTTACTGCCACCCGCTGTCCCGGCTGGGCGCTCTCAGTCTCATGTCCATGGATTTGTATACTTCGCACCCGGGCCTGCACTTCCCCCGGCATAACAACCGCCTGATCACCCTTGTTCAGCGGCCCGTCCAGCAGCGTGCCGGTGACCACCGTGCCAAAGCCCTTTTGCACAAATACCCGGTCCAGGGGCAGCCGGGAAAAGGCCCTGCGGGGCCGGGCAGGGGTAGCCACAGCCACCCGGGCTATCAGTTCCCGCAATTGGTCCAGGCCACGGCCGTCAGCCGTTGACACCACCAGCTGTGGGGCATCACTGAGAAAACTGCCCGCCAGCGCTTCATTTATTTCTTCCCGGGCCAGTTCCAGAAATTCCGAATCCACCAGGTCTGCCTTGGTGATTACAACTATACCGGACTGAACCTCCAGCAAGTTGAGGATGTCCAGGTGTTCCCGGGTCTGGGGCATGACGCCCTCATCGGCAGCTACAACCAACAGCACCAAGTCAATGCCGGCAGCGCCTGCCAGCATGTTGCGCACAAATTTTTCATGCCCCGGCACATCGATAATCCCCGCCCGGCGTCCGTCGGGCAAGTCAAACCAGGCGAACCCCAGCTCAATGGTGATTCCCCGCTCTTTTTCCTGCTTCAGCCGGTCGGTGTCGATGCCGGTCAATGCCTTGATCAGCGACGTCTTTCCATGGTCAACATGGCCGGCGGTGCAGATAACTACATTACTCACCAAACAGCACCTCCACAGCAGCTGTCACTGCCTGGGCTGCTGCCTGTATTTCTGTATCTGCCAGCGTCCGGACGTCCAGCAGCAACCTGTCGTCCTGGATGCGGGCAATAAGCGACGGCCGCCGGTTCCGCAACTTTGCAGCCAGTTTTTCCGTTTGTCTGCCACTGTCAATGGCCACCACTCGGGTTTCCAGTTCATACAGCGGCAGAGCGCCGCCACCCACCGGGCTTTGCCCTTCTTCTAAAGAAACCGCCACCGGCAAACCGCCCAGGGCGGTGGCCAGTTGCCGGGCCCGCTGTTCCACCTGCTCCAGCGGTTCTGTAAGCATGGCCAGCACCGGCACTTCCTTCCAGCCATCGGGCTTGAGGTAAAAGGCCAGGGTCGCCGCCAGCGACGCCAGTGTCAGCTTGTCACAGCGCAACACCCGGGCCAGGGCATGTTTTCTGAGTTTGTCAATCCACTTCTTTTCGCCCACCACCACGCCGCACTGGGGCCCGCCCAGCAACTTGTCTCCGCTGAAACACACCAAGTCCGCCCCGGCGTCCACACTTTGCTGCACCGTAGGCTCATCAATGCCCCAGGGGGACAAGTCAACCAAGGTGCCGCTGCCCAGGTCATCTATCAACGGCAGCTGGTGACTGTGGGCAAGCTCCACCAATTGGGCCAGGTCGACTTCCTGCTGAAACCCCACCACCCGGAAATTTGAAGGATGGACCCGGACCAGGGCGGTGGTGCCTTCGTTTACCGCCTGTCGGTAATCATCTATGTATGTCTTGTTGGTGGTGCCAACCTCCCGGAGGCTTACACCGCTTTGGGCCATCACGTCGGGCACCCGGAAGGAACCGCCGATTTCCACCAGCTGGCCCCGGGATATCACTGCTTCTCCGCCACCGGCAACTGAACAAAGGGCCAGCATCACCCCGGCGGCGTTGTTGTTCACCACCATGGCAGCCGGCGCTCCTGTCAGGCGGCAAAGAAGCTCTTCAACATGGTCATGCCGGGACCCGCGCATGCCTGTAGCCAAGTCGATCTCCAGGTTGCAGTACCCGGCGGCAGACAGAGCAGCCTGCCGGGCAGCGCCTGTCAAGGGCGCCCGCCCAAGATTGGTATGAATAATCACCCCGGTGGCGTTCAGCACCGGACGGGGGCCGATGTCAGACAGTGATTCCAGGGCGCCGGTGACCAGCTGCAACAGGTTTTCCGGCTCAACTACCCCATGACCGCCTTCCAGGATTTTTCGGCGCTGCTCATCCAGGACTTGCTCCAACAAGCCCTTGACCAATTCCCGGCGATAACATTGCAACAGGGGCGCCCATTGCTGGCTGTCCAGCAAGTCCCCTACCTTGGGCAACATGCGCAACCGGTCTTTTTCTGCACTCACCGATAATCTCCCCTTCCTATAGCCCCCTGACCAGGGCAACGGCCAGGGCAGTGGCCATCATCACCGCCACCACCGGCAAAACAAGATGGTAGACACGGCTGAGAAGCGACTTATAAAACTCCCGAGTCAATATCAGGCACAGATGAATGGGCGATATCAGGTAGCCCAACGTGCCACTTACATACATCAGGCTCAGCCCCGCCATATAGCCGCTTTCGGAAACCAGGGGCAAAAACATGGGCAACACTATGGCCACCGCCGCCGAATGGGCGCCGGTTACCATGCCGATGGCAAAGGGTAGAACCAGCAACAACAACCACAGCGGGATGCCCCAGGCAACCAAATCACCGGCAAACACCGTGACTATCTGGCTGGCCTCCAGCACCTCTTTGTAAATCATGATGCCCAACACCACAATAATCATCTCCGGCTTGAATCCAGGCCAGAGCATGGTCTTGGCCCGCTGCCAACCGGTAACAGCCAGGCGGGCGGGCAGCGCCCCTTCGCCTTCGGGCATATTGACTAAAGCCAGAACAATCCCCACTGCCAAGGCGGCCGGGAACCAAATATCAAAACCCAGAAAGAGCACCAACACCACAACAATGGGCATGACAGTGACAGCGAAGCGCAACAGGTTGCCATTGCTGTACTTGGCCTTTTGTTCGCCCGATGGCACTTCCCGCAACAAAAAGTACCAGGAGGCAACCAGGCCGGTAACCATCACAGGAGAGTTCCAGGCCACAAGCTGTACCGGTGTTACATCGGCCAACCGGGCTGCCAGAATTACGCTGGACAGCATGGGGAAAATCAGGTACCAAATGTGCCGGTATACAAGGTTGATACCTGTTTTTCGCTCCGGGCTTATACCCACGCCATCTCCCAGTTGACCAACCATGGGCGCCGACATAATTGCGCCACCGGGTA
>PWLI01000028.1 GCA_003559415.1 Clostridiales bacterium | reverse complement strand
GCCGTATTTCCTCCAGCAGGTCATCCACCTGGCCCTGAACCGGTTTTATCTCAACTTCCGGGTCCACCAGGCCGGTGGGCCGGATTATCTGCTCCACAATTTGCTGGCTGTGTTTTTCTTCATAGGGGCCAGGGGTGGCGGAAACATATATTGCCCGGGGAATGAGTTTCTCAAACTCGTCAAACTTAAGCGGCCTGTTGTCCAGGGCCGAGGGAAGGCGGAACCCGTGGTTGACCAACGTTTCCTTGCGGGAGCGGTCGCCGTTGTACATTCCCCGTACTTGGGGAAGCGTCACGTGCCCCTCATCCACCACCAAGAGAAAATCTTCGGGGAAGTAATCAATCAGCGTGTCAGGCCGGCTGCCGGCAGGGCGGCTGGCCAAGTGGCGGGAGTAGTTTTCAATGCCGGTGCAAAACCCCATTTCCGCCATCATTTCCATGTCATAGCGGGTCCGCTGTTCCAGCCGCTGGGCTTCCACCAACTTGCCCTGGCTGCGGAACCAGGCCAACTGTTCTTCAAGCTCTGCCTCGATGTCGCCCAGCGCCCGTTGCAGGTGCTCGGGGGAAGTGACAAAGTGGGATGCCGGGAAAACCGCAACATGGCTGCGCTGGCCCAAAAATTCGCCGGTCAGGGTGTCCACTTCTGACAACCGCTCAATCTCGTCGCCAAAAAACTCCACCCGGATTGCCCGCTGGCTGTTTCCGGCGGGAAATATCTCCACCACATCGCCCCGGACACGGAAAGTGCTGCGGTGAAAGTCCATATCATTGCGGTTGTACTGCATGGAAACCAGGCGTCGCAGCATTTCGTCCCGGGGATAGCGGTTGCCAGCCCTCAGGGAAAGCACATGCTTCTTGTACTCCACAGGGGAGCCAAGACCGTATATGCAAGAAACACTGGCCACAATTATAACATCCCGGCGCTCAAACAGGGCGCTGGTGGCAGAGTGGCGCAGCTTTTCAATCTCATCATTTATCGAAGCATCTTTTTCTATATAGGTGTCTGTGTGGGGGATATAGGCCTCGGGCTGGTAATAATCATAGTAGCTGACAAAGTATTCCACGGCGCTTTCGGGGAAAAACTCCTTGAACTCACTGCACAACTGGGCGGCCAGGGTCTTGTTGTGGGCGATAACCAAAGTAGGGCGCTGGGTGTTGGCAATGACATTGGCCACTGTAAAGGTCTTTCCCGAGCCGGTGACCCCCAACAATGTCTGGTGCCGCATGTTTTTGTCTACGCCCCGAGACAACCTGTCAATGGCCTGTTGTTGATCTCCCGCCGGAGAAAATTCCGAAACAAGTTCAAACCGGCCCTCCATCATCCCACCTCCCGTGCGAACATGTGTTTCCATTCTACCACAGCAACTATTTGTTGTATAGGAAAAAAGAATGACGCTATTGCGCCATTCACCGCCCCCGGCGCCTGTTGCGCCACCGTGACCACAGACGGGCGGCAATGCCCTCGCTTTGTATTTTCAGCCCTCCGCCCCGGTCATCGGCATCGGGAACGGGAATCAGGCCCAGCTTGCCTTGCCGCTGGTGTATTGTCAACTGGCTGACTTGGCCATCCGGCGAGCGCACATCAATGTCGGCCAGGCCGGGGAAAAGTGCCAGGGCGCTGGCCATCTCTTTCCTGCTGTTTACCGGATTGCCGTTCACACTCAGCACCACCCAATCGCTGTCCAGGCCGGCATCGGCAGCAGCTGACGCCGGCAACACCGCCAACAGCTTGACACCCCTTTGTTGCTGGACGTAGCGGGCTTTGCCCAGCCATTCCCGGGCCATTCCCGCCTGTATAAGGTACTCGTGGCCCAGCGGTGCAAACAGCACCGGCAATATCTGAAGAAAGCGCCACTGGCCGGCGGCAAATGCCAATGCCAGCAGCACGACGCTGTATGCCAAAAGCCCCCGGGCAGAGGTTTTGCTGCGTTGCCGGGGAGTGCTGGTAACAGCCAGGTCAGAGTAACCCAACGCGGCCACCAGCGGGAACAACAACATGCGGACTACCATGCCCGGCGGCGCCTCAATCACCGGCTGCAACAGCGGCCACCACTGGGGCATTGCCACGCTGCCCTCGGTGGGGAAACCCTCAGGCACCGCCAACGCCAGCAGCGCTGCCAGCGGCAACGGCCAAAACCGTTGAAGCATGTAGCCACCCACCATTTTCCCGCCGGGAGATTGAATCATAACCGGACTGGCGTTCAAGTGTCCGCTGACAAAAATCAGCAGGCTCTCGGTAAGGTGAAGAAGGCCCACCAACGCCATAAGAGCAGGCAAGTCAACAGCCAGCAAAGCAGCAGCCAGCGGCGCATCAGCCAGCGCCGGGAACAACTGAGAAAGCGCCCGCAACATCAGCACCACCAAGCCGACAATACCACCGCCATAAGCAAAGCACATAAACCGTGGGGCTATCAGCATCAGCACCAGCACCACCGGCCAAACAAATTGAATCCCGGTTTCCTGGGACAGGGAAATGCCCAGCGAAACCATCAACATGCTGGCGACAAATCCTCCAACCACCCCAAAACCCAGGGAAATAAGAGTCTGGCGCCAGGGCCGGGAGAAGCTGGCGCCAAACAAAGTCTTTTCCATTGCAGCCTGCCGCGAGTGCTGTCTCATAACGATGAACAGCACCAGCACAATCATCAGCGGAAACAAAAAGAAATCAGAGCTGGTCACCCAACCGAAGAGGCCTGCAAACCAGGTTTGGAAGACCAGCCTGACAATATCCAGCACCGGCACCATCGGTCCGTCTCCTTAATCCATCAGGCCCCTGATAACTTCCAGGGCTTTGCCAAATTGCAAATCAGAATCCCAAACAAATTGCTCCCAGACTTCATTTATCATCTCTGTGGTTTCCAGGTCGACCTTGCCGGTAGCTGCCAGGCCCTGGTCCTGCTGAAACTCAGTCACCGCCTGGGCGGTGGCAGCATCATAGATTCCCGTCACATTGGCTTCCTCAAGGTAATCTAACAACACAAACATGCGTTGAAGCTGGAACACCGGCAAGGCTTCGCTGCCAATGTCCAGTGTGCCCACAAACCGCAGTGGCGGCAACCGGTAGCCGGTATCCATTTCCACCGGGTAATCGGGGACAATCCCATCCTCGTGAATGTTCTGTCCGCTGGGCGAGAAAAACTTGAATGTAGTCAGCACCACTGCCGAACCATCATCAAGGGGGTAGGAGGATTGGCCCACACCCTTGCCAAAGGTAGTCTCACCTACAATGGGCACCTCGTTGTCCTGCAGGGCGCCGGACAGTATCTCCGATGCACTGGCACTGTTGGCATTGACCAACACCACCATGGGATAGTTGCGCTCCTTCAGCGATGAACGGTATTCCTGAATCAGGTTGCCCTGGCGGTCTTCAGTGTAGAAGATTACCCCCTGGGGAACAACCTGCCGGGCGATGTCCACAACAGCAGGCACATAGCCGCCGGGGTTGTCCCGCAGGTCAAGAATCAGGCCCTTCATTCCTGAAACTTTCAAATCAGACACAGCTTGGGAGAATTCCTCCGGTGAGCTGTTGGCAAAGCGTGTGAGCTTAATGTAGCCCACCGAGTCATCCAACATCCAGTATTCCAGCGAACCCCGGGTAATCTCTGCCCGGGTCAGCGTCACCCGGAAAATGTTGGGGCGGCCTTCCCTGATAATGCCAAGCGTCAACTCGGTGCCTGCCTCTCCCCGGATGTACTGGACGGCTTCATTCAGAGACATGCCCTCCAGGCTCATCCCATCCACTTCCACAATCTGGTCCCCAGGCAACAGTCCTGCCTCTTCAGCCGGCGAACCGGCAAAGGGGGCCAAAATGGTAATGCGGTTGTTTTCAAAGGTAACTTCTACACCGATGCCACTATAGGTGTCACCCAACTGAATCTGCCGGTTTTCCAATTCTTCTTTGTTCATATATGTGCTGAACGGATCACCAAGGCTTTCCACCAAGCCACGGATTGCCCCTTCCAGCAACTCTTCCCTGTCTACCTCTTCAAAGTAATAGCGCTCGATGCGGAGAAGGACTTCATTGAGCTTGCCCCAGTCTCCCTCCTGCCAGGTGGCCAGCTCGCTGCTCACTCCCTGGTTGTATCCGACAATATAACCGATTCCACTTCCAGCCACTACCAGCCCTGCTACCAGCAGGACTGCTAAAAACTTAAATATTTTCTTACCAGCCATAAAGATAATCACCCCTTGTCAGATTACAAAACAGGGTGTGCCGCAGCAGACCCTGCTTGAGCCCAATATATTATAACATTTGACAGCAGAAAAATCTCCCCGGCATCCCGGCTAGCGCCCTATATAGTTATAGT
>PWLI01000145.1 GCA_003559415.1 Clostridiales bacterium | reverse complement strand
CCCAGGTCGATGCCGACAATACACTTGCCCATTTTCATCCCTCCCTAGGCCAGGCGTACTTCCACGCCCTGGGCAGATATTGTTTTTAACAGGCCACGGTCTGCGCCGTCGTCGGTAATCAGCATGTCAATTTTGTTCAACCCGGTGATTCGTCCAAAAGCGGTTTTGCCGAGCTTGCTGTGATCGGCAACCACTGCGACTTTTTTTGCCCGGGCCAAAAGACAAGCGTTGGCTGTGGCTTCTTCCAGGTTGGGGGTGGTCACCCCGCCGCTGCTGACGCCGTTGGCGCCCAGAAACAACCAGTCCAGCCAGATGTTTTCCAGCGAGCTTTGCACCATGGGCCCCACCAAGGCGTAGGATTTGCTGCGCAGCACTCCGCCGGTGAGGATGACACTGATATCGCTGCCGGCCAGTTTGGCGGCAATGTTGACGGCATTGGTCACCACCGTCAGGTCGCTGTTGTGCCGGTTGAAGGCGGCGGCTACGGCGGTGGTGGTTGTGCCGGCGCTGAGCCCCACCACGCCCTGGGTGATCAGCTTTGCTGCTGCTTGGGCAATCCGCTGCTTTTCTGGCTGCAGCAGATCTGCCTTGGCGGCAAAATCCGGCTCGCTGCGGATGTCCACCGCCAGGGCGCCGCCATGGGTGCGTATCAGTGCGCCCTGTTGTTCCAGCTGTTGCAGGTCCCGGCGGATGGTCATCTCCGAAACCCCCAGTTCCCTGCTCAGCGCACTGACCATCACTCCGCCCCGGCTGTCCAAGTGCTGTAAAATCTGCTGTTGGCGCTGTCGGGCAAGCATGGCAACCCTCCTTGCGTTGTTGTTCGATGATGTGCGAATTTGTTTGTTTTTAATCTTCGCCGCCGCCGCCGTTTTTCCTGCCTGGGTGGCAACTTTTTGTTGACAGCCTGCAGGCGTAAAGGTAGTATGAATAAGACAACTCAATACCTTTATCAAGAGTGGTTGAGGGACGGGCCCTGTGAAACCACGGCAACCGGCAAGGGCACGGTGCCAATTCCCGAAAGATGAAGGGTTTAAGACCCTTTCGCCAAAGGGTTTTTTTATTTCAATTTTCAATATGGAGGTGTGGAAGTTGCATAGAAAAGGCAATTACCTGTTTACATCTGAGTCGGTTACCGAGGGCCATCCCGACAAGGTTGCTGACCAGATATCTGATGCGATACTGGATGAGATACTGGCCAAGGACCCCGAAGCCAGGGTGGCCGCCGAGACCTTTGTCACCACCGGCCTGGTGCTGGTGGGCGGCGAGATAAGCACCCAGTGCTATGTGGACATCCCCAGCATTGTCCGGGAGAAGGTCAAGCGCATTGGCTATACCCGGGCCAAGTACGGCTTTGACGGCGACACCTGTGCTGTGCTGACAGCAATTGATGAACAGTCTCCGGACATAGCCCAGGGTGTCGACCAGGCGCTGGAAACCCGGGACAAGGAAGAAAACCACGAGTTGGGTGCGGGGGATCAGGGCATGATGTTTGGGTTTGCCTGTGATGAAACTCCCGAGCTGATGCCCTTGCCCATTTCCCTGGCCCATCGCCTGGCCCGGCGTCTGGCCGAAGCCCGCCGAGAACGGATACTTCCCTACCTGCGTCCCGACGGCAAGACCCAGGTGACGGTGGAATACACAAACGGCAAGCCGCTCAGGGTGGATGCGGTGGTGGTTTCTGCCCAGCACAAGCCAGACATCGATTTGGAGCAGCTGCGCCAGGACATCATAACCCATGTTGTTGAACATGAAGTATCCAGCCACCTGCTGGATGAAAACACCCGCTACTTCATCAATCCCACGGGACGGTTTGTCATCGGCGGCCCCCAAGGGGACGCTGGGCTGACGGGTCGGAAGATTATCGTGGACACCTATGGCGGCTATTCCCGCCACGGCGGCGGTTGCTTTTCCGGCAAGGATCCCACCAAGGTGGACCGGTCCTCTGCCTATGCCGCCCGCTGGGTGGCGAAAAACATTGTTGCCGCCGGGCTGGCTAGCAAGTGCGAGGTGCAGTTGGCCTATGCCATTGGCGTGGCCAAGCCGGTGTCCATCAGCGTCGAGACCTTTGGCACCGGGGAAGTGCCGGAGCACCGCATTGTTGAGCTGATTGAAGAGCATTTTGACCTGCGGCCCTCGGCCATCATCCGGGATTTGGACCTGCGCCGCCCGATATACAGTGCCTTGGCTGCCTACGGCCACATGGGAAGAACTGACCTGGACGTGCCCTGGGAGAGGACAGACAGAGCAGAGACGTTGCGGGCCGCCGCCGGCCTGATAAGCACCTAAACCCCTTCGGGGGTTTTTATTTTTGCACCGCCAGGGGAGCCTGGGCATATACTGGAGATAAACTCCCGAGGAGAGTGACGGATGGACAAAGTCCCCATGGGCAGCATTACCTCCCGCCTGGCGGCGCTGCGCCCGGCGCCCCGGTGCAGCGAAATAATTCTCTCAGACGGCAATGTGTTGGAAGACTGCCGGCGCATTCGCTGGCTGGTTACCGCCCTGGCCAGGCATCATGCCGTTGACCTGGTGGCCATGCGGCAACGTTGCGGCCAGCTGCTCAATGCCCGCAACTACCTGCCCCTGCCGCTGGCCCCGGACTTGTTGCTGGTGCCGTTGCCGCTGGCAGGGTCAGGGGAAAAGCTGGGTTATGTGAATTTCCACTGCATTGAAAACAAGGAAGGGGACAGGGATTCCCGGTTTGAACTGACTGGGGACACAGTCTTGGAGTGCTTTTTATCCCGGGCAACGTTGGAGCGAAGATTGTTGGCTGCCCGCTATGTTGCCATGTGTCTCGGCAACAGCAGCCCTTTTTTGTAAAATAGCAACTCAAAAAATACACAACAGATAAAAACTGCTGTTTTCATTATGATAGCTGAAGAGGAAGAGGCCCCTGAGACAGCACAGGGATCATGTGGCTGATTCCCTTTGGCTTGCTGGTTCTGGCTGGCGGAGTATTTATTCGCAGGAAAGTGCTGGCATAGGAACTAGACACAAAGAGCGCTTTGGCGCTCTTTGTGCAGAAAAATCACAGAGAATGCGCAAAAAAACCAAAAAACATACGTTTACAAAGGATTTTAATGTTCAGTTGTCGAATGGTACGTAGTCTTTGTTAGGCAAATAATTTTGTCGAATTTTGCTGCGAAAATGGAAATATGTTTGCAAGGTGAGGTGATACTTGAAAAATAAACCGTCGCCAGGTAAAGAAAAATAACAAGGAGGTTTTGGCTTGAAAGCAGGAAGGTTGTTGGCTGTTGCTGTTGCTGTTATGATGATTTTTGGTGCTGCCCCTCTGGTCGTCCATGCCGGCGATCCCGATCCGCCGGAGTATGTTTGGGTTGCTGGAGCGTGGAATGTTGATGTTGACGATAATGTTACTAATGAGGGTTTTGAGGACCTGAAGCTTGGCGTTGACGCTTTTGAATCAATCCAGGAAGCCATTGATGCAGTGGCCCCGGGCGGGATTGTCAATGTATTGCCTGGACTCTATAATGAAGCAGACAATGGCCCAGCGGATGAGCTCAGCCTTTATATCGACAAAGATGGCATAACCCTACAGGGTGTTGATACAGACGGAAATCCAATTGATAAGCGTTGGCATCAAGACATCCCCGTGATTCGTTGCGACACTCAGGCTAGCTCAATTCCTCGTCGTCACATTTTGGTGACTGCTGACGGTGTTACTATTACCGGCTTGTACTTTCACGCCATAGGCAGAACTGTGAGCAACAATGGCATTCAGCATAACAGAGCAGAGCATGTGATTTGGGTGGAGGGCAGTGGGTTTACAATCATGAACTGCCAGATTCAGCCCGCAGCTCATGTCGGCATGATTGGCTTAAGCTTCAACGAGTACTCAATTTCTTTTTCAGGCGAAGGTGCCCACTCTGCTGTGGTGGAGAACAACTGGCTTGAAGGCGGCGTGTACTTCCTTGGTGGCGCCGGCCTAGGCACCATAGTTAAAGATAACGAGATTTACCAAAGAGTTCCAGGGGCAGCTGTAAGAATAAAAGATCTGCCCTATACAGAAGACCCGCCCGAGGGGAAAGAATTCCCCACAGTTGGGGGCAAAAACATGGGCAACACAATTTACATTGACGAACCCCTTTGGTCTGGCGATGTTTATGTGGTTTCTGTGTATGCCGACGATGATGAAGACCTGCCTGGCTCCGAATGGCTATTGGGGGTAATGCAGGGTAATAGTGTAAATCCTGGGGTCCATGCAATCTTTGAAGATTTGGAGGAATTAAAGCTGCGCATAATTCCTGCACCTTTTTCGGGTTTTGTCTATGGGTACTCCAGCGTTGAGCAAGCTCTTAATGAT
>PWLI01000123.1 GCA_003559415.1 Clostridiales bacterium | reverse complement strand
GCGGCCTGGGAAGAGGAGAGGTTTGCGGCGCCTTCACCGGGGCAGTGATGGCTCTGGGGGCAGCTTTGGGCCGGGTTTCTGCCCAAACAGACGCTGCGCCCTTCAAAGAGCTGCGCACCCGCATGCTTGACCATCTGGATGCCCGCCATGGTTCGTTGCGTTGTGACAAACTAAAGCCGGAAGATGACGATCGTCAGGTTTGTTCCCGGTATGTGGAAGATGCTGCCAACTTGGCAGCAGTTATGCTGACAAAGTACAGTGACAAATAATAAAGCCGCCTACACAGGCGGCTTTACTCCTTTGATTACGGCCTTGCGGCCGAAGTGGTTGGTGCCCCAAACACCGAGGATAATGGCAGAGGCGCCCAGGGCGTGGTACCAGAAGAAATTTTCCCCCCGCAACAGCACCCCTGCCGCCACCGCTATTACCGTTACCAGGTTGGCGAAGACGGCACTCTGGGGCGCAGTCAGCCGGGTCAGGGAGAAGTTAATCAGGAAGAAGGCCAGCACCGAAGAGAGCAACCCCAGGTATGCCACCGCCGGCCAGACCAAGCTCAGGGGAGAGAAATAACTGGCCAGTTGGCCTGCTGCCAGGTGCTGGGCAATTGCTATCAAATTGAACACCACTGCCCCGGTGACCATCATCACCCAGGTTGTCTCGATGGGCTTAAACCTGCGGGCAGCATGGCGGGAGGCAATGCTGTAGGCGGCGCCGGCAAACACTGCGCCCATAAGCGCCAGGGTGCCCAGCGTCTGGCCGCTTAGGTCGGTATTTTGCATCAGGGCGATGAAAACCACCCCGCCCACCGACACTATGATAAAGGGCACCTGGCGGCCGGAAGGCGGTTCCTTTAGAACCACTGCAGCCATTATGGCCACAAACACGGGAACCATGGCAATCATCATCCCCGCCTGGGAAGCAGAGGTAAGCTGAACGCCGATTGTCTCGCAGGCGAAATAGAGCAGGGGCTGAAAAGCAGCCAGCGGCAACAGCGCCAACACGCCGGAACGGTTGACGGAAAAGCGCACCAAACCCAACAATCGCAGTAGCGCCATGGCGGCTACTGCCGTGGCAAAGCGCAGGCCCAGCAGGTGGAAGGGGGCGATGTGGTCCAACGCCTCCCGGGTGAACAAGAAGGAAAACCCGAATATGCTGGCAAAACCTATACCTGCCAGGTAGGGTGCGTACTTTTCCATGGTCATTCCTCCCAAGTCTCCTTCGACATGCGAAACATCGGGTCTATTATAACAGAAAACATATTCTTTGACACAGCATGTTGTGTCTGTATGTTATAATCCGTAGTGGAAAAGGGAAGGGGGAAAGGCATGCACATCGACTTTAAAGCTCTGTATGAACTGTTGAACCAACAGCCTGCCCACAGCTATACCATCCGGCAGAGGCTGTTCCACAGCCGGGAGCTGAAAGATTGTAAATTGTGGTTTACCGGCAATGCGGTTATGCTGGATAACTGGAGCCTTTGTTTCTACGGAGAGGCTGAGGAGCTGCGTCCCGTATTGGAGCAACTTCCCCCGGGCAAGTACGGCTTCTTCGCCGTTCCGGATAATTTCCTGCCGCTCCTGGAAGAAATCTTTACCGGTGTTGAAACCGAAACCCACAGCAATGTGTTTACGTTGTCAGACCAGGACTTCCCCCGCCAGGAGGTGGAGCAGTTGGACAGCCTGACTGAGCATGACGTGGACACTGTCAATCAGCACTGGGACTATCGGTTTGAGGGCAGCCAAGAGTTTTTCTCCCAGGCAATTGCCAACTATCACAGCAGCGCCATCCGCATAGACGGCAACCTTGTTGGCTGGTCTGTTTGCTATAGCGCCACCGACGATATGGCCAACCTGGGCTCTCTGCGGGTGCTGGATCCCTGGCTGCGCCAGGGTTTTGGCCGCAAACTGGCCCTGGACTTGGCTGCCAAGGTGCTGGACAGCGGGCGCACACCCCTGATTCAGATTCTCACCACCAACACCGCCTCCAGAAACCTCTCCTTGTCCATTGGTTTCCGCCAACAGCCCGGGAACATCTTTTGGGGCGCGGGCATCAAGCCCTGCGTGTGCTTTAAAACTGCCGGGGAAAATGTTATAATATAAATTGCCGAACAGGCCATTGGAACCAGGGGGCGTACTGGTTTCGACGGGGGTCTGAAGCGGTAGAAGTAGCGAGCCGAGGGCCAGGGCCTCGTTAAAAACTGGAACGGCTATTAACTGCCAACGATAACTACGCATACGCTGCTTAATTAAGTAGCCGTCCTTCCCGGGCTGTGCCTGCCGGCTGGGGAAAGGGCGTCACCACTGCAGGCTACCGGCGGTAATTGCCTCCGCATCCGTCGGGAAACTAAGGAGGCTGGTCAACGGCGGATCCTGTCCCTGGGAGCCGCCCGCGACGAGAACTAAACAGGGACTGCGCTCGGAGAGACTCCTACTGTTTGGCCTTCGGACGCGGGTTCGATTCCCGCCGCCTCCACCATAAATAAAATAAACGCGATCTATCTCTAGGGTCGCGTTTTTCTTTTGCCATAAAAAAGTTGGTGCAAAGTTTGCAAATTTGGGGTGGTCGTGAGTTAACCCAATTTTACCGAGGGCTTGAAATGTCTGCTGTCAGTTAGGAAAACATTTCCCGATAATCTTGGTGCGACAGCTTGATTACATTTAAGGCTTCTTCTCTGCCGTAGATGCCGGCTATCCAACAGGTTCTTTCTGTTTCTCCCGGCATTTGCTTGTAGGTTAAGAAGAAGTGCTTAAGCCGTTTGAGAATTGCGTCAGGGCAATCATTGATATCTTGCCAACATCCATACATGGCATCATCAAGTAATACTGCGATTATCTTGTCGTCTGCCTGATTGTTGTCAATCAAGCGCAAACCACCGATAGGGCGGGCCTTTAACAGGATGTCTCCATGGGGGACAATCTTTTCTGTCAGCACACAAATATCCAGCGGATCCTGGTCTCCCTGCACTTGGTCAATCTCAGCTTGCTGAGAACAATACTTTCCAATTCTGTCTCCACAGTATGTTTGAGGAAGCATCCCATAAAGGGATGGGTAAATGTTGGAAAAAAGCTGGGGGCGGTCAATTTTGAGAAGCCCCGATTCTTTGTCCAACTCGTATTTAACGGTATCACTGGGCACTACTTCAATATAACATGTCACTATTTCCGGCCATTTTTCTCCTGGCGAAACACCATGCCATGGATGAGCCTTGTGCAGTTTTTTCATTTTCAATCAACTACCTTCCATGCTATGTGTGTACCCATATGCTAACACAAAGGTAAAAATATTGCCGCTAAGCTGCAGGGAGAAGTAATCTATTTAATCAGTGTGCGAAAGAGGGCTAGTTTGTCAATGTGGTGCCAGTGGGGCGAAAACCCCAACCCTGGTGTCTTGGCCAGCTGGATGTGGTTGCCAATGCAAGGAAATTCACCTGTGTCTCGGGCATAAAGCCTAGGCCCGACCATTTCGTTTGCCACAACCCCTTCTACTCCAGCTGCGAAATGAGCGCCCGCCAACGAACCCACCGCAGACTCTAGCATTGAGCCCAAGAGAACAGGCATGCCTGCCTCCCGGGCCTGCTGGGCAAGGCCCAGGCCCGGCAAAAGGCCGCCGCATTTCATAAGTTTGATGTTGAGCCAGCTGGCAGCACTTGCTCCGACAACTTGCTGGAGATCGTAGAGGTTCAATACAGATTCATCTGCCATTACCGGTATTTCTTTGTTAATGGCTGCCATGGCTCCCACGTCCCACCAGGGGACAGGTTGTTCCAGAACTTTTACCCCGGCTTCTTTTAGTATGGGCACCATTTCCATGGCCTGCGCAAGAGTCCAGCCCTGGTTGGCGTCCACCCTGATTTCCAAGCCAGATCCTACTTCTCGCCGCACCGCCCGGACTCGCTCCATGTCTTCCCGATAATCGCCACCCAGCTTTACCTTGATCTGTCGATAGCCTTGCCTTAGCCAATAAGCGGCTTTTTCTGCCTGTTCAGCTGGAGCAACAAGGGGCAGGACAGCGGGCAGTTCCAACTGGCCAGGTGTATGATCTCCCAGCAATTGCCACAAGGGTTTCTGCTTTGCTTTGCCCAGTATGTCAAAACAGGCAATGTCAACAGCAGCCTTGGCAGCAGGGGCGCTACGAATAAATTCCATGGCCTGATGCACAGCCGCCAGGCAGGTGGCATCCAGACCCAGCAGCCTGGGAGCGACATCATGCACTAGCATGGCCTGACAGCTGGACAGGGTCTCACTGGTGACATTGGGGTCGGGCACAGCTTCGCCCCACCCCTCAATGCCCAGGTCGGTTTCCACCCGGAGCAAAATTGCCGGCATGGAATCCCAGGCATGGTAGGCGATGACAAAGGGCTCCTTAAGCGGCAGCTCCAGGGAGATTATTTCTATAGCTGTAATTTTTGCAGTCATCACATCACCTCATTGGGAAGACGGGGTCTCGGCATCCCCTGCCATAGATTTTCCGCTTTTTCTTCACAACTTGGAATACTTTCCCACATTATGCTGGAGTAAGTGGAACGATTTTGGTAATATTGTAAAAAAGACTCTGCCACTGAAAGGCATCCCGGGTTGTCAAAAAAAGGAGGGGTTAGATGGGCACCAATGCAGTTGCTGGCCAAAAAGGAGTTAAGCGCAGCTTGGTTGCAATCATTTTTTTGGTAATACTGGTTTCGATTATTCCAGAGATTATATTTAGAGAAACCACCGGGTCGATACCGGGCTGGAACCACTATGCCAGGCTGATTTTGCTGGCAATAGTCGCTGTTTCCCTTCAACTGGTTGCATCGCTGAAACACTTGACCAAGTTCGTGCTGCTGCTGATAGCATTGACCCTTGGCAACATCCTGCTCAACATGGTTGCCGGCATGGATGCCTGGGCTGATGTTTTCCCCACCGATACGTTCCTTGGCAACGTTGGCGGCAACATGGTGTTGAAGATTATTCAGATAATACCGGTGACAGCGGCGTTGCTGGTGTTGTTCAAGGGGCCGGCAGAGGCGTACCTGGCCAAGGGCGACTTGTCTGCCAAAGTTGAGGAAATCAAGTGTCTGGGCATTCGCCAGGGCCAGTTGAGCTGGGGGCGGTTGGCTGTCATCTCGGGCTTGCTGATTTCCCTGGGAACCATTCTGCTGACAATCATTACAGTGACGGGTGCTTCGGTAGAGCCAGCTTTCAGCAAGCTGCCGGCATTGTTCCCCATGGTGCTGGTATTCGCATTGGTCAATTCTCTTTGCGAGGGGATAGTCTACCGCAGCTCTGTAATCAGCTCTCTGAAAAACATCCTGCCCAAAAATCAGTTGATGCTTGTTGCCGCGGCCTTTTTTGGCATTGCCCACTACTACGGAGCGCCCGGCGGAATCATCGGAGTGGTCATGAGCGGAGTGCTGGGTTGGTACATGTGCAGAAGCATGTATGAGACCAGGGGTTTCGCTTCATCCTGGATCATCCATTTCATGCAGGATGTGGTAATATTCTCCACCATCATTGTATTGGGGAGTTTTGGCTAGTTTCCTTTTTTTGCCGGCAATATCCCGGCTGGAAAGCCCTTGACTGATATGGCTGAGTATTTCCAGCTCCCGGGCTGTAAGTTCTTCCACAAGCTCTAATGAGCTTGTTTCTTTGAACACATTTTCTTCCTTATGGATATCACTTTTCAGCTTTAATGTCGTGACTTGCATTTAGGCGTATGGGTATTATAGTATTTGCGATGAAAACTGGCAAGGGGTGGGATTTTTGGTCGCACGCATCGATGAGCTTTTGTTTTATCTTTTCTTTAACCTGTCTGCCGACAGCCCGGTGCTGGAACCGTTAATGGTAACAATCACCAACTGGTCTGGGTACTTTTATGCTGCAGTCTATGTGTCGGTGATTGTGTTTTTATTGTGGCGGAAAAGCAAGGATGCAGTGCCTGTTATCGTCGCCCCGGCTCTGGCATTTAGCCTGGTGCATGTTGCCAGGCAACTATACTTCAGACCCAGACCGTTTTATGCACTGGAAATCGATAGCCTGATTTACCATGCCGCCAACAGCTCATTGCCCAGCCTGCACGCAACCAGTGCATTTGTTATTGCCGCAGTGATATGGTGTTTTCATAAAAAGTTGGGCACAGCCTTACTGGTAATTGCAGGTGTTGTTGGGATTTCCCGGGTAATGGTTGGCGTACACTTCCCCTTGGACATTGCTGCCGGGGCGATTTTAGGTGCAACTATTGCCCTGGGCTCTTTCAAGCTAAACCAGTTGCTGTTTAATAAATACAGAAACGAAACCTGTTAATCATCTATGTATTTCTTTCATTTCCATAGTATAATGATGATAGCCCCTTCTCTGCCGGCCTGAACTGTTGTTTTGTGTCGGGGGGGCCCTAGGGGTACACAGGGGTGAAGACATGGATTCATCAACCTGGTACGCAAAGCTGGCCAAGCCCCGCTGGGCGCCCCCGTCCTGGATCTTCGGGCCGGTTTGGTCAGTGCTTTATATTGTAATTTTCGTTTCCTTTGGCCTGGTGTTTTTCCGGGCCTTCCAGGGAGAAGTGCCCTGGTTGGCGGCGTTGCCCTTTGGCCTGAACCTTTTGTTCAACTTTCTGTTCACCCCGCTGCAGTTCGGGCTAAAAAGCAACTCCCTGGCCTTGGCCGATATCTTGCTGACCTGGGCTGCCTTGGTTTGGGCAATGGCGGCGATTTTTCCATACATGCCCTGGGTTGCCTATGTCAATATCCCCTACCTGCTGTGGGTGTCCTTTGCCACTGTATTGCAGGGCACAATAACTTACCTGAATATCAACCAGCAAAAAGAACTGGAGTAGTCAACCCGCAAGTCTTGTTATCTTGCGGGTTTTTGTTTGGAGGGGAAAATGCCGCCAATTGGAATATTTTGTTGTCAATGCCGGTGGCAGGTGTTAAACTAATAATACATCCTAATAAGGAGGGGTAAAGTTGTCTGAAAAGGGAAAATGTCCTGTGACTGGAATGACCGGAAAGAAGGGGCCCGGCAGTGGAACAAAGAACCGGGACTGGTGGCCCAACCAGCTTAACCTGAAGATGTTGCATCAGAACCCTGTGACCCGAAATCCCCTGGGCAAGGACTTCAATTACGCCGAGGAGTTCAAGAAGCTGGACTTGGCGGCAATCAAGAAAGATTTGAACGCATTAATGACCGACTCCCAGGAATGGTGGCCGGCAGACTATGGGCACTACGGCCCGTTGTTTATTCGCATGGCCTGGCACAGCGCCGGCACATACCGCATGGGTGACGGCCGGGGGGGCGCCGGTTCGGGAAGCCAGCGCCTGGCCCCACTGAACAGTTGGCCCGATAACGCCAACCTGGACAAGGCCCGCCGTTTGCTCTGGCCCATCAAGCAGAAGTACGGCAAGAAAATCTCCTGGGCCGACCTGATGATTCTGGCTGGCAACGTGGCTCTGGAATCCATGGGTTTCAAGACCTTCGGATTTGCCGGAGGACGGGAAGATGTCTGGGAGCCGGAAGAGGATATTTACTGGGGCTCGGAAGATGAGTGGCTGGGTGACGACCGCTATTCGGGCGACAGGGACTTGGAAAACCCCCTGGCGGCGGTGCAAATGGGTCTCATCTATGTCAACCCTGAGGGCCCCGGCGGCCAGCCCAGCGCGGTGGCTTCCGGTAAAGATGTGCGGGAAACCTTTGCCCGCATGGCCATGGATGACGAAGAGACAGTGGCCCTGGTTGCCGGCGGGCATACTTTTGGCAAGTGCCACGGCGCTGCCAGCGCTACCCATGTGGGCCCTGAGCCCGAGGGCGCTCCCATTGAAGAACAGGGCCTGGGTTGGAAGAGCAGCTATGGCAGCGGCAAGGGCAGCGACACAATTACCAGCGGCATCGAAGGCGCCTGGACCCCCACGCCCATCAAGTGGGACAACACTTATTTTGAAGTGTTGTTCAAATATGACTGGGACTTGGTTAAGAGCCCGGCCGGCGCCTGGCAGTGGATCCCCAACGAAACTGAAGAGCAAGACATGGTTCCCGATGCCCAAGACCCCAAAAAGAAGTATCCGCCGATGATGACAACAGCAGACTTGTCACTGAAAATGGACCCGACCTACCGGCAGATAGCCATGCGCTTCCGGGACAACCCCCAGGAGTTTGCCGATGCCTTTGCCCGGGCCTGGTTCAAGCTTACCCACCGGGACATGGGCCCGCTGTCCCGCTACCTGGGGCCAGAGGTTCCCAAAGAAGAGCTGATCTGGCAAGACCCGGTGCCGCCGGCGGATTATGAGTTGGTTGATGACAAAGACATTGCCCAGCTCAAGGGCAGCATCCTGGATTCCGGCCTGTCTGTTTCCCAGCTGGTCTATACTGCATGGTCTTCGGCATCCACCTTCCGCGGCTCCGACAAGCGGGGTGGTGCCAATGGCGCTCGTATTCGTCTGGCGCCGCAAAAGGACTGGGCGGTCAACCAGCCCGACCAGTTGGCCAAGGTGCTGGATACCCTGGAAGGTATACAGGATGAGTTCAACAAGGCCCAGTCTGGCAAGAAGCAAATCTCAATGGCCGATGTTATCGTGCTGGCCGGATGTGCCGGGGTGGAGCAGTCTGCCAAAAATGCCGGCCTGGATATTGCAGTTCCCTTTGCTCCCGGACGAACCGATGCGTCTCAGCAACAAACCGATGTTCACTCCTTTTCGGTTCTGGAGCCGGCGGCAGATGGGTTCCGCAATTACAGCAAGGCCAAATATGCCGTAACTGCCGAAGAGATGATGGTGGACCGTGCCCAGCTGCTGGGCCTTACCGCACCGGAAATGACTGTGCTGGTTGGCGGCATGCGGGTGCTCAATGCCAACTTCAATCAATCCGCCCATGGCGTGTTTACCGACAAACCGGAAACGCTGACCAATGATTTCTTTATCAACCTTTTAGACATGGGAACAGTCTGGAAGGCGACAGATGACGACAATGTGTTTGAGGGAAGGGATCGCGATACTGACAAGCTTAAGTGGACCGGCACCCGGGCCGACCTGGTATTCGGATCCAATTCCGAGCTGCGGGCCATTGCTGAAGTCTATGCCAGCGATGATGCCAAGGAGAAGTTCGCGCAGGACTTTGTGGCTGCCTGGCACAAGGTGATGAACGCCGACCGCTTCGACCTTGCCTAGCATTGGCAATTGATCACGAAGATGTTTTCAGGACGCTGGTTAACCGGCGTCCTTTTTCATTGAACAGGCATTTCAGTTTGGGGTATAATGTAAACAATTTACAAGGCGAATTGGAGAAAAGGGGAAAGGAAATTATGACAGAACAATTGCGAAAAATACAAAGGATAGTGACCGGACGGCAGACCATCGACGGGGCCGGCGTAAGCCTGGTCCGGGTATTCGGTTACCACGATACTGAGGATTTTGACCCCTTCCTGATGTTGGATGCCTTTGACTCTTCCAATCCCGAAGAATACATCAAGGGTTTTCCCTGGCACCCCCATCGGGGAATAGAGACCATTACCTATCTTATTGAAGGAGACGTGGAGCACGGTGACAGTCTGGGCAACAGAGGCAGCATCCTGGACGGTGAGTGCCAGTGGATGACGGCTGGCTCAGGTATCATTCACCAGGAAATGCCCCAACCTACTTCCCGGCTGCTGGGCTGTCAATTGTGGCTAAACCTGCCGGCCAAGGACAAAATGGTTACGCCTGCCTACAATGACATCATCCGGGATTCGGTGCCTGAAATCAGAGAACAGGGGGCACACATCCGGGTTATTGCCGGCCGCTATGGTGATAAGGAGGGGGCTTTTCAGGGCCAGTACGTGCCGCTTCAGTACCTGGATGTCCAGCTCCAAGCAGGGGTAAAATGGGAAACGGAAACGGATGACCTGGCAACGGTGTTTGTGTATATCCTTCAGGGCCAACTGGCATTTGCCCCGGAGGGAGACTATGTTCCGCAAAAGTCAGCTGTGTTGCTTTCCCGTGGTTCCCGGGTGCACCTGCAAACAGGTGAGAGCGGAGCCCGGTTGTTGATGCTGGCGGGACGTCCGTTGCGGGAACCGGTGGCCTGGGGCGGATCCATCGTCATGAACACCGAACAAGAGCTGAAAGAAGCCTATGCAGATTTGGAGCGGGACAACTTCATCCGCCATAAGGCGATACTGGACTGATGGGCGAAGCTTTTGTAGTAAGAAACCTAACGCCGGACAACCTGAAACAGGCAATCCAGCTGAAGATTGCCTGTTGGCCCGAGCAACTGGCCGGAGTGGCAGAAAACGATCTTTCACTTGCAAAAGAATACGCTTTCTGGCTGGACTGGATGAATACGGCAGAAGAGCACAACGACATGCGAATGCTGATAGGAATTTTTCATGAAGAAAAACTGGCAGGCGCTGCCTTTGCCAGTTTTGCTGAAGAGCATGACTGCGCCCAGGGTGGGATTGAACTCAATGGTTTGTGGGTAGATGAAGGCTATAGGGGACGAGGACTCTCTGTCTTCCTATTGCGCCACATCGTTGACTGCTACCAGAAAAAGGGAAAAGAAAAGCTGGTTGTGTATTGCCACCACTATGCTCCGTCCAACAAGTTTTACCGCAAGTTGGGCGGGAAAGTGCTGCGGCAGGACAGACAAATGGCAGGGGCCTTGCTGGTGGATATATTTGAGTTTGACTTGAAACTATTGTCTGCCAGCTTAGGATTGCTGACATAATGAATGGAGGGATTGTGTGCAAAAGTATGAGTACAAGTGTGTAGCGATTTTCGGCTTTGGGCGGCGGACAACAATGATATTAAATGAGTATGCCCGGGAAGGATGGGAACTGGTTTTTGTTTTCTGGGCCTGGCACTACTTCAAGCGGCCGATAGGCTAGCAAAGTTAGCTTGCAGCAAAAAAACAACTCCTGCTTTTGCAGGAGTTGTTTCGTCAGCTTATTCCTTGTAGGAGAAGCCTTTGCCCGGGCCGGTGGAAGCTGATGTGCCGGCGATGCGGGAGAGGTAGGCCTCGCCCAGCGTCTTGATATGTTCCAGGATATTGTCGAAGTGGTTGAAGTGCTCTTGCTCATGCTCGATGATTTTCTCAAACAGGTTGGCAGAAGTTACGTCGCCATTTTCCATGCACACTTTGAGAAAACCGTTGTAGACCACCATTGCTTCATCTTCCTGTTCGGCGTCAAAGGAGTAGATTTCTTCAACTTTTTGACCCTTGACGATGGGGCCGGCCAATTCAGTGGTGGGCTCTCCACCCAGCTCCATGATGCGTTCGGCCAATGCTTCGGCATGGCGCATTTCATCGATGGCAATAAGCTTGAGGTTGCCGGCCAGTTCGCCGTAGTCCATGTCATCCAGGATGTAGTGTTGATGCATATACTGGTGGATTGCCTGGAGTTCCATCGACTTGGCCTTGTTCAGGACCTCGATAACTTTTTTTCTTCTCTCTTCCAATGCCTTCTTGTCCATTTAGATTCCTCCTGTATTTATTTTGCCCGGCATGGAAAATGAGTTTGCCGGGTTAACAACACTTTTATTGGGGTAGCTTATCCGGGGCAGCTTTGGAGGCTGCACCGGCCCGCATTTTATCTTTTACAAAGGTTCTCAGTGTCAGTATGTGAATGCTAACCCCTATGCCGACCATGGGCAAAATTACCCAGACATATATGTTGTTGATGCTCAACATGGAGAGACCCATGGAAAGCCAGAGCAGCACTATCAGCAGAATTTTTGTCTCTAGTTTTATTGCCTTGTGGGTGACATAGTTGTATATATACTCGCCAAACACCCGGTGGTTAATCAGCCAGTTGTACAGGCGGTGGGAGCTGCGGATGAAACAATATGAAGAAATAAGCAGGAAGGGGGTGGTGGGAAGCAACGGAACCACCACACCCAAAGAACCCAGGCCCAGTGAGAGCAGCCCGGCGGCAATCAGCAGAAATTTTTTCAGGGGAGAAACCATTTGTTTTGCCCCTTTTCTTCCCTAAGCTGTATAATAATGGTACTGTACTTGGGAGCTGTTGTCAATTCTGATGGCTCGCACCAGTGAATATTTCCAGGAGGCAGCATGAAAGAAAAAGTAAGAGATTTGGTTAACGGGCATTTGAATCTGAGGCCACGCATGGAAGTGCAGGACATCTACAAGTTGCTGTTCCAAAGCGTCATGGGCCTGGGGCATATTTTGCATGACCACGGAGCGGCGTATCAATATTTGCTGGACGAACTGGCAACCCTTGACCCCACTGCCCCCGATGATGTGTTGGTGGAAGATATTTCCCTGGGCAATGACATGGTCAGGGTAAATTTGCGCCCCTTCCGGCAACAAAATCTTGATCCACAACAGCTGTTTGCTGCCATGTTGGCCACCGAGTCCCGCCATCATGTCGACGCTGAAAAGCTCCGGGATGTGTGGGAGAGTCTTCTGGCGTTGGCTGCCGAGGGGGCAGTCAGCGTTGACAAGAAATCTCTAGCTGCGCTGGACACCATGGTCAGGGAACAGGGCTATCCTGTGCTTCACCACTCTGTTGGTTATGGGCGGCTTTACCAGCCGGCTTACCGGGTTATACTGGGCAGCTTCCTTCCGGGTTTGACCTAAAGTTCAATCACAATGCCGTCGTTGTTTTCAACCACGGGAAAAGATTGGAGCCCCTTGGCCATGCCGATTTTCTCGGTCAGTTTGCCCACGGCGCCCCAGCTTTCAACCCAACTGAGCAACTCGCCGTTAGTGACATCAAAGGTGGAGCCGTGACAGGGACAGGTCACAACCGCACCGTCCAGTTGTCCCTTGGCCAGGCTGCAACCCAGGTGGGGGCACTTGTCGGTTACGGCATGGAGCTTTCCCTCGATGTTGGCCAGCAGTATTTTGTTCTTCTCTTGTTCAATTTTTACCATTTGCCCCTCAGCGGGCTTTTGTGTAATGTCCAGTTTTATCATGGCAACCGCTCCTTTTTGTAGTGGCTATGCCAGCTTGTGGCCTGCCAGTTCAATTATAACGCCATACACGATGCCGGCGCCAAATCCCATGGCATCGCCGAAGCCGGTGGAGCTGTAAAAGGCAAATGACACAAGCAACCCTAACAGCGCTCCCCGCAACAGCGCCCGGCCCAGGGATGTTGCTCTGGCGGCCAGGCCGATGGCAACGCCCATCAGCACCCGGTTGTACCAGAAGGAAAACAAGTATGTTGTTTCAAGGCCGGTTTCTGATCTTAGCGATGCACCGACGATACAGACAATACCCAACAGGGCACCGGAGATTAAGGTAACTGCCATCCGTTTTGTGAACATGCGATCGCCCCCCTTATTAGTAATTTTTATTATATCATGAGCCATTATGCAAGAAAACAGGTATAGAGGTATCTTTGTCGAAGTGAAAAAAGTGATGCTTCACAGGCAGTGGCGGAAATGGGGATGAAAATAATGGACTTTTCCCTTTGCGAAAACGGCAAAGATCAGTGGTTGGTGTTTATCCACGGCATGGGGGCAGGTTCCGAAATCTGGGATCAACAGATTGAAGCCCTTGGTGAAGAATATAACATCATGAGTGTTGATTTGTACAGCCATGGGCGCAGCCTGGAGCTGTTGAGTGACCTGAAAGTTGACAGCCACCTGGGGCATATGGCTCAAAGGATTGCCAGCAAAGTCAAAGAAATTGGTGAGCAGCGCTGTCACTTGGTGGGCTTTTCCCTGGGGACGTTGATTATCAAGTACATGGTGGTTAACCGCCTGGTTGCACCTGCTTCGGTGGTAATGTGTGGGGCGATTGAGCGGCTCAACCTCTTGGTCCGGGTGGGGTACAGGTTCGTCAGCGGGCTCAGTTATGTCTTGCCTTATCGCTGGCTGGCGAAAGTGGCCCTGTTTGTCGTGCTCCCCTTTTTTGATCAACACAACATTCGCCAACTTTTTTTCGCCTACAGTTGGCAAAAAAGGGAGTTTCCAGCCTGGATGAAGCTTTACGGCGAACACCGGGAGTTGCTTAGGCACAATGCTGCATTTTTCAACAGCTCTATACCAAAGTTATACATCCTGGGCACCCGTGACTATCTTTTTGCACCGGCAGTGCGGCGGGAGCTGAAAAAACATCCAAGTGTAAAACCCTGTGAAATACAGGGATCCGGCCATGCGATAATGCTGGAAAGGCCTGGTGAGACCACATCTTTGATCCATGGCTTTGTCGCTGGGAGAAAAGCTGTGTCCAAGGCCCAGTGATTTTGCTTGCTGTATACGTCTAAGATGTGTATGTGGTATAATTGGACAAATCTTTGAAAGGAGGTGCAAGAGATGAGTCAAATTGCTTTGCCCAAGTGGCTGACTGTGCCCAATGTTTTGTCGTTGAGCAGGATTGTACTGCTGCCGGTTCTTGTTTGGCTGGTCCACAGTCCTTGGCCGGTGGCGTTTTTGGTCTTATACATTATTGTTGGTTCCACCGACTTTTTTGATGGCATTGTTGCCCGGCGCTTTAACTGGGTCACCGATGCAGGCAAGGATTTTGATGCCATTGCTGACCTTTTCTTCTACCTGGGTTCGGCCTATTTCCTCTATGTGCTTTATACGCCCTACATTGTCGCCAACGCAGTTTATTTCTACGTGTTCTTTGGGTTGTTGGCCCTTTACTTGTTTTCGCCCCTGGTGCTGGTGCGCAAGTCCATCATGATGCACACCAAGATTCTCAAGACGGGTGCTGTGCTGGTTTATTTCTTGGTTATACTTTCCTTCTTCATGGACACCACGTTGGTAGTCAGGGGTATTTTGTTCCTCTATTATGTGGGCTTTACTGAAGCTTTCCTGATGTTTTTGCTCTATGGCGATGTGGACCCCGACACTCCTTCAATTTTTCATCTTAAGAAATAGAAATAACATCCACCTGTCCGGCCGCTGGCCGGACAGGTTTTTGTGACAATTGTTTTGCCATGCAGGAGATGACAAGAGATTGCAGAATATATATTGAGAAGTGTTATCGCAAAAGCCCCGGCGCTTTTTGCCGGGGCAGGTATTTTTTGCCGAGAGGGAAGGGGATGAATGGTGAAAGTAGGAATAACTGAAACTGTGTTGCGGGATGCCCATCAGTCACTGATTGCCACCAGAATGAAGATCGAGCATATGTTGCCGGTAATCGACAAGCTGGACAAGGTCGGTTATCATTCGTTGGAATGTTGGGGTGGAGCCACTTTTGACGCCTGCCTGCGTTTCCTCAACGAGGACCCCTGGGAACGGTTGCGGAAAATTCGGGAGGCAGCTCCCAACACCAAGCTGCAGATGCTGTTAAGGGGACAGAACATTTTGGGTTATAAGCACTATGCTGATGATGTGGTGGACTATTTTGTCCAGAAGGCCATAGCCAACGGCATTGACATAATTCGCATCTTTGATGCCCTCAACGACCCCCGCAACCTGGAGCGGGCCATGAAGGCCTGCAAAAAGGAAGGGGGCCATGCCCAGGGCACTGTCTGCTACACCATCAGCCCGGTCCACACCCTGGACCACTTTGTCCGGGATGCCAAGGGTTTGGTGGAGGCCGGCGCCGATTCCATCTGCATCAAGGACATGGCAGGGCTCATGACCCCATACCGGGCCTACGACCTGGTCAAGGCCATGAAGGAAAGCGTCAAGGTGCCTATTCAGATTCACGCCCACTACACCAGTGGCGTGGCTTCCATGACCTACCTGAAGGCCATAGAAGCCGGGGCCGATGTGGTGGACTGCGCCATATCGCCGCTGGCCATGGGCACATCCCAGCCGCCCACCGAACCGCTGGTGGCGACGCTGGCTGAAACCCCCTATGATACAGGCCTTGACCTGGACATCCTCAGCGAAATCGCGGACTACTTTAAGCCGCTGCGGGAAGAGTACTTGAAAAGCGGCCTGATGGATCCCAAGGTCATGGGCGTGGATGTAAACACCCTCAAGTACCAGGTGCCCGGCGGAATGCTGTCCAACCTTGTTTCCCAGCTGCGGGAAGCTGGCAAGTCTGATCAGTTTGACGATGTACTAAAAGAGATCCCCAGGGTGCGGGAAGAGTTTGGATTCCCACCGTTGGTTACCCCCACCAGTCAGATTGTCGGCACCCAGGCGTTGCTCAACGTCATTGCCGGCGAGCGCTACAAGATGGTGCCCAAGGAATCCCGGGAACTGGTCAAGGGCCACTATGGAAAGACTCCGGCGCCTATTTCCCAGGAGATCACCGAGCTGATTTTGGGGGACGAGAAACCCATTACCGGCCGGCCTGCCGACCTGTTGGAACCGGGGTTGGATAAAATACG
>PWLI01000080.1 GCA_003559415.1 Clostridiales bacterium | reverse complement strand
GCATCCCGTTACTTGGAGCTTAAAAAACAGGCAGACAGACATGAAGTGGATTTGTGGGCTGTGCGGTTCCGGGATCTCAGTGGCAAGGCCGACAATTTGTCAAACCGTCAAAAGGAGCTCCAGGCCGCGGCTGACGAAAAACAGCACCTGCTGGAAGATCAGGAAAAAGAACTGGCCAAAGTTACCTCTGGGTTGGATGAACTGAATGGCCTGGTGGCCGTGCTGGACCAAAAGAAGGCAGCTTTGGCAGAGCATCGCAACAAATTGGAATACCAGGCCCAGTTGGCCAACCAGCGCCGTCAAGACTATTCCGGCATGGTCAGGCAGGCAGATGAGTCCCGGGAAAGTATCACCAGGCAGATGGGCCTTTTGCGGGAACGGCTGGAAACCAGCAGTTCCCGGGTCGACACGCTGGAACAGTCACTGGAACAGCTGCAAATGGCCTACAAAAACAGGGAAAAGTTTTGTGTCTTGCTGGATCGCCTGACCGATGCGTCTGCCAAGCTGGAGACCAAGGCAGAAGGGCTTTTGATGGACAATGCGGTGTTGGAGTCCCAGGCTTCAGCACACCAGCAGAGCTTGCACCAACAGATGAAAGAAACCCGGGCTCAGTTGGAAGAAGCCCGCCATGCCCGGGATTCCCTGGATCAAGACCTGAAAGACCTTGTTGGGCAACAGCAGCGGGAACAGCAACAATATCAGCAAATCAACCAACAACGACAACAGCTGCTGGGCCGCCAGCAGCAGTTGAAGCTCAACAGGGATGAACTTGCCCAACAGGCGGAAAGCCTGGAAAAGCAACGATTGGATGTTCAGGGCAAGTTGGTGGCAAACCGGGAAAGGGCCGAGATGCTCAACCAACTGGAACAAGAGCTTCAGGGCTACTCCCTGGGCCCCAAAGCCGTTCTCCAGGCTGCTGACAATGGCAAATTGGACGGGTTGTTGGGCTCCATGGCCCAACTTGTGGAAGTGATTAATCCGGAACACAATCTGGCAATTGAAACAGCATTGGGCTCTGCCCTGCAGTTTTTGGTGTGCGCGACGGAAGAGAACTGCAAAGAGGCAATTCAGCTGTTAAAACAAACAGGTCAGGGACGGGCGACTTTTGTTCCCCTGGATGCGCCCCACAGCAGCCCAGGCCAGCCTCGGCAGTACCGCACAAAAGTGATTGGCCGGGCAGACAAGCTGGTTCGCTGTGACCAGTCTGTTCTGCCGGTTGTTCAGCGCTTTTTGGGCAATGTCTATGTGGTTTCCGACCTGGATGCCGCCGTCTCCCTGGCCAGGGAGAGCAACTATCAACACAAAATAGTCACTCTGGATGGCGATGTGGCCAACAGGGGGCTGTACACCGGCGGCCAAGTGAAAGGCAAACAGCCCGGCCCGCTGCAGCGGCGCGAGCTTCTTGCCCAGCTGGAACAGCAGAATGACCAACTTGCGGCCCGGGTGGAGCAATTAACCGGCCAACTGGACAGTGTGCGTCGGAAATTTAACGATGCAGAAAGAGAAGTGGCATCTGTTGGCGGCGAATTGGAAAAGGTTTCAGATGGACTGGCCAATGCCCAACAGATTGTCCAGGGATATCGCCTGCAACGGGAGCAGACAGAAAAAGAACTTGCATCCCATCAACAACGGATGGAAAGCATTGAATCAAGGCTGGAGCAGTACACCCAGCAACTGAATCAATGGAAGAACAAGGCAACAAGCGGTGAAGAGCGACTGTCTCTTTTGCGTCTCTGGCGGCAGGAGATTCAGCAACAACTGTCCCATTTACAACAGCTTTCCCGGTTGGCGGTTGCCGGCCGCAACAAAGTGCAACTGCTTTTGCTGTCGGTGGAAAACAAACTGGCCAATTTGCACACCGTCCACCGGCAACTGACAGAGCAATTGGAAGAATCTCAGCAACTGGTGGAAGACGCCAACCGTCAAAAGGCAGAATACAGCGAAAAGGTTGCTGACCTGTCGGATGAGTTGACGGCTCTGGAACAACAATTGGAAGAAAATGCCGCCCAGGCGCAACAAGTGGCATTGTCACTGGAATCCCGGGATGGCCAGCGCCAGGAAATGCGGGAAAAAATGGCTGGCTTAAGCCAGCAGGTCGCCTTGGACCGGGAAGAAGTGGGCAACATTCGCAACAGATTGCATGATGGTGAGGTCAGGCTGGCTCGCTGGCAGGCGGAGCAGGAGGCAATGATCAGTGAACTGGGCCACCGTCTGGGACTTACCGCGGATGATGCGCTGGAGCAGGCGGCTGACAGAATAAATACCGGTGAAGTGCAAACTTCGCTGAAAAAGCTCCGGGCGGAGATGGAAGACCTGGGGGAAGTGAACCTGGCGTCGATACAGCAGCACCAGCGCCTGGAACAGCGGCTGGACTTCCTCTCCCGCCAGCGGGATGATTTGATCAAGGCAGAAAAGGATATCACCGGTCTCGTAGACGAGTTGAATCAAAAGATAAGGGAGCTGTTCCTGGACACTTTCGGTTTGGTGCAGCAACAATTTGCCCAGGTGTTCAGCACACTGTTTGACGGCGGCGATGCCTATTTGTCTCTCACTGACAGTGAAAATGTGCTGGAGACGGGTGTGGAGATATTTGCCCGCCCCCCCGGCAAACGCACCCAATCCCTCTCTCTGTTGTCCGGCGGGGAAAAGGCCATGACTTCAATCGCCCTCTTGTTTGCCCTGCAGTCGGTGCGCCCGTCGCCCTTCTGCATCCTGGATGAGATTGAAGCGGCCCTTGATGATGTCAACATCCTGCGCTTTAGCCGTTATGTGCGAAAACTGGCCAGGGACATGCAGTTTATCCTCATTACCCACCGCCGGGAAACGATGGAGCACTCGGACAGCCTCTATGGCATTACGCTGGGCGTTGACGGTTCTTCCAAGCCTGTTTCAGTCTCGCTGGAAGACGGAGGGGGCATCCCCGATGCAGCTGTCTGAACGGATAACGGCGGGACTGGCCAAAACAAGAAACAAGCTGCAAATGTTGCTGAAAAGCAGCCAGGGGGGCAACTTGCAAGAGCAACTGGAAGAGGTTCTTTTGCTGGCGGATGTCGGGCCTAAAACCACGACTGAGATTATTGAAAAAATCTCTGCCGCCGGACAGCTTGATATGGAAATGCTGAGAGACCAACTTGTGGCAACCCTCTCCCGTCATCAGCCTCCGATACTGAAGGGCCCGGTTATTTTGGTCGGCCCCAACGGGTCGGGCAAGACCACCACCGTTGCCAAGCTGGGCCACCTGCTTTCCCGACAGGGGAAAAAGGTCTTTGTCATCGGCGCCGATACCTTCAGGGCGGCTGCCGACAGCCAGCTGGAAAAGTGGTGCAAGCGGTTGGAGTTGAACCACTTTATTGGGTCCAGGGGGGCAGATCCGGCGTCGGTGGTGTATGACGGATTGCAATCCACTGCCGCCCGGCAGGCAGATGTTGTGCTTTGTGACACAGCCGGGCGCCTGCAATCCAACGTCAACCTGATGCGTGAGCTGGAAAAGATTGTCCGTGTCGCCCGAAAATGCTGGGACGGCAATATAACAGTCCTCATGGTGTTGGACGGCGGCACCGGACAAAGCGCCCTGGAGCAGGTGAAAATCTACCGGCAGTTTGTTTGTCCAGAGGGGTTGATCGTAACCAAGCTGGATGGCACAGCCAAAGGCGGTGTGGTGGTGGCACTGGCCGCTGAGCTGGGCATGCCCGTTTGTTACCTGGGAGTGGGAGAGGGAGCCGATGACCTGGTCCCCTTTGACCCGGAAATTTTTGTCAACAGCATTTTGAAGGAGGGGTAGCGTGAAAGGCCAAAAAACCGTCAATCTATGCTGGGATGAGCTTTATGCCAAAATCTTTGCCGCTGCCCTGAGCGTGACAAGGGACAAAAATACAGCCGAGGAAATTGCCCAGGAGACATGCATTAAAATCCACCAAAACCAGCAAAGCTTCCGGGGAGAGAGCCAGTTTTTCACCTGGGCTTATGCCATGATGCTCAACACCTACCGGGACTACTGCCGCCAGGCCAAAAGGCATTGGAACAATTCTCTGGGCAAACTTAAAGAACTGGGCAGCTCCTTCGATTTTTCCGAATATGTGGCGGCTTGCAGCCTGTTGGACAAACTGCCCCGTTTGCAGAAAAAGATTTTTATCCTCCGGGAATACTACGGCCTTTCGTACCAGGAAATTGCCCGCATTACCCGCTGCTCCATGGATTCAGTGCGAACCCGCCTTTACCGGGCCCGGAAACAGCTGTCCAACTGGACAGCATTGGACACATAACCTGCTTGCCCAAAAGATGCTTCGGCATCTTTTTTTTGTCTTGACAGGTTGCATATCAGGCGTTAGAATATGGTGTAAAGTAAAT
>PWLI01000091.1 GCA_003559415.1 Clostridiales bacterium | reverse complement strand
CCCGTATCTGCACCGCCCTTGAGCAGGGAGATTACCAGCTGGCCTCAGACTTGCAACTGGAAATGGACAGGGACATGGCCGAATTAAGGAATCTGTACAACCGCTACCGCCGCAACTTCATCTGAACCAAGGGGACGGTTCCCCTTGCTCAAACCAAAAGGGACGGCAACGCCGTCCCTTAAATTTTGATATCTTTCTTTTTATAGAGCAGGTAGGTGGCTCCGACGGAAAGCGCGGCAACACCGGCCAGCACAGCCACCTTCCATAGTTCAATCCCTCCGTGCTCAACAATGCCGGCGGCGTCCATGTACCAAAAGGGAGTTGCAAATTTTAAAAACTCCAGCTTGTCGCTGATGGCTGCCACGGCATGCAGAAAATAAAAGCCCAACACAAACCCAATGCCCACAGACAGCGCCGACTTGCGCCGGGTGATGAACACCGAAAGCAGCAGGCCCAAGGCAGCCAGGGCAAGCTGGGCGACCAGGGGCGCCACCAACAGGGGCAGCAATTCCCCTATTGAGTAATCCGGGGCAAATATCTCAAAGGAGGCCAGGGTAACCAGGCCAATCACCATGTTAAAGACCAGCAACTGAATTGCCGTTGCCAACACCTTGCCGGTGACAACATAGTGGCGGCTTATGGGCTTGGCCAACAGGAATTCGGCGGTTTTTTCATCTTCTTCCTTGCCCAGCATGGTGGTGCCCAGTATGGCGGCAAAAATCCCGCCAAAGAGGATAACCATGAAGTAGGCCTCGATGGCATAGAAACCAATCGGTTCGGCAAGGTTGAGCCGATCCAGGCCAAACATCCGGGCGAACTCCTCTGGCAACATGGCCATGAACTCGTCCATCTGTTCTGCGCCGTCGGCAAAGGCGGGGAACAGAGCCATCAGGGAAAAATTCAGCACAGCCAGCGCCAGCGTCCAAATTAGCAGCGAGCGGCTGTTGGCCTTGAGCTCCCTAAAAAGAAGATTCATTGTTCGCCCTCCTCTTCATAGTAGTGCATAAACACATCTTCCAGCGAGGGCTCTTCCACCCACAAACCCGTCAGGTTGTGAGCAGAAAGGCAGGCCACCAGTTCATTGATGTCACCGCCAAAAAACACCTGCAGCGTGTTGTTGTCCACCTGGCTGCTCAATATGCCCGGCAAATCCAAGTCGGGCACATCTCCGGCAAAACTGGCCCGCACATTGCGAAAATGGGTGCGGCGCAGATCTGACATATCTTCCACTTTGAGAACCGAACCTTCGCCGATTATCGCCACCCGATGACAGAGGCGTTGGACTTCGCTGAGAATGTGGGATGAGAAAAACACCGTCACCCCGCCCTTGTTCTCTTCCCGCAGCAACTGAAAAAACCTTCGCTGCATCAACGGGTCCAGGCCGCCGGTGGGTTCGTCAAGGACCAACAACTGGGGCTGGTGTTGCAGCGCCTGGATGATTGCAACCTTTTTCTTATTGCCCAGCGACAACTCACGGAACTTCTTCTTTGTGTCCAGGTCAAACATTTCCACCAGTTGCCGGGTGCGCTGCCTGCAGTCCTTTTTGTAGTACCGGTCCGAGTAGGCGAACAATTCCCCGGCTGTCATGTCGTCATAGTAATCCACTTCTCCGGGGATGTAACCCACTTCCGCCTTGATGGCGGGGCTGTGTTTGACTATGTCTTTGCCCAACACCTGGGCATGGCCCCGGGTTGGGAAAATAAAGTTCAGCAAGAGGCGGATGGTGGTGGATTTGCCGGCGCCATTGGGCCCGATAAACCCGAATATTTCCCCCTGGGCCACCGTCAGGTCAACGTCCACAATCCCCCGGGATTTGCCATAGTACTTGGTCAGCCCCCGGGCTTCAATAACATTCACCTCATCATCTCCTTGCTGTTGGTTCCCACAGTTTTTTGGTATATACTCACTATATATGCACCCGGGTTGCCGGTCAATGGCACCCCCGGTGGAAGCATGCAGGAGGGTTGGGCATGGACACAGCAAAAACCAGGCCGTACATAATACTGGCCATTGGCGTTTTGGCGGTCAGTTTCTCTGCCATATTGGTCCGGCTGACACCGGCTCCGCCGGCGGCCACCGCTTTTTGGCGCATGCTTTTTTCCTGCCTGATGCTGTTGCCCCTGGCCTTTGCCCAACGCAAGAGCTTTGCTGTTTCCCGCCGGGATGTTGTGCTCTGCGGCATTGCCGGGGTTTTTCTCGCCCTGCATTTTCTCAGCTGGTTTACCTCGTTGGGCATGACCAGCGTCAGCAGCTCCACTTTGCTGGTCAACATCCATCCCCTGGTGGTGGTAACGGCAGGCTGGCTGCTCTTTGGGGAAAGATTTCCCACCCCCGCCCTGGTTGGCGGCGCCATAGCCCTGACCGGGACAATGGTGCTGGCCTGGGCAGATTTGCAGCTGGAAGGCCAGGCCCTGGCAGGCGACTTGCTGGCAGTGGTGGGCGGTGTCATGGTCGCCGGATATTTTCTCATCGGCCGCCATGTCCGCAAACGGATGCCCCTGAGCTTCTACGCCCTTTTGGTCTACAGCTTCAGCTCGCTGGTGCTGCTGATTTGGAACCTGGCCACCGCCACGCCGCTGTACGGCTACAGCCCGACGGACTGGTTGGTCTTTGCCGCCCTGGCCCTGGTGTCCACCATCTTTGGCCACACGCTGCTCAACTGGGCGCTAAGGCACCTGGCTGCCGGCGCCGTATCCTTCAGCGTGCTGGGCGAACCGGTGCTGGCCTCACTGCTGGCCATCCCGATATTACAGGAATTGCCGGGCCCGTTGCAGGCAGCAGGCGGCGTGCTGGTGCTGGCCGGGCTCTGGTTGTTTATGAAAAACAGCAATACAAGAAAGTAGTATATTAGTTCAAGGAGTGAAAAAAATGACCAACAGAGATTTTACAGTCGGCATAATCCTCATAGCAGTGGGCGCAGTGATGCTGCTTTCCAACCTGGGCATCATCAGCGCCTGGCGGGAAATCTGGCGGGACTGGTGGGCGCTGTTGCTGGTTATTATCGGCGCGGTTATGCTGCTGAAAAAGCCCGCTGAGTGAGAGCCATGGAACCGGAAGTAAGAGAGCTGACCACCGATGACATCCCGGCTTTTTTTGCCCTGTGCCGGGAAATGGCTGAAGAAGGCGCAGGCGTGGGATTCGTTCGGATTACCAACCCGGAAAAGATTGCAGACATGCTTGGAGACGACAGATATTTTCTGCTGGGCGCTTTCGTTGACGGCGCCATGGTAGGCGCTTTCCAGGCCCGCCGCGGTGAACCAGGGAAGGAACATTCCTGCCACATAGCGGGAGCCACCACCAACAGCTGGCGGCGCAAGGGGCTGGGCCGGCTGATGCTGGAACACGCCCTGCCCCGTCTCAAGGACAAAGGCATGTGGCTGATTCGGGCCTATGTTTACAGCAACAACCTCCCGTCCATAGCCGCCCTGCTTGCCGCAGGGTTTACCTGGGCGGGCACCGTCTACAAACACCAATGGAATGAAAAGGAACAGCGCTATGTCGATGACCTTATATTCCACAAAGAACTTGTATAGCTGCCCAGGGGGGTCGAACAATGTTTGTTTTTGAGAAGATGGCTTACCAGGAAATACTGAAAATCCAGGACATGGAAATACCCCATGTGCAGATGGCTTGCATCGTCGGTGAGAGCGGCAGCGGCAAGACAACTCTCTTGCGCCTGCTGAACAAAATGATCAGCCCCACACAGGGTGAAATATACTTCCAGGGCCAGCCCCTTTCCCAAATTGATTCCGTCTCACACCGGCGGGAAGTGACGATGTTGCCCCAAAACCCCGTGATATTTCCCGGCAGCATCCGCCACAACCTTCTGCTGGGCACCGTCTATGCCCAAAAACAGCCGCCCTCAGAGCAGGACATTTCCTCTGTGCTAAAGCTGGTCCGGCTGAACAAAGACCTGGAGGGCTCTGCCGGCAAACTGTCGGGGGGAGAAAAACAGCGCCTGGCGCTGGCCCGGTTGATGTTGATGAACCCCCGGGTATTCCTTTTGGACGAACCCTCTTCTGCCCTGGACGATGAGACCGAGCAATTGGTGATTGACTGCCTGAAGGAGTTTACCGGTAAAAACGGACAAATGGTGGTAATGATAACCCATTCCCGTCAGATGGCAGAACGCCACGGAGACTTCATCGCTGAGATCAAGTCCGGAAAAGTCGCAAGCACAGAGGACAGGAGGGGTTAAAGTGGTTATTGAATTCTCGCTGTGGCAACTGGCGGCGGCATACGCTTTTATAGTCCTGTTGCTGTTGATTGTGCGCAGCCGGGGCATTCCCCGGGAAAAAGATATTTTGATTGGCTCGCTGCGAATGACCGTCCAACTGTTTTTAATCGT
>PWLI01000153.1 GCA_003559415.1 Clostridiales bacterium | reverse complement strand
TATGTCGGTGGTCCCGCCGCCAATGTCAATCACCATGCTGCCCACCGGTTGAAAAATCTCCAACCCGGCACCCAAGGCAGCAGCCCGGGGCTCCTCAATAAGATATACTTCCCGCGCCCCTGTGCGTTTGACAGCCTCCAGAACGGCACGCTGTTCAACGGAAGTTATGCCCGCCGGCACACAGACCATGACCCGTGGTTTGAGAAACAACATCGGCCCATAGACCTTGCTTATAAAGTGCTTTAGCATAATTTCTGTAACATCAAAATCAGCAATAACACCATCACGAAGAGGGCGGATTGCCTTTATATTGCCGGGAGTTCTTCCAACCATGTGGTTGGCATCGGTGCCAACAGCCAGTACCCGGCCATTTCTGCTGTCCATGGCCACAACAGAAGGCTCGTGGAGAACAACCCCCTTGCCCTTGATGTAAACCAGCACGGTTGCAGTTCCTAAGTCAATACCTATGTCTCTGGTAAGTCCAAACAAAACAAGCCCTCCCTTGTTGCGTGCAAAATCTACTGCTGTTCAATTCTACATAATCCGGGGCAATCCCTTTATGTCGGCCCTCATACACCGCGTTTTATTTCTGCCCCCAGAGACTGCAGGTTTTCCACCAACCTGTAGTACCCTCTGTCGATATGATGAACATTGCCTACCTCGGTAACGCCTTGGGCAGCCAGTCCGGCAATAACCAGGGCTGCGCCTGCCCGCAAGTCGCTGGCGTTCACCTGGGCAGCAGAAAGAAAATCCACCCCTTCAACTACCGCGCTTCGTCCATCGATTTTAATGCTTGCATTCATCCTTTTCAACTCTGCCACATGCATAAACCGGTTTTCAAACACCGATTCCGTTACCACACTGGTTCCCCTGGCCAGCGCCAACAGAGCCATGGTTTGAGCTTGCATGTCGGTTGGGAATCCCGGGTAGGGAAGTGTTTTAACGTCAACAGCGGCCAGAGGCAACGAAGAGTTGACCTTTAGGCCCCTTTCCACCTCTTCAATCTGGACTCCCATTTCCTGGTACTTGGCCACAACCGGCTTGAGATGATCGGATACCACATTTTCAAGCAGTAGTTCGCCGCCGGTAATTGCGGCGGCAGCAATATAGGTTCCCGTTTCAATTCTGTCAGGGATAACAGTATACTCTCTGCCCACTAATTTTTCCACACCCCTGATTCTGATCAGGTTGGTTCCCGCGCCCCTGATTTGGGCGCCGGCGGCGTTAAGATAGTTGGCCAAATCTACAATCTCCGGCTCAGCTGCGGCATTTTCTATAGTAGTCGTTCCCTGAGCCACTGTTGCAGCCATCATAATATTCTCAGTCGCTCCTACACTGGGGTAGTCAAGGTATATGCGCCCCCCGGTCAGCTGGGGTGCCACCGCTTCTATATACCCATGCCCCATTATGATTTCAGCGCCCAGGGCCATGAATCCCTTGAGGTGGAGGTCAATGGGCCGGGTGCCAATATTGCATCCGCCGGGCAACGAAACCCGGGCACGGCCCAGGCGGGCCAGCAACGGTCCCATTACCAGCACTGAGGCGCGCATTTTCCGCACTAAATCATAGGGGGTTTCGAAAGTATCTATATTGTCTGCGTTTACCTCAACAATTCCCTGGCTGGTTTCCACCTTGGCGCCCAGTGCCGAAAGAAGCTGACACTTGGTGGCCACATCTTCCAACATTGGCACATCACGAAAAGAATTTTTGCCAAGGGTAAGAAGCGATGCGGCCAGCAACGGCAACGCAGAGTTTTTCGCTCCGTTTATTTTCACTGTCCCTTTTAGGGGATTGCCTCCCCTGATTGTTATTTTCTCCATAGACGTTCCTCCCAAGAGGCAAACATCAACATTTTCCTGCGTGGGTTTAGCTTTTCTGGCAGGGGCAGGATTCCCTTACAAGTGCACAATACCATTTGCGGGGCGGATAGTTGACCAATTCTTCCGGCGCCCGCTCTGCCACCATGCGGCGGCAGCTTGCGCACAGGCACCGTCCGGGCGAGTTAATCACTGTTTCCGGTATGCCCAGCTTTGTCAGCTTTTCACTGCGGGTGGGAATAAAGATATCAGCGATGTCAACGGCATCCCCGGCCGCCACAACCAAGCCCACGTCGCCGCGAAAGTCCGGGTTGTCAACGGTGCTGAAGGATAAGTTATGCTGACGGGCGAGCTTGATATATTCAGCCGCAGCATCAAGGTCTGCTTTGCGGCTGACAACAAGTTTTTGCGCCTGGGGATGTTTAATCGCCTGCTGTATCTCCGGGTAAGTGCCAGTTTCCTCGACCTGCTCAAAGGTAAGGGCTTTAATCACCCTTTCCCTGAACTGGCCCAGCAACAACTGCTTCTCCCGGCGACGCAGCTCAGGCGGGCCGTGTATTTCTGTCATCAATTTTTTTTCCAGCTCTGTTTTTTCCGAAAACCCTGGTCTATTGCTGGGCCACATTATTTTTCACCAGCCACGTCCAGCCGAACCAACGCCCGTTGCAAAGCAGCCTGAGCCCGGGCAAAATCAGTTCCCTCTTTTTTTTGTGCCAGTTTTTCCTCTGCCCGCTCCCGGGCGCGCCGGGCACGTTCCACATCTATTTCCTCGGCCAGCTCGGCGGTTTCTGCCAAGACACTTACCTGATCCGGCGTAACTTCAACAAACCCGCCGTTGACAGCGGCCCGGCGGTCCTGGCCTTTGTGTTTGATTGTCATGGGGCCTGTTTCCAGTGAAGCAACCAGCGGCGTATGCCCCGGCAACACACCAATATCTCCCTCGGTGGTGCGGATTATCACCATGTTCACTGGCTGTTGGAATACCCGACGCTGGGGTGTGACAATGGTCAGGATAAAAGTTTTGTCGGTCATGGATTCACCCCTTAGAGGGTTTTGGCTTTTTCCACGGCTTCTTCGATGGTGCCAACCATGTAGAAGGCCGATTCAGGCAAATCATCATGCTTGCCGTCCAGGATTTCCCGGAAGCTGCGGACTGTTTCCTTCAACGGAACATAAACACCCGATGTGCCGGTAAATACTTCTGCCACAAACATGGGCTGGGACAGAAAACGCTGAATCTTCCTCGCCCGTGTAACAGTCAGCTTGTCTTCATCAGACAATTCATCCATGCCCAGAATAGCGATTATGTCCTGAAGTTCCTTGTACCTCTGCAGCACGCCCTGTACCGACCGGGCGACTTCATAGTGCTCTTCGCCAAGAATCCGGGGGTCAAGAATCCGGGAAGAAGATTCCAGAGGGTCAACGGCAGGATAGATTCCCAGCTCTGTCAGCGGCCGGGACAAGTAAGTGGTCGCATCCAGGTGGGCAAATGTAGTTGCCGGAGCCGGGTCAGTGGGGTCGTCTGCGGGCACATATATCGCCTGCACAGAAGTGATAGACCCCTTGGTGGTGGAGGTAATCCTTTCCTGCAACTGCCCCATCTCAGTCTGGAGGGTGGGCTGATAACCCACAGCCGAAGGCATCCGCCCCAACAACGCCGAAACCTCAGACCCTGCCTGGGTAAAGCGGAATATGTTGTCAATAAACAGAAGGACATCCTGGCCCTGGCGGTCTCTGAAGTATTCAGCCAGGGTCAGCCCGGTCAGACCTACCCGTTGACGGGCCCCCGGGGGCTCATTCATCTGGCCAAAAACCATGGCTGTTTTGTCAATAACCCCCGATTCCTTCATTTCGTTCCACAGGTCATTGCCCTCACGGGTTCGTTCTCCCACACCGGCAAAGACTGAAAAACCACCATGCTCATAGGCGATGTTTCGAATCAACTCTTGGATAAGAACTGTCTTGCCCACACCGGCTCCGCCAAAGAGGCCGACTTTCCCTCCCCGGGAATAGGGCGCCAGCAGGTCAATAACCTTAATCCCTGTTTCCAGTATATCAGTGGCCGGCTGTTGCTCTTCAAAGCTGGGCGCCGGACGGTGAATTGACCACTGTTCTTCACCGGTTACCTGCTCGCCGTCGTCAATAACCTCACCAAGAACGTTGAACAAACGCCCCAGTGTGGACAATCCCACGGGGACGGTTATGGGCGACCCCAAGTCGGTGACTTCATGGCCCCTGACCAACCCGTCGGTGGAAGACATGGCCACACAGCGAACTACATTATCACCCAGGTGCTGGGCCACTTCAGCGACAACCCTGCGGCCATCGGTCAGGATAATTTCCAATGCGTTATAGATATCCGGAAGGTTGTCCGGGAAACGGGCGTCTACAACTGGTCCAATTACCTGGACAATGGTTCCTTTGTTTTTCACGATTCTCCTCCTCCCTTATCCTTCCAGTGCCTGGGCGCCATTTACCACTTCCAGAATTTCCAGGGTAATGGCGGCCTGGCGGGCCTGGTTAAATGAAAGGGTTAGCTTGTCTATCATATCAGCGGCATTGTCGGTGGCCGCCTTCATTGCCGTCATCCGGGCGCCGTGCTCTGAAGCCTTGGATTCCAGCAGCCCATGATATATCAGCGATCTGACATAGCGGGGCAACAGGCTGGTCAACACCTCTTCAGGCGAGGGCTCATAAAGATAGAGGGCCTGCCCCGGCATCGAAGCCGGTTCAAAGCCGGAAACCGGCAGCAGCTGAACCATCCGGGGCCGGTTTTGCAACGGACTGATAAACTCGGTATAGATAAGATGCAAAGAACCGAAAACTCCCTGGTCAAAATATTTGAGCAACGGTTCTGCTATGTTGGACGCATCTTCATAGCAGGGTTCTGCTTCAATCAGGCTCAACTGGGCGATAACATCCTGTTGTTGCCGGGTCATGGCGTCCCGGGCCTTGCGGCCGACTACTGCCACCGGGCCGGGGTCTGCGGCAATCTTTTCCCGGGCAAAGCGAAGGACATTGGCATTATAAGCGCCGCACAGGCCGCGATCAGCAGAAACTACCAGGTAGGCTGGACCGCCGGGACGGGACTCCAGCAGCGTATGGGAGATATCCACCCCCCGGGCGACGATGCGGCTGATGGTTTCTGCCATTTTGTTGACATAGGGCCGGGAGGCCACTACACTGGCCTGCGCCCTGCGCAACTTGGCAGCAGCAACCATTTCCATGGCCTTGTTAATCTGCTGGGTACTGCGAACGCTGTTTATTCTTCGTTTAATATCCCGGGCGTTCTGCACAGTCACACCCCCTTACCCGGCAAACCGCTTCTTAAACTGTTCAATGGCGGTTTTCAGGTTTTTTTCACTCTCATCGCTCAAGTTTCCACTGGCGGCAATTTCCTTTGCCAGCTCAGAATATTCCTGTTGGATATGGCGGTAAAACTGTTCTTCAAAAGAAGCCAGGCTGTCCAGGGGCAAATCATCCAGGAAGCCATTGACTGCCGCATAGATAATCATCACCTGGTGCTCCACCGGCAACGGTTGATACTGGCTTTGCTTGAGAATTTCCGCTGTCCGTTGGCCACGGTTGATTCTGGCCTGGGTGGCCTTGTCCAAATCGGTGCCAAACTGGGCGAAGGCCTCCAGCTCTCTGTACTGGGCCAAATCCAGACGCAACCGGCCGGCAACCCGCCGCATGGCCTTGACCTGGGCGCTGCTGCCAACCCTGGACACTGACCGGCCAACGTTGATGGCTGGCCGGAAGCCGCTAAAGAACAAATCGCCTTCCAAAAAGATTTGGCCGTCGGTTATTGATATGACGTTTGTCGGTATATAGGCGGAAATGTCTCCTGCCTGGGTCTCGATGATGGGCAGGGCTGTCAGTGAACCGCCGCCCTCTGCATCGCTAAGTTTGGCAGCACGTTCCAACAAACGGGAGTGAAGGTAAAAAACATCGCCGGGGTAGGCTTCCCGGCCGGGAGGCCGGCGCAGCAGCAGGGACATCTCCCGGTATGACGCAGCATGTTTGGACAAATCATCATAGACCACCAACACATGCTTTCCGTTGTACAGAAAGTGTTCGCCCATGGCACAACCGGCATAGGGCGCCATGAACAGCATGGGTGCCGGTTCACTGGCCGAAGCAACGACTACTGTGGTGTAGTCCATGGCCCCGCCTTGCCGCAGCGTTTCAACCACGCCTGCCACAGTGGAGCTCTTTTGGCCTACAGCCACATAGATGCAGTACACATCGGTATTTTTTTGATTCAGTATGGTGTCCACGGCTATAGCTGTTTTGCCGGTGCCCCGGTCACCGATAATCAGTTCCCGCTGCCCCCGGCCAATGGGCACCATGGAGTCCAGAGCCTTGAGCCCGGTTTGCAGAGCTTCTTTTACAGATTGCCGGTAGATAACACCGGGGGCATTACTTTCCACTGGCCGGTACTGGTCTGTTTTAATCGGCCCCTTGCCATCCACAGCGATACCCAGGGCGTTTACCACTCTGCCCACCATGGCATCTCCCACCGGCACCTGGGTAATCCGGCCTGTACGGCGGACGGTGTCTCCTTCACGGATGCGTATGTAATCGCCCAGGATTACCGCGCCAACACTGTCTTGCTCCAGGTTCAGGACCATGCCGTATGTGGAGTGGGGGAACTCCAACAGCTCACCGGCCATGGCCTTGTTAAGGCCGTGAATTCTGGCAATGCCGTCGCCGACATAGACAACGGTGCCGGTCTCTGCTATATCCAGCTTGGTCTCGTATTTTTCGATTTGCTGTTTAAGAACAGCACTTATTTCTTCAGCTTTTATTTGCAAGGCTTCTCACCTCAATTGTTATGGCTTGATTCAAGCATTTGCCGGTGCAGTCTTCCCAAACTGCCGGACAAGCTGCCATCCACTGTCACGCCCCGATAAGAAAGGATAAATCCCGCCATCAGGCTGGCATCGGTTTCAACAGTAAGTATAACTTCCGAGGCCTTGGATAGTTTCGTCAAGACCTGCTCAAGCAGCTTTCTCTCCCCTGTGCCCAGGGAGGTGGCAGAGCGGCAATGACCCCTGACGCGATTGTTGCTTTGGTCATCATATTCTGTATAACTCCGGGATACTGCCGGCAAAATGGTTATCCGGCCCTTTTCAAGCATCAGAAAAAGGGTGTTTACAACAAACTGATGAAGCCGCGCTTCTTGGGCCAGGTGAGTTATCAATTCTTTCTTCTCAGCCAAACTGCAACGGGGGTTTGTAAGAAACTGCCTGAGAACCTCGTTCTCCTCCCACACCTGAGCCAGCAGCGCCAGTTGCCGATTTATGTCTGATGCATTGTTGGTCTCAGCGGCAAGTTCATACAACGCTGCAGCATAACGTTTAGCTGCTGTACTTTGCATAATCCTCACCCAGCTCTTCCGTCGCTTGCTTAATCAAGAGCCCTTGATCCTTGGCATTCAGCGAGCGGGAAAGCAATTTTTCCGCCACAGCCACTGCCAGGGTGGACACTTCCTGACGCAACTCCTGCACAGCTCTTTCCCGCTGCTGGGAGATTTCCACAGTAGCCCGTTGCACAATGGCATCTGCTTCCTGTTGTGCCTGGGCCAGTATCTCCTCCCTGCGGGCTTCTGCCTGACGGCCGGCGGCCTCAATTATTGAAGCGGCCTCTTGTCGCCCCTCATCAATAAGCTTTTTGTGCTGCTCTACCAACTCTTCCGCCCGCTGCCTGTCGTCCTTGGCTGCTTCGATGTCGCTTATTACCGACTGACGCCGTTTTTCCAAAAACTCGCTGACAGGCCGCCACAACAGCCAGCGCAACACCAGGAACAACACAATGAGGTTTATCATTGTAATTACAATGGAGTGCGATAAGATATCCAGCATAGCTACCCTCCTTACAGGAAACACAAAAGGGAAATGGAGCAACCCATTCCCCAATGGCTACTACATTACGCTGTTAACAATGCCAATCAGGATAAAGGCAATAACCAATGCATAGATACCAGTTGTTTCTGCAACAGCCTGGCCCAAAAGCATGGTTTGGATGATTTGCCCTCTTGCCTCTGGTTGACGGCTGACTGCTTCAACGGCCTTGCCTGCTGCGTACCCCTGCCCAACTCCAGCACCAATGCCGGCAATCATTGCTGTTCCGGCGCCCAGGGCGGCAAAAGCGGCAACTGTCAATAGGGAGTGCTCCATTTGATACTCCTCCTTTGATTTGGATTATTCTATTGCCAGGGTAATAAACACCATGGTAAGCATGACAAAAATAAATGATTGCAACAACCCGGCAAAAAGCTCAAAATATAACCCGGGGAAAACCGGCACAAATATGGCTATGGCTCCGCCAATCATGGCCATTAGCACCGCTCCGCCCAATATGTTGCCAAAAAGACGGAAGGACAGTGAAACGGGCTTGGCCAATTCTCCAATTATATTAAGCGGCAGTACGGGGAAAAAGGGTTCTGTAAAGCTTAAAATATAACGAAAGCCTTTTATCCTGAACCCATAGAAATGGATTGCCAGAAATGTAAGCAGCGCCAGGCCAAGGGTAATATTTATATCCGCCGTGGGTGGCCGCAGGCCGACCAGGCCCAGCATGTTGGAAATTGCTATAAAAAGAAACAGCGTGAGCATATAGGGCATAAAACCGATCCGGTTGGAGCCCATGGTTGTTTTAACCAGGTTGTTAAATCCGTCAACTATAAGCTCCAGAACGTTCTGTACCCTGCCGGGGTACGTCTCCAAGTTGCGGCGGAGGGCCAGGGCGAGCACGATTAGCAAAGCCATTACTATCCAGCTGTTGACAATGCTCTCGGTTATGGGGATGCCAAAAATCCGAAAAATTTCCGCAGGCCCCTGGAAAATATCATCCATTTCAATCTACCTCCCTGCCACTGCCAGAAGAAAATCCGTGTCTCACTTGCTGGCGGATAAAGCCAAAAACCGCTCCACCCAGAATTATTATCTTTACTGTAAGCAAACCAACTACCGATGCAAAAAAATCAAAGTCCGGATTTAGCATCACCATGGTTAAAAATAAAACTGTCAGCAGGTAGCGGGCAAAGAAAGAGACAGCCGCCTGACCTCGGGCCCGGTTAGGATTGCTGTTCTCTGTCACCCGCACCACTGACCTGGCAAGCAAGTGAAAATTCACCAACGCAAACAGGCAACCAGCCATGACGCCCAACGCCTGGGGTCCCCTGCCAAAGGCCAGTGCTGCTGTTGCCAAGGCAGCCCCCAGGGCCAAAGCTTTTAAAGAAGTCCCTCTGAGAGTGCGGTTGAAATCTTCTTCCAATCCCATCACTCCCAGGAAATGATTTTCTTCAGTGTAGTATATACTGCAAAGGCGCCGGAGGCAATGCCGGCAATCAGGCCAAACAACATCCAGCCCATGCCGCCCCAGAGACTTTGCAGCCATGAACCAAGCAACCAACCCAGCCAAACTGATGCTATCATGGTGAAACCCAAGCCGGTAACCAGGGAGAGATACTTGCCTATTCTCACCCAGTCAGCTGGTTTCATCAGTTTCACCCCACAGCGTTATTATACTGATAGACCTGCTTATTTGCAAACCGGCATTCATCGCTGGGAAGTCCAAAAAACTTCCACCTTGTCTCCCTGGTTCAGCGGAGATGAAAACTCTGCATCACGGCCATTTAGATGGATTACCAGCTGGCCGCGGGCTGAAGAGTAATCGATGTCAGCCAGGGCCAGGGCATGCATAAGTTGTTGCTGTCCCGGCTGCAGCACTATTCGCTGCCCGTTGACAGTAACCGCCACTTCCCGGTCGTCTGCAGGCGGGCTGTCAGTTGCTTGCTGGCTTCTTTCTTCCCTGGGGTCAAAAGATATTTTATCGCCGGCGGCAATAGCGGTGTCAGCTTCAGCCAAAGATCCGTTTACCTTTACACTGTGTTTGTCCATGTCAATGTCCATTAACATTGCCGCCTCCTGAACAGTGGTCGGCGGCCGTATTTCCACCTTGTCGCCAGGGGAGATTACTGTGTCAGGTTGGGCAGGCAGGCCATTTATCTTTCTTATCGGCGGCAAAGACATCCGCGTGCCGTTTACCGTCACTTCCAATTGCTCCACAGATTCAGACAATGCTTCCAACGTACAGGCGGCCTGATCCCCTTGCTTCCCTTGGTCTACTTCTATGCGGGCACCGGGGGCAATGGGCGTCTCAAGGGTCGCCTCTTGCCCGTCAACGCTAATGCTGCCGGGAGAACCCGGCTCGCCGGCAATCCGCACCGATTGGCCATTTAAAACATACTCCAGGGCGGGCCCGCGGACACCCAGCACATCTTCAACCTTTATAGAGCTGTGCAGCAGCGCCTGGGCCACAACACTGCGTTGAACATTGAACAGGGTGACTTCATCGCCATTGACCTTGACCTGCATAAAGTGCTCACCCCGGGGTTTCAGCGCTGTCATGGCAATGCCCAGGGGAGTAACCACTTCCGGCCCGGAGAGATCCAGGCTTTCAAACTCTACCTCTTCCAGATTGGCCCGGGTGCGAATCCCAACTCTTTCTTCCGGCAAGCCCAGGCTGAGGGCCAGCTTGGCGGGCAACAGCGGCGTCTGACTGCCGCCTCCCACACAAAAAACAGCAGCTGGCGGCTTGCCCCCGTTGTTTTCCTTGATTTTTTCAGCCAATGTGCGGGCGAGTTCCTCCACCACCGGCTCAACCAGTTCCAGAATTGTCTCCGCCGATTCCCGGTAGTGGTTGCCCAGTACATCGGTAAACTCCACTTCTCCCCCTTGGTGCAGGGCGAGTTTAACCCTTTCTGCCCCATTAAAATCCAGAAGATAGTGTTGGGCAATTGCCTCTGTGACTTCGTCACCGGCACTGTCTGCCATATCATAGGCCATTACTGTGCCTGAGCGGCTGATGGCAATGTCAGAAGTGCCGGCGCCAATGTCAATCAACGCCAGGTTGAGCATCCGCAGTCTTTCCGGAATTGCCAGGGACATGGCAGCTATGGGCTCCAACGTCAGGCTTTGCACCAAAAGCTCTGACTTGGAAAGAGCGCTGAAAAGGCTGTCCACAACCACCTGAGGCAGAAAGGTGGCAATTATTTCCACGCCTATGACCTGGCCCCGCTGTCCCACAGGGTTGGCAATTGCCAGCTGGTTCAGGGTATAAGATATGGGGCTGTAGCCCACACAATAGAAGTTGCTCTTTTCCCGGGTCATCTTTTCCCGGGCCTCGCCCAGGGCCTTCATCTCAAGATGCCTGACATCTTCATCGGTTACTTCCCGGGTGGCAGGGAACTTCAGCTCGCTGGACGACTTGAGGGTGGAAAGGGCCCGGCCAGCTGCTGCAATGGCAGCCTGTTTCAGTTCCAGGCCAGACTGGCGTTCCAGTTCACCTTTCACCTTGCTGATAACCCGGCTGACTTGAACTACATCATGTATCTGTCCATCCATCATCGATCTCTGGGGGTGAGCTTCAATATCATAATACTCTACCTTAATGTTGCCTTTGTCGGTAACACGGCACAACAACCCGACAACGGTTCTGGTGCCGATGTCCAAGGCAAATATCAGGTCTTTGTTCATGCTTTCACCCCCTGATTAAGTATTCGACTCTATCCACGCTGCTCCTGCATAACGTTTTCAGGCAGTTACTCCAGGAAAGATTGCAACTCTATCCCCGCCTCTGCCAGCAGTCCGCTGCTGAACTCATCGGGATAAGGCCCGGCAAAGATGACCTTGATGATGCCGGCATTGATAATCATTTTCGCACAGGTAATACAGGGTTGGTGGGTCACATAAAGAGTTGAGTCTTTAATTGACGTGCCGTGGTAAGCGGCATGGACAATGGCATTCTGCTCGGCGTGCAGCCCCCGGCAAAGCTCCTGGCGCTGCCCTGAGGCAATTCCCAGTTCCTCCCGCATGCAACCAACCTCGTCGCAATGGGCCAAGTCCCGGGGGGCACCATTATAGCCGCTGCTGAGTATTCTCTTTTCCCGGACCACAAGGGCTCCCACCTGTCGGCGCAAACAGGTTGAACGGGTGCCCACCACCCGGGTTATATCCATAAAGTAACTGTCCCAGGAAGGTCTCATCATTTAGTCCCAAACAATCTGTCGCCGGCATCGCCAAGGCCGGGGACAATATATGCGTGTTCGTTAAGTTTCTCATCTATGGCTGCCACATATATCTCCACATCGGGATGTTGTTGGCCAACCCTCTGCAGCCCCTCAGGCGCTGCAATCAGGCACATCAGCTTTATGGACTTGCAGCCCCTGGCCTTGAGAAACTCGATGGCTGAACACAGAGAGCCTCCTGTGGCCAGCATGGGGTCGACAACGATAATTTCTCTGTCGGTAACATCCGGTGGCAGTTTGCAATAATATTCCACGGGATTCAGCGTCTTGGGATCCCGGTAGACCCCGATATGCCCAACCCGGGCGGCGGGTATCAACCTGAGTATTCCATCCACCATGCCCAGCCCCGCCCGCAAAATCGGGATAATGCCCACCTTTTTGCCCGACAGCACCTGGGTTTCCGTGCTGCAGATGGGCGTTTCAATGGTTGTGGTTTCCAGGGGGAGGTTGCGCGTCACTTCGTAGGCCATGAGCAGGGAAACCTCTTCCACCAGCTCCCTGAACTCCTTGGGCCCGGTATTTTTGTCCCGGATAAAGCTCAACTTGTGCTTGATTAACGGGTGGTCAATGACAAACACTTTTTCCAAATTGCACTCCTCCCTATGATTCATAGAGTGGGAACTGACCACAAAGATAGCTTACTTCTCCTTTGGCCTTGTCCAGCACCCCTTGGTCTTGGGGGTTTTTCAGCACAGATGCGATGACTTGCCCTATCATCTCCATTTCAGCATCGCCCATGCCCCGGGTTGTGACAGCGGGTGTGCCTATCCTTATGCCGCTGGTTACAAAGGGGCTTTCGGTGTCAAAGGGAACGGTGTTTTTGTTAACAGTTATGCCGACACTGTCCAGCAGTTTTTCGGCAGCCTTGCCGGTAATGTTTACATTGCGCAAATCAACCAGCATTAAATGTGTGTCTGTGCTGCCGCCTACCGGTTGCAAGCCGTGCTGCTTCAATGAGGACGCCAGCGTTTTGGCGTTTTGGCAAACCTGGGATATGTAGCCCTGGAATCCCTCTGCCATTGCCTCCTTGAAAGCAACAGCCTTGGCAGCAATGGTGTGCATCAGCGGGCCTCCCTGCAAGCCGGGGAATACCGCCTTGTCTATTGCCCTGGCATGTTGTTCAGGGCATAAAATCAATCCGCCCCGGGGACCGCGAAGGGTCTTGTGGGTGGTGGAAGTTATATAGTCAGCATGGGGTACGGGGCTGGGATGTTGCCCGGCGGCAATAAGCCCGGCGATGTGGGCCATGTCCACCATGAGGCTGGCCCCCACTGACTGGGCGATTTCAGCAAACCGGGCAAAATCAAGGGTATATGGATAGGCGCTGGCACCTGCGACTATCATTTTGGGACGTATTTTCTTGGCCTGTTTCTCCAACACATCATAGTCCACCCGATAGGTTTCCGAGTCAACTCCGTATGAATGAAACTGAAAATAAATTCCGGAAATATTGACCGGGCTGCCGTGGGTCAAGTGGCCGCCATGGGACAAGTCCATGCCCAGCACCACATCGCCCGGTTTCAGGGCAGCCAGGTAGACCGCCATGTTTGCCGATGCCCCGGAGTGGGGTTGAACGTTGGCATGTTCAGCGCCAAAAAGTTGGGTCGCCCGGTCCCGGGCCAGGTTTTCTGCCTGGTCAACCACAAAACAGCCACCGTAGTAGCGGCGGCCGGGATACCCCTCGGCATACTTGTTGGTCAACACCGAACCCTGGGCCTCCAGAACAGCCTTGCTGACAAAGTTTTCCGAAGCTATCAACTCCAGATGATTTTGTTGACGCTCCAACTCCCTTTGCAATACATCGGCCAATTCCGGGTCTACTTTTTTCAGGCTGTTGTTCATGACATCACTTCCTTCTGAATTTTATGGATAACTGGCACGGCTCCCGCCAATCAACTTGGGCCGTGTCCGGGCACATACCACAAAGGCCTCACCTATCTTGGTTGTGGCAGTGCGCACCGGCACTGCCACCGGGCGCAGATGCATGCCAATCAGCGTACTGCCAATATCGATTCCTGCCTTGCCCCGCTGTTGCAGTGTTTCCACCACCACCGGCTGGGACATTTCGCTCATGGCCCTGGCAGCCAAAGCTCCCCCGGCCCGGGCGTGGGGAACAACTGTAACCTGCTCCAGGCCATGTTGACGGGCTGCATCCATCTCCACCACCAAAGCCCGGTTCAAGTGCTCACAGCATTGAACCGCTATATGGACACCGGCAGCGCCGGCAAAAGCCAACAGTTCGTCCATTAGCACCGCTGCCACCTCTTCGTTGGACGCTGTGCCGATCCGCTTGCCCGCCACCTCACTGGTGCTGCATCCCACCACCAGCAAGTCGCCGGGCTCAAAGCATGCTGATTCCGCCAATTGAGACAGAATCTCCCTGACCTGAACACGTAATTTCTCTTCCATCATCTTTCGCCCTCCAGGGCAGTTATTTTTTCCACTCGCCGCTGGTGCCTGCCACCTTCATAGGCAGAAGTCAAAAATGTCCGGACTATTTCAGCAGCAAGGCCCTGTCCCAGCACCCTTTGCCCCAGGGCCAAAACATTGGCATTGTTGTGGGCCCGGGCCATGCGGGCGGAATAGCAATCGGTGCAGGGGGCAGCCCGGATGCCTTTAATTTTATTGGCAACAATGGCAACGCCCAAACCCGTGCCGCAAACGGCAATGGCAAAATCCGCCTCTCCTTCCACCACCGCCTGGGCTGCAGCTGCAGCATGATCCGGGTAATCCACCGATTTCCCCGCTGTCTTACACCCGTAGTCTGTATACTTGTGCCCCATTTCTTGAATAACTTCTTTGACGTGTTCTTTGAGCTCAAAGCCCCCGTGGTCACTGGCCAATGCAATGTGCATAGTCAGCCCCCCCTGGATTCTTTCTATAACTTTTTCCAACAGGCCCTTGATTTGTCCGGCAGTGTTGCGATAAGTGTCCTCGTCGGCGCCAAAGGGATCGGCAATGTCTCCATCCGGTTCGCCGGCATACTGGCGAAGGGTAAAAATTTTGGAAGCGTGGGCAACGTGCAACTGACGGAGATAGTCCCGGTGATCTTCGGTCATGGTAAGCACCAAATCAGATTCAGACAAAATATCCTGATCAATTTGCCGGGACCTATGCTGCCCAAGCCCGGGCAAATCCGGCAAAACCCTGACAGCGTTCTCGGCGGCAGGCTGTCCCGGCAAGGCAGCAATGCCGGCAGAAGAGGCTGTTACCCCCTTGATCTGTTTTTGATCAACCAAGTGGAGAAACAGCGCTTCAGCCATGGGGCTGCGACATGTGTTGCCGGTGCAGACAAACAAAATTTTCATACCGTTCACCTCGTCATTGCCATCTCAAAAGCTATGTACAGCAACAGCACTCCACCAAATATTTCTGCCCGGGAGCCAATCCACCTACCCAGCAAGTGTCCCAGCAGCAAACCAGCTGCGCTCATGATAAAACTGAAAACCCCAAACACCAAAGCTGCCACCATAAGATGGTAGCCAAACACTCCCAATCCAAGCCCCACTGCAAAGGCATCCATGCTGACACCAAGAGCAAGCATGAGCAAAGGCACACCGCTCAGGCTGATATTTTCACATACCCGTTGGCCGCTGCCCAGGCAGCCCCAAATCATTCTCACCCCGATTATTGCCACCAACAACGCACCAAAATATATCGCCATGTCTCCGGCAAACTGGCCGAGAAACTGTCCCAACAAAATCCCTGCCAGGGGCAACAGCACATGAAAAATCCCGATGACCCCAGACACCCGCACAACAGCTGCCCTGCTGATGCCACCGGTGCCGGCGCAAATTGTCAACGACAGCGCATCAGTTCCCAGCGCCACCGCCAGCACTATCAGTGGAAACCAGTTTAAGCCGGACTCACCGCGGGTGATGTCGGCAGAAAAATCCAAACTGCTCAGCCCCACGACAATTGCCAGCGCCAAAATTGCCGGGATTAAGGCCGAAATTACCTTTGCTTTGTCACTCATACGCTCTCCATTCCTGCCTGGAAAAGGGCAAAGGCCTTATTCTAATCTTTCCTTGGGTCTTTGCTCATCAGCAAGGCAGCGGCAGCGGCAGTCAGTGGCGCTGCTGTCAGCAAGCCAAAGCTGCCTGCCAGCGCCCGGACAACTTCCGTGGCTATGAGGTCCATGTTAATTATGCTCATATAGCTCATATCGTAGGCCATAAACAACAGCAACAGGGGCAGAGCCCCCCCGGCATAGGCCAGTATCAATGTGTTAATCATTGTACCTAAAATGTCAGTGCCCACATTATGTCCGGCCCGGAACAAGCCCTTGAAAGACAACAGGGGGTTGGCAACCCTTATTTCCGATACAGATGAGGATATGGACATTGCCACATCCAAAACAGCCCCCAGGGCGCCGATGATAATACCTGCAAAAAGCAGGCCCCGAAAATCTATTGACCCCGGCAGGTCTGCATATAAAAGCATTTGGGCATCCTGGGTGCTGAAGCCAGTCAGCCGGGCCACCGTGCCGAACACCCAGGCAAACATCCCCGCCACCAGCAAGCCGCCCAGGGTGCCAAGAATGG
>PWLI01000152.1 GCA_003559415.1 Clostridiales bacterium | reverse complement strand
GCGGCCCGACGCCAGCGTCATGACCGCGTCCGCGCGCTCACCCAAGGTCGCGAGCGCCGCGTCCCAGGCCTCGTCGACGAGTTCGAGCTCGGCGGCGCGGTCGCGACCGAACCGGCCGAGCAACGCGTGGATCTCGAGGCGATCACCGACGGTCCGAACCAGGGCGCGATCGACGAGGCGGCGCAGGCCCCGCCAACCCGAGCCCGCCACCGCCGCGGCCACGTTCCGGTCGATGGTTCCGCCGAGGACCGAGAGGCGCGCGAACGCCCTTCGTTCGGCATCGTCGAGACGTCGCCACGTCTCGTGGAGCATGGCCTCGACGTCGCGGTGGCGCTCGGAGCGGTCGACGTCGTCGCTGGCGAGCAGCTCCCAGTCGCGCTGAAGCTCGTCGTGCAGTGCGTCGAGCGGCATCAACGCACCCCACACGCCGGCGAGCTCGAGCGCCAACGGCGTACCGCCGAGCAGCGTGGCGACGCGCTCCGCCATCGCGCGCTCCTCCGGCGTCGTGGACTCAGGGCGCCGCCGCATGGCGTCGAAGAAGAGGCGGGCCGCGTCGCTCACGCTCTCCTCGGGCGCATCGTCCGAAACGCCGGGGCGTCGCGCCGCGCGCCTCGGCGCGATCGCGAGCGGCGGAAGGTCGACCACGCGCTCGGAGGAGAGCCGCAGGCGTTCGCGCGACGTCACCAGGACGCGCAACCGGGCGTTCGGTGCCCGCACGAGTGCGTCGACCAGCCCCACCGCCTCGAGGTGACGCTCGAACGCGTCGAGCACGAGCAACGCGGCGCGAGGCGCGAGGCGCGCGACGACCTGCGGCACGATCGGGACGCCACCGTCGATGCGCAGCCGCGCCGCGGCCGCCACCGCCGCCGCGACGCCGCGGTGGTCCTCGACGCCCTCGAGAGGCACGTACACGACCCCGTCCGCGAACGAGCCCGCGACACGCTCGACGAACGCCCCGGCGACCGTGGTCTTCCCCATGCCGCCGGGCGCGAGGAGCGTCACCAGTCGCTCATCGCCGTCGACCACGCTCGCGTGGAGCGTGGCGAGGACGTCGTCGCGAGCGATGAGACGACGCGCGGTGCGGATCGTCGGCACGCTCGTCGCGCTTCGCGCCGACGTCGCCCCCGCTTCGCGGGCAGTCGCGTCGAGGACGAGCGCGGTGTCGTCGAGCGAGCGCGCATCGGCCGCGTTCGCAAGCGCCACCGTCGCCTCCTCGGGCGCCACCGCCATCTCGCGCTCCAGCAACGCACGGAACGTCTCGAACCTCCGCCTCACGCCGACGCGATCGCCCATCGCAGCGGCCGCACGCAACGCCTGGCGCACGACGGTCTCGTCCAACGGCTCGACCCGCAGGATCCGATCGGCGAGGTCGAGGGCGGTCGCGTGCTCGCCGCGCCGTTGGGCTTCCTCGATCAGCGTGACGCACGCTTGGCGGAAGCGGCCAGCGATCGCCGCGCGCTCGTCGTCGAGCCAGGTCGAGAACTCGTCCGCATGCTCGAGCTCGAACCCGTCGAGGAAGGTGCCCTGGTACGCCGCGACGGCGTCGCCCCAGCGCGCCTCCCGCAGCGCGTCTTCGAAGATCGCCAGGTCGCTCCGCACGTCCACCCAGATGCGCTCGTGGTCCCGTCCGAGCATGCCCTCGAGCGGGCTCCTCGACAGCGTGCGCAACGCCTGGCGCAAACTGGTGGACGCGAGCGGCGCCGGCGACTCGGGCCACAGCAGCGCCGCCACCTCCGCGCGCCCCACCGGCGCCCCCCGTCGCGCTGCGAACACGAAGACCGCGTCCGCCCGACCGGGACGCAGCGGAAGCCAGGCACCGGCAACCCGCGCCGCAGGCGCGCCGAGCATGCGAACCCCGACCATCATGGCCCCTCCCACGCGCGTTCGAGCCGCGTGAGCCCCGCCTCGAGCCAGCCGACCTCCTGGAGCGTGTCCGGCATGCCGCCGGTGCACGGTGGCCCGGTGACGACGCCGAGGCGCTCCAGCGCCTCGCGCGTCTCGCGCTGCAGGGCGAACCCGAACGAGGGATGCGCCCAGGCGCGCTCCAGCATCGCGATCGCGAGGTCGCGCTCGCCGAGCGCCTCGGCCAATCGACCGCACACCGCCAGCGCCGTCGCGAGGGGCCCCGGTGCGCCGAGGCCGCGCGCCTGCGCGACCAGGTGGCGCGCCGCGTCGAGGGCGTCCCCCAGGGCGCCGCGTTGGACGTGCGCGAGCGTCAGGGCCTCGTACGCCATCGCACCGAACGCCGAGACGCGCTCGGGCGCACCCGTGCCCTCGAGCAGCCGAGGCGCGTAGCGCAGCACCTCGGCGTGATCGCCACGTCGACTCCCCGAGTACACGAGCATCATCGCCTCGATGAACGTCGCCGGGCCGTAGGCGCGATGGCCTTGGATGAAGGCCCGGGCGTAGTGGAGCGAGCGCTCGTGATCGCCGATCACGGCGCAGAGCCAGCTCTCGGTCGCGAGGGTGATGAGCGCCTCGTGACGCGCGCCACTGCGCTCGAAGAGCGCCCGGGCCTGCGCGATGCCGCGTCGCACCGTCTCCGCCTCGCCGCGGATGAGCGGCACGGTCGTCAGGCCGTCGATGGCCTTGGCCTCGAGCATGACGTCGCCGAGGCGCCGGGCGATGGCGAGCGACTCGGTGTCGACCTCGATCGCGCGCTCGAACAGGCCGAGTTTGGCGAGGGTGTCGGCGTAGCTGTTGCCGACCATCGCCCTGCCGATCTCGTCACCGCAGCGACGGCGGGCGTCTCGCGCACGCTCGGCGTGCTCGAACCCGGCGACGCTCTGATCCAGGCCGGCGAACTCCTCGCTCGCGATCGCGATGCCCCGGTCGTCTCCGTGACGCTCGGCCAGCCGCAGGGCCCGCTCGGCGTTGGCGCGGGCCACGGCGAGGCTGCGCGCCCGTACGTGCGGGAGCCAACGACCCAGCGCCACGTCGCGCGCCGCTCCGCGACCGCGCTGCAGCGCCGCCACGACCTCGCGCGCGAGCTCACGCCACTCGGCGAAGCGACCGGCGCGCACCAGACCGCGAGCGACGGGGTCGACGAACGACCCGACCGTCGGCCACTCGCGCAGCTGCGCGGCGCGCCGCAAGACGGCCACCACCTGCGTCAGGTCGTCGCCCTCGAGCGGGCGGTAGCGGCCGGTGGCGGGATCCACCTCCTGCGGCGCGCGCTCGCGCCACACCGACAGCGCGGCGTCCCACGCGGCCTCGTCGAGGCCGCGCTCGCTCGCCAGCTCACGCACGAACCGCCCCGGCAACGCGTGGAGTTCGAGCCGATCGCCGACGCGGCGGATCAGCGCGCGGTCGACGAGCAGGCGCAGGCCGCGCCAGCCCGTCCCCGCGACCGCGACCGCGACCGTGCGATCGACCGTCCCCGGCATCACCGCCAAGCGCGCCCACGCGACCCGATCGTCCTCGTCCAGCCGCTCCCAGGCCTCTGCGAGCATGCGCTCGACGTCCGCATGGCGCTCGCCGCGGTCGACCTCGTCCGTCGTCAGGAGGTCCCACGCGCTCGCGGCGCGCGCCGCCAGTGCCTCGAGCGGCATCACGTCCAGCCACGAGGCGGCCAGCTCGATCGCCAGCGGCGTGCCGCCCAGCGCACGGCAGACGACCTCGATGCGCTCGGCGTCACGCGCGTCGGGCCGCCAAGTCGGCAGGACCCGCGCGGCCACGACCCGGAACAGACGTGCGGCGTCGCTCGGTCCCTCGTCGGTTCGCTCGTCCGCCTCCAGCTCGGCCACGGTGGGCGGCCGAGGCGCACGCGTGGCGAGCGGACCGATCTCGAGAACGCTCTCGAGCGAGTGGCGCAGCCGCGTGCGCGAGGTCACCGCGATGCGCAGCGCGTCGCCACCCGTCAACAGCGCGTCGATCAAGGCGACCGCATCGAGGTGCCGCTCGAACGCGTCGAGCACCAGCAGCGCACGGCGCGACGCCAGCGCCTCCACGAGCTGTCCCTCGGGCGGCGCGCCCGCCGTGAGCCGCAGACCGACCGCGGCGGCGACCGCCAGCGCGACCGAGCCACCCTCCGCCACCGCCTCCAGGTCGACGATGAACGAGCCTTCCGGGAAGGCGTCCCGCGCGCGCTCGACGAACGCGGCCGCGGCGACCGTCTTCCCCATGCCGCCCGGTGCCAACAGCGTCACGAGGCGCTCACCGCCGTCGACCAGGCGCTCGGCCAAGGCGCCCAGGACCTCGTCGCGTCCGATCAACTGGCGCGTCGCAACGCGCGTGGCAGGGGAACGCTCCTGACGCGCCGTTCGCGCCTCGTGCGACGTCGCGTGTCCTTGGGCCGCCACCGCGTCGCGGATCTCCGGGCCCACCTGCATCTGGCCGGGGGCGCCCATGACGTCGATGGTGGCCTGCTCGAACTCCTCGGACTCGGACAGCTGCTGGAACGCATCGAGCAGGATCTCGTAGACCTCGTCGGGG
>PWLI01000110.1 GCA_003559415.1 Clostridiales bacterium | reverse complement strand
GCCCACCAGGAAACCAAACAGCACGGCCAACAAGGGGATATTTATGGCGTTCCATGTGGCAACAATGCCGCGGGCCACCAGCGCCAGCACCCTCTGAACCGGTTGGGGCAACTTATTCCAAAATTTCTGCAGAAAGGGCGAAACAAGGTTGGCAAGTTTTGACCAAAGAGCAGAAGCAGCGGTTTGGATTTTTTCCAGAAATGCAGTTATCTTATCCAACATCCTCCACTGCCTCCTCTCGTTGTTGTCGCTTGGCCCCGGCCATGTACAGACCCAATTCCTGCTCAGTTGCCTGTTCAGCCGGCATTTCGCCAACGATCTCGCCTTCATAGATAATCAATATGCGGTCAGCCACGGCGAGGATTTCATCCAGATCCAATGAAACCAGGAAAACCCCCTTGCCTTGATCCCGTTGCTGGATAAGACGCTTGTGGGTGTATTCAATGGCGCCCACATCCAAACCGCGGGTGGGTTGAGCAGCCACCAACAGGTCAGGATCCCGGTCGACTTCCCGGGCGATAATCATTTTTTGCTGATTGCCGCCGGAAAGGTTTCTGCCAAAGACGTGGGGCCCCGGAGCCCTTACATCAAAGGACTCTATCAACTTGGAGGCATAAGTTTCCATGGCCCGGGGATAGGTAATGCCCCAGCGGGACATGGGCGGCAGGTAATAGGTCTGGAGCACCGCATTTTCCCGCAGGTCAAAATCCAGCACCAGCCCCAGTTTCTGTCTGTCTTCGGGTATGTGGCCTACCCCTGCTTCGGTGATTTTGCGGGGAGGTTTGTTGGTAAGATTTTTACCTTTTATGAAAAATCTTCCCTTGTGGCTGTGGCGCAAACCGGTAATTGCCTCTACCAGTTCGGTCTGGCCGTTGCCATCGACTCCCACCAGGCCGACAATCTCCCCCCGGCGGACGTCGAAACTCACGCCCTTTACGGCAGGGTTATTACGATAGTCCCGTACATGGAGATCATGGACGGAAAGAACAACCTCTCCCGGCGATGCAGGACTCTTTTCCACCACCAGGTTGACATCCCTGCCCACCATCAACGTTGCCAGTTCATCGATGTTTGTTTCAGCAGTGGGCAACGTCTTGACCACCTTGCCCCGGCGGATTACGGTCACCGTGTCGCTGGCAGCCATTACTTCTTTGAGCTTATGGGTGATAAAAATTAGTGTCTTGCCGTCGGCGATGAGGTTGCGCATGACTTCCATCAGTTCCTTGGTTTCCTGGGGGGTGAGCACAGCTGTCGGTTCGTCCAGTACAAGGATTTCCGCTCCCCGGTAAAGGGCCTTCAATATTTCCACACGCTGCTGCATGCCCACAGAAATGTCCCGCACCTTGGCCTGGGGGTCAACACGCAAGCCGTACTTATCTGAAAGGTCCCGGACGATTTTTTCTGCCTCTTTGATGTCCAAAAACCCCCTGTTTCTGGGCTCATTGCCCAGCACCAGGTTTTCCGCCACAGTAAAGGGTTCCACCAGCATGAAGTGCTGATGGACCATGCCGATGCCCAAGTCTATGGCATCCCGGGGCTGTTTGATGCTGACCTTTTGGCCATTGACCAAAATGGTGCCGCTGTCCTGGCCGTACAGGCCGTAGAGGATGTTCATCAGCGTGGACTTGCCGGCGCCGTTTTCCCCCAACAGGGCATGGATATTCCCTTTTTTGACCTTGAGATCAACCTGGTCGTTGGCCACTACACCGGGGAAAATCTTTGTCACCTTCTGCATCTCGATTACATATTCATTTGCCATGACATCACCTCGCTTCTAAAAAGGGGCCAGGCATTCACCTGGCCCCTCTATGTCAGAGCTTAGTTGTCAGCTTTGAACTCGTCTACCTGGGCTCTGGTGAAGGGAACTTCAAAAACGCCATCGAGAATCTGCTGCTTCCAGTCTTCCACGATGTCAATGGTATCGGCATCGATGAACTCAGACTGGACGTAGCCAACACCATCGTTGTGCAGGCCCATGACCTGGACTTGGCCACCGGGGAAAGTGCCATCAACAAAGGCTTTGCTGGTATCGCGAACGGCCACGTCAACACGCTTGAGCATGCTGGTCAGAGTGTTCTCGGGGGCCAACGGGCTTTGGTCCATGTCAACGCCGATGAACCAGATATCATTTGTAACACAGGCCTCGGCCACACCGATGCCAACGCCACCGGCTGCGTGGTAAATAACGTCAGCGCCTTCACCGATCATCTGGGTTGCCAGCTGCTCGCCCATGGTGGTGTCGCTCCAGGATTGGGCGTACTGGACAATTACTTCAGCATCGGGGTTTACTGCATGGACACCGGCGAGGAAGCCAGACTCAAACTTGATGATCAGGTCGCCTTCCATACCGCCGATGAAACCAATTACGTTGCTTTCGGTGGTCAAGCCGGCAATCAGGCCCACCAGGAAAGAGCCCTCATGCTCGTTGAACACCACGTAAGCCACGTTGTCCCGCAGTTCGTCCTGGGCCCAGTCGATGATGGCAAAGAACTTGTCGGGGTTGTCCTGGGCCACGCTGTCCAGGTGGTCAGCCATCATGAAACCAATGGCCCAGACCAGCTCTCCACCTGCATCCACAGCAGCGGTCAGGTTGGGGATGTAATCTTCTTCAACGTTGGACTCAATGTAGTCCACGTCCCAGCCGTCGGTCATGTCGCCAAACTCAACCAGGCCATTCCAAGCCGACTCGTTGAATGAAGCGTCATCCACCCCGCCCATGTCGGTTACCATGTATACCATCTTGTCGGGATCGGGATCAGCTACACCGTTGCCATTGTCATCTCCATTGTCGTCGTCTGCAGGACCACAGGCTGCCAGGGTCGCCACAAGCATTACCGCAAACATCAGCGCCAAAAACTTCTTCAAAAAGCATTCCTCCCTTTTGGATTATAATGTCGGTACCTGTAAGAATAATACCACTGAAAACTGCAGGCAGTCAACAAAAAACCAAAGGACGCGGCAAAACTTTCAGTCACCGCTGTAAATGCTGTTCAGTATGTGCTCCAATTGGTCGATGTTGACCAGAATTCGGCGGGCTTTGCTGCCTTCAAAACCACCGACAATGCCCAACTGCTCCATGTCGTCAATGAGACGGGCCGCCCGGGTGTAGCCGATGCGCAGGCGGCGCTGCAGCATGGATATTGAAGCCTGGCCGCTTTCCACAATCATCCGGGATGCATCGGGCAGCAGTTCATCCATTTCCAGCTCTTGTTGTTGCTCTTCAGCCTCTATTGCCTCCAGAAACTGTTCATTCTGCCCACTGTCATCGCCGGCCTGCTTCAACACATGGGCCACTACCTTCTCCACTTCCTCATCTGAGATATAGGCGCTTTGGATGCGCAGGGGCTTGGAGGCCCCCACTGGGAAGTAGAGCATGTCTCCCTTGCCCAACAGTTTTTCCGCCCCGGACATGTCCAAAATAGTCCGTGAGTCGGCCTGGGAAGATACGGCAAATGCTATGCGGGATGTGATGTTAGCTTTGATCACACCGGTAATTACGTCCACAGAGGGTCGCTGGGTGGCAACAACCAGATGAATCCCTGCTGCCCGGGATTTTTGGGCAATACGGCAGATTATATCTTCCACCTCGGCAGCAGCTGTCATCATCAAGTCAGCCAACTCGTCGATAACCACAAAAATATAGGGAATGGGTTCAATACCCTGCTGTTGGGCATGCTCATTGTAACGGAAGATATCTCTTGTAGATGACTCAGCAAACAGGTGGTACCTGTATTCCATCTCCTTGACGATGCTCTTGAGGCCCTGGGCTGCCTTGCGCGGATCGGTAATTACCGGACACAACAGGTGGGGCAGTCCGTTGAATACATTCAGCTCAACCACCTTGGGATCTATCAGCAAAAGCTTCAATTCCCAGGGCCGGGCTTTGTACAACAAGCTGGTAATGATGGCGTTCAAGCACACACTTTTGCCCGCGCCGGTGGCACCTGCAATCAGCAGATGGGGAATGTCCCGCAGGTCGGCAACAATCGGTTCTCCGGTAATGTCCTTGCCCAGGGCAATTGTCAGAATGGAGGGCGACTGGGCAAAATGCTGAGATTCCAACACTTCCCGCATGTAAACAGTGGCCTTTGCCCGGTTGGCGATTTCCAGGCCCAGGGCTGATTTTCCGGGAATTGGCGCTTCGATCCTCACCCCGGTGGCAGCCAGGCTCATTGCCAGGTCGTCGGCCAGGCTGACAATGCGGCTGACCTTGACGCCGGGGGCAGGCTGAATTTCAAACCGGGTTATGGTGGGTCCCCGATGGACGTTTATTACCCGGGCCTCAACACCAAAGCTGGCCAAAGTGCTTTCCAGCAGGTCTGCCTGGGCAACAAGGTCTCTTCGTCCCTGGGTATCGCCCAGGCGCACAGCTTTTTGGAGCAGGCTCAATGGGGGCAGCTCATATTCATGATCCGGCCTGGTTATGGTTCTTTGTGGGGCATCAGGCACGGGGCTTTCAGGTTCTGTGTCCTCTTGTTTGGGGGGAGGGTCCGGCTGTTTTTCATCATCCGGTTTCTCATCATTCTCCGGTTGGTAATCTGTTACCGGTATGTCGGTTTGCCGGGGTTTTTCTTTGGTGGGTACCGTTGTTTTTGCCTGTTTTGCAACATTGTTTCGTTTTGCAAAAATCTTTGCTGTTTGTTTGCCAAGCCAGGCAAAGCCTCTTCCCAAAAAGGCCAACATATCCACCAAAGACAAGTCAAGCAGCACCAAGGTGGCAATAACGAAGGAAAAACTCAACACAACGGCGGCGCCGACAATGTCCAGGACCCGCACCAGGCCGTAGGAAAGGGCAGCTCCCACAAGGCCTCCGCCTGAAGGCTCAGCCCGTGCTTCCCACAGCAGTTCAGCAGAGGGCGGGGCAACAGAATGTATATGGGCGGCGGTCAATACGCAGGCTATTAGCACCACCAGGGCAATGGCCCGGCGGCCCAACCCCCGGGGACTGGCAATAAACATTGTCCGCAGACCCCAGACAAACAGGGCGACGGGAATAAGCAACCCAAAGCGGCCGGCAGCCGTTGCCAGCAGCCGGTAAATAAACGCCCCTATCTCTCCCGTCCGATCGGTAAATAACCAGCTGACTGCCGCCAACACTGCAACGGCGACAATTAACAGCCCGCCGACCTCATCACGGGTTTTGGGTTCATTGCCGGGAGCATTTTTTTTTGAGCGCTTGGTTTTTGCGGACATTTTTATCCCCCTTACACCAGGAAGATTACCAGCAAACCGGCAATCCAGACATAAACGGCAAAGTATCTCAGCTTGTTTTTAACCAACACCCGCAAAAATATCCGGATGGCGGCAACTCCAGCTATTGCCGCGGCAAACATCCCCAGAGCATAAAACAACCAACTGGCCGCCATTTCTCCGGTCTGGAGCACCTCAATCAGCTCCAACAGGGTAGCGCCGGCAATGGCAGGTATGGACAGCAGGAAGGAATACTCGGCAGCTGTCCGCTTGTCCAGGCCCCGGAAGAGGGCGCCGGTGATGGTTGACCCCGACCGGGAAATGCCCGGCATAATGGCCAGAGCCTGAAAACATCCAATAATAATCGAATCAAGCCAGCTGACACCCGTTATGGTCTTGTTGCCGCCGGCCAGGTGATCGGCGACCCAGAGCAAGCAACCGGTGACCAGCAACATAAAACCCACCAGTCGGGGAGCAGCAAAGGCAGATTCAACGAAGTCTTTAAAAAGCAATCCGACCACAGCAGCCGGTATGGAGCCGACTATAAGCAACAGGGCAAACTTACGGTCACTGTCAGCCAGGAATTTTTCGCCGTTTCTTTTATGTATAAAGGACCAGAGACTGGAAACTATGCTGACTATGCGTTTCCAGAAAACCCAGACCACCGACACCAAGGTGCCAAAGTGCAGCAACACCTCAAAGGTCAGGCCGGGCATCTCCAAGCCCAGAATGTGCTGGGATAGAACCAGGTGTCCCGAACTGCTGACCGGCAAAAACTCTGTCAGCCCCTGGATTATTCCAATCACAATTGCGTATAAATACTCAACAAAACTCTCCACCCAAACACCCCCTGCTGTCGATATTACCACAGTGGACAGCAGGGTTCAACAAATGACAGCGCCGATGGCGCTGTCATTTAACTTCCATGATAATGGGGATTATCATCGGGTTGCGATGGGTTTTTTGATACACAAACTTGCCAAGAACATCACGGATACCTGACTTCAAAGCGGCCCAATCGGACTTGCCGCTGCTTTTTTCCATAAACTCCCGGACAACACCCCGGGCTTCATCCAGCAATTGCTCTGATTCCCGGACATACACAAACCCGCGGGTGACCATGTCGGGGCCGGCCAGCAATTTCCCCTTTTCCCTGTCCAGGGTGACAACCACAACCAAGATTCCATCCAGCGACAGTTGTTTTCTGTCCCGGAGCACAATGCTTCCCACGTCTCCCACACCCAGGCCATCGACAAACACATGGCCGCCGGTTACCGATTCCCTGTGTTTTGCCTGATCCCAGGAGAACTCCCAGACTTCTCCAATCTTGATAATTGGCGCATTTCCGCTTTTGATTCCTACCTTCTCTGTCAGCTTTGTAAAGGAAACACAGTGTCTGTATTCTCCGTGGATGGGCACGGCATAGGTGGGTTTCAACAGGTTGAGCATCAGTTTTATCTCTTCCTGGCTGGCGTGACCGGAAACGTGGGTGCCGGAAACGGATTGATATATCACATCCGCCCCCCGTTTAAACAGGTTGTCTATTGTTCGGGAAACAAGTTTCTCGTTGCCGGGTATCGGCGTGGCGGCAAAAATTACCGTATCGCCGTTGACAATTTCAACTTTGCGGTGTTCAGCATTGGCGATGCGGGTAAGGGCGGACATGGGCTCCCCCTGGCTGCCGGTGGTCAGCAGCACCACCTTTTCCGGCGGCATTTTGTCCACTGTGGCCAAATCCACCAGCACTCCCTGGGGGTCTTTGAGATAACCCAGCTCCATGGCTATGCCGACAACATTGACCATGCTGCGCCCGTTGACTGCCACTTTACGGTCGTGGGTGGCCGCCGCATTGATAACTTGCTGTATTCGGTGCACATTAGAGGCAAAGGTGGCAAGAATGACCCGTCCGCTGGACAGCCGCAGCACCTCAGCGATGGTTTCTCCTACTGTTTTTTCCGACAGGGTATAGCCCGGCCGGTCAGCGTTGGTGGAGTCAATCAACGCCAACAACACGCCTTCTTCACCATACTGGGCCAGGCGGTTGAAGTCGGTCACTTGGCCATCAACAGGTGTTTGATCAATTTTAAAGTCACCGGAGTGGACAATCAGGCCAGCAGGAGTGCGCAATGCTATGCCCACTGCGTCGGGTATGCTGTGATTTACCCGGAAAAACTCAGCTTCGAAATTTTTGCCCAGTTTTACTTTCAGGCCGGGGTGAACCTCTTTCAATGAAACTTCAGCCAGCATACCCTTTTCTTTGAGCTTTACCTGCAGCAGGCCAAGGGTGAGTTTTGTTCCATAAACCGGCACTTTCAGCTGTTTGAGAATGTAGGGCAAGGCGCCGATGTGATCTTCATGGCCATGGGTCAGCAAAATAGCAGAAATCTTGTCCTTGTTTTCTGCCAGATAGCTGATGTCGGGGATTACGATGTCAATGCCCAGCATGTCATCTTCCGGGAATTTCAATCCCCCGTCCACTACCACTATTTCATTGCCAATTTCAAATGCAAACATGTTTTTGCCGATTTCCCCCACGCCGCCCAGGGCAATCAGCTTCACTCCGGCAGTGCCGGAGCTGCGTCTTCTGCTTCTTCTGTTGTTTGACGACAAAAAATTAACACCTCCGTTGTTTTATTGCCGGCCGCAGCTTAGTTAAGAAAATTATACCCTATCAAGGGCAAAGGCACAACCGGGGCTGCGGGCATAAAAAAAGCATCTGCGAAGATGCTTTAGTTTCTCCGGGGCGGCCTGTCTTTGTTGTCTTTTTCGCGCCGGTCTGAACCTTCTTTCTTATCCTCGGAAGGGGGCAGCAACACCTTGTGGGATAGCTTGACCCTGCCCTTCTCGTCGATGCCAATGACCTTGACCTCGATGTTGTCGCCTACCTTGACAACGTCTTCTGTTTTCTCCACTCGCTCCCGGGCCAACTGGGAAATGTGCACCAGGCCATCTTTGCCGGGCAACAACTCAACAAAGGCACCGTAGGCCTCCACACGGACAACTTTGCCCATGTAGACTTCGCCTATTTCCACTTCTTTTACCAAATCTTCAATGATGGCCTTGGCCTTTTCTCCCGCCTCCTGGTCAGTGGAGGCTATATAAATTGTGCCATCGTCTTCAATATCAATTTTCACACCGGTTTCCTGGATGATTTTGTTCACCATCTTGCCACCCGGTCCGATAACTTCGCGGATTTTGTCCACATGGACCTTGAGCACAATAATCCGCGGGGCATATGGAGAGAGCTCCGGCCGGTGCTGGTCGATGGTGGCATCCATCTTGTCCAGGATATGATTGTATCCGGAAACGGCGCTGGTAAGGGCCTGATCCAGGATGTCACGGTTAAGGCCGTGAACTTTTATGTCCATCTGCAGGGCGGTAATGCCCTTGCGGGTGCCTGCGACCTTGAAGTCCATGTCACCCAAAAAGTCTTCCATGCCCTGGATGTCGGCAAGCACGGCATATTTGTCACCATCCTTGATCAATCCCATGGCAATACCACCTACAGCAGCGCCCACCGGCACGCCGGCGTCCATCAGCGCCATTGAAGCGGCGCAAACGCTGCCCATGGAAGTAGAACCGTTGGATTCCACCACTTCGGAAACTACACGGAGGGTATAAGGAAATTTTTCCTCATCGGGCAGCATGGGTAAAAGCGCCCGTTCTGCCAGCGCTCCGTGACCGATTTCCCGGCGGCTGGCGCCGCGCATAAACCCAGGTTCGCCCACACTGTAGGGCGGGAAGTTGTAATGGTGCATAAAGCGCTTGGACTCTTCCAGCGTCAGTCCGTCGAGAATCTGCACATCCCCCAGCGCCCCCAGCGTACAAATGCTGATTACCTGGGTTTGGCCCCGGGTGAACACTGCAGAACCGTGGGTGCGGGGCAACAGCGGCACCTGACAGCTTATCGGCCGAATTTCCTCGGGCGTGCGGCCATCGGGCCTTGTGCCTTGGTTGAGGATGCGTTTGCGCACTATGTCCTTGACCAACTGGCGGTAGGCTTCCTTGGCCTGGGGAAGTGTTTCCGGCTGTTCAACGAAACGTTCCAGCCATTGGTCCCGGATGTTGTCCAGCTCTGTTTCCCGTTGTTGTTTTTCGGGGATGTCCAGAGCCCCTTCAATCAGTCCGGAAGCATATTCGCTGACAGCTGAAACCAGGTTCTCAGGCACTTCTGCCAACTGTACTTCCATTTTGGGCTTGCCAATGTTATCGACAAATTGCTGTTGGACTGCAACGATCTTTTTAATTTCCTGATGGGCAAGCAACAAGGCGTCCACTACAACATCCTTGTCAACTTCAGAAGCGCCTGCCTCAACCATCATGATGGCGTCGGCTGTTCCCGCAACCACCAAGTGCAAACTGCTCTTCTCCCGCTGTTCCAGGTCAGGGTTTACCACCAACTCCCCATCCACCTGGCCGATGACTACAGCTGCAATGGGCCCTTCGAAGGGTATGTCGGAAACAGAAAGGGCTATGGATGCCCCATTAATTGCTGCAATCTCAGGAGGGTTGTCCTGATCCACAGACATGACAGTGGCTACTATGTGGACCGAGTTGCGAAAACCCTGGGGAAACAAGGGCCGCAGGGGGCGGTCGGTAAGGCGGGCGGCCAGAATAGCTCTTTCCGTGGGGCGTCCCTCCCGTTTGATGAAACCGCCGGGGATTCGGCCTACGGAGTAAAGTCGCTCTTCATAGTCCACAGTCAAGGGGAAAAAGTCGATTCCCTCCCTGGGTTCCCGGGAAGCTGTGGCGGCTACCAACACCACTGTTTCACCATAGCGAACCAACACTGAACCGTTTGCCTGCTTGGCGTACTTGTTGATTTCAAAGGTCCAGTCGGATTCGGCAAAATTAAGCTTGTAATCCAAAGTGTCCATTATTTACCTCCTTCTTGTAGCGCATCGAAATAAAAGCGGGCTACCCCGCTTTTATCTGCGCAATTTCAGTTGTTCGAGGATTGAACGGTACCGGGCAATGTCTGTCTTCATCAGGTAGTTGAGCAGGCTGCGCCTGCGGCCTACCATTTTAAGCAACCCCCGGCGGGAATGATGGTCCTTTTTGTGAACCTTCAAATGCTCAGTCAGGTGATTGATGCGTTCAGAAAGCAGTGCAATCTGTACTTCAGTGGAACCAGTGTCCTTGTCATGACTGCGATACTTTTCAATTACCTGATCCTTCCATTCCGCTTCCAGTGTCATGGTAACACCTCCTTAATAAGTAAACCCCATTAGCCCAGAAACCGTCGGAGTGGTCGAGTTTCCGAGCAAATGGTTTTCCGCAGCTATTTTAGCACATTGTGCCGGGAGAGTAAAGCACGGGCCTGTCGGATAGAATTTTGCCGTTGGTCTTCTTCTGTTTCCTGCCCGTGGAACAAGAGGGCAGAGTTGTGGGAGAATTCAAGCCTTATCCATCTTCGATCAGCAATGGAAAAAGGATTTGGGCTGACAATAAGGCAGCCGGGCCTTTCCTTCACCTGTTTGTCAGGAAATACAGCCACCGCTGTTGCTGAAGGGTCTTGAGCACCCATATGCACCAGGTACGCCCCCGGGGGCGGCAAAATCACCTGGTCGGGAAAAACCACAGGGAATGTGAAAAACCCATCGTCATGGTCTGGTTCCCCCTGTTGCTGACGGCCTTTTATCCCATAGCGCCTGCCCATAATTTGCTCGGCCCGGGCCAGGTTTCCTGAACCAATGGCCCGACGCACAGCTGTACTGCTGGCAATCTCACCCTCTATTGTTACCGCCGGCACAACTTCGCTGGACACTCCCAGACCACTGCCTATTTCCTCAATCATCCCCGGATTTCCCCGGGCGTTGCGGCCAAAATTCCAATCGTAGCCAACAACAATGTGCCGGGCGTTCAGTTGACCAATTAAGATATCACGGATAAATGATTCCGCGGAAGTAGATGCAAAGGTTCGGGTAAAAGGAAAAACCAACACCCGGTCCAGGGAAGCTTCAGACAACAGCTCCAGCTTATCCTCCAAAGGCGTTATCATGCTCAAGTCGCCGGCGAACAGCTGACGTGGATGGGGATGCAGGGTGATCAGCAGCGAGACAAAGCCCTTTTCCCTGCCATAACAGACCGTTCTCCGGACGATCTCCTGGTGACCGACATGAAACCCATCAAAATTACCCAGTGTTAGCACCACCGGGCGGTCATCTTTTATTTTGCGGGCATCAAAGAAAACTTCCACTTCAACCTTCCTCCCGGTGGGACAAATCGCTGCAAAATACCTTGTAGGGCTTGAGCAACGTGCCGTCGCCATGGCCGATGCCCAGAAAAGTATTGTCCCGAAACACTGCATAAACTCCTTGCAACCCTGGCTTGTTGAGTTTCTGGCCCATGCAGAAGCCGGCGGCGGACTGGTCATCCACTTGCAGCATCGGCAGGTGCTGAACAGCTATGGTCATGTCCCTTATGTGTTGGCCGGGGGCAGTGGCCAGTTGCTCCAGGGTGCATGCCTGGTCTATTGAAAGGGAACCGATGGAAACACGCCGCAGATTTGACAAGTGGGCAGGGATTCCCACCATTGTTCCCATGTCCCGAGCCAGGCTGCGGATATACGTACCTTTGCTGCAGCAGACCAAAAATCTCAGGCACGGCCTGGCAGCATTCAGGTCTGTCAACGGCTGGTGGGGCTTGATGCTGAGAATTTCCACTTCCCGGGCTGCCAACTGGGGCTTTTGGCCCTGGCGAAACAAATCATAGGCCCGTTTGCCCTGTATTTTAATCGCCGAAGCAGCTGGTGGGACCTGTTGGATTTTACCTTGGAATGATTCCAATACAGACAGTTGTTGTTGTGGTGTAAGGGAAAACTTCCCACAGGTTTCCAACACCCGCCCCTGAGCGTCCTCGGTGTCTGTGGATGCCCCGAAAGTGACCTCTGCCTGGTAGCACTTGTGACTATTCAGCAGGTATTCAATCAATCTTGTGGCTTTGCCCACCGCCACAACCAGCAGTCCTGTGGCCATGGGATCAAGCGTGCCGGCATGGCCCACCCGGGAGAGGGCCAGTATTTTTCTTACCTGGGCAACAACCTGATGAGAGGTAAATCCCGAGGGCTTGTCCAAAAGAATAAAACCGTCAGCCATTGCAGGACAGCTCACGGTCTATGGCCTGGGTCAATTTGTCCAGCAACTGGCTGGTCGGCCAATCCACATGGGTGCCGGCGGCATTGAGATGTCCGCCGCCACCCAGACTGCGGGCGATGGCTGCCACATCCCGTTTTCCCCGGGAACGCAGGGAAACTTTAACCGTTCCATCGTCCTGCTCCCGGACAGTGGCGGCTATTTCCACTCCGGCAAGGCTGCGGGGATAGTCCTCAATTCCTTCCAAATCCCAGTCAGGTATGCCGTATTTTTCCAACGTTGCGCGCTCCAGCACCAATATCGCCGCCTTGCCCTGACAGAGTACTTCTATTTTCGCCAAAGCCGCAGCCAAAAAGCGGTAATAATTGATGTTTTTGTTTTGATATATCCAGGCATAAGAGGTGTTGGGCTTGGCACCCATCTCAACCAGGCGGGCAGCAGCCGTCAGCGCCCGGGAAGTGGTGTTCACAAAGCTGAACCTGCCGGTGTCGGTGAAAATCGCTGTAAACAGGGCCTGAGCGGCCTCAGGGGTGATTGGGTCACCGGCATAAAGCTCCAATATGAGTTCTCCCACTGCAGAGGCCGACACATCCACATGGTTTAGCTCGCCAAAGCGGGTATTGCCCCGATGATGGTCAATGTTGACAACCAGAGAAGCCTGGCTTACATCCTGTCCTGTTGCGGCTAAACGTTTTTCGTCACTGCAATCCAGCACCACCGCTACTTTGCCCTTGACGTCCACCGGGGGCGGCGAGCAGTGAACCCCCTTCAACATAAACTGGTAACGGCCCGGCATCGGCTGGGGAATAACCGCCTCAACCGAGCACCCCAGGGTGTTGAGAAGATGCCACAGCCCCACTGTGGAGCCAATACTGTCACCGTCAGGGGCCGGATGGGAAAAAATCGCCACCGGCAAACCCATGTTGACTATACGTTGGCGGATGGTGTCCAGGCTGTCGTTTTGCTTACTCATCGTTCTGGTTCTCCCGGTTTAGTTCCTGCAACAGCTTGTTTATATGCATGCTGTGTTCCAGGGCCTGATCAAGAACAAACTGAAGCTCGGGCACATGTCGGACACGGATTCTCCCTGCCAACTCACTGCGGACAAAGCCAGTGGCTTTTTCCAGGGCAGAAAAAGTCTGGCTGACTTCTTCCGAGGTTCCCAACACGGAAACATAAATCTTCCCCTGGCTGAGATCTCTGGTCACTTCAACCTTTGTCACTGTTGTAAAACCGACCCGCGGGTCTTTAAGGCGGGTGGCCAATATGTCGCTAACTTCTTCTTTGATAATTTCGGCCAACTTGTTGGCTCTGGTTTCGCTCATTGTGCATCCCCCAGATTACTGCTTGTCTTCGACAATAACAAAAGCCTCTATTTCGTCTCCTTCTTTGATGTCGTTATAGTTTTCCAGCATTATGCCACATTCGTAGCCGCTGCTGACTTCTTTGACATCTTCTTTGAACCGCTTCAGGGAGCTAATCCGCCCTTCGTAAACAATGGTTCCGTCCCGCAACAAGCGGCCCTGGGCGTTGTTGGTAATTTTGCCATCGGTGACATAACATCCGGCAATGGTACCCACCCGGGAATGCTTGAAAATGTTGCGCACTTCAACCCGGCCGATTACCTGTTCAGTCATTTCCGGTTCCAACATCCCCTCAAGGGCGGCCTTGATGTCGTCCAGCAAGTCGTAGATAACCCTGTACAGCCGGATTTCCACTTTTTCCGCCTCTGCCATCTTCATGGCGCTGGTGTCAGGACGGACATTGAAACCAATAATAATTGCCTGGGAAGCAGAGGCGAGCATTACGTCAGAAGCAGTAATGGCGCCCACACCTTCATGAACCAGTTTCAGGTTGATGTCCTTGACTTCAATTTTCGCCAGCGATTGTTTGATCGCTTCAGTGGTGCCCTGGACATCGCTCTTGAGCACAATGTTCAGTTCCTGGGCTTGGTCTTGGCTCATCTGCCGGAACATGTCATCCAATGAAACCCGCTTGGCGGCAGTTGTCTCTTCCCGGGTCCGTTGGCTGTACTCATCAGCTATCGTACGGGCAGTTTTATCGTCGGGTGTGGCAAGAAAGCGCTCGCCCGCCACTGGAACATCGGACAAGCCCAGTATTTCCACCGGCACCGATGGGCCTGCTTGGTCCACCCGCTGGCCCCGGTCGTCAAACATCGCCCTCACTTTGCCACAGCTGGAGCCGCAGACTATCGTGTCGCCAACCTTCAGCGTTCCCTGGCGTATGAGCACAGTGGCCACAGTCCCCCGCCCCTTATCCAATTTGGCATCGATGACAGTGCCCTCAGCCAGGCGGTTGGGGGCAGCTTTCAGTTCTTGCATCTCCGCCACCAGCAAAATCATTTCCAACAGCGTGTCCAGCCCATCGCCGGTTATGGCAGACACAGGCACAAAGATTGTGTCTCCGCCCCAGTCTTCAGCCATCAGTTCGTACTGGGACAATTGCTGTTTCAGCCGCTCGGGGTTGGCGCCGGGCTTGTCCATTTTGTTCATGGCAACAATTATCGGCACTCCTGCGGCCTTGGCGTGGTTCAATGCCTCAATGGTCTGGGGCCGGACCCCCTCGTCGGCGGCCACCACCAATATGGCCACATCAGTGATTTGAGCGCCGCGGGCACGCATGTCAGTAAAGGCTTCGTGTCCCGGAGTGTCAATGAAAACGATGGGTTTGCCCTGGTGCTCAACCTGGTACGCGCCGATGTGCTGAGTTATGCCGCCCGCTTCGCCGGCAGTTACATTGGCCTTGCGGATGGCATCCAAAAGGGATGTCTTACCATGGTCCACATGGCCCAACACAGTAATCACAGGCGCCCGGGGGGCGGTGCTGAGGTCGCCCACATCAAATTCCACTGAGGGGCCCTCTTCCGCCGGATCCACAACCTCATAGTTGATTCCGCACTGGGTGGCCAACAACTCCACTGTGTCAATGTCCAGTGGCTGGTTGATGTTGGCCATTACGCCCAGCGACATCAGGGATTTTATCAGTTGAGTCGCTGGCAGTGAAAAGATTTCTTCCAACTGAGCAACGGTATAGTTTACATTTTTCTTCAGTTCAACAACCTTTTCCGCTTTTGGTTGTTCGGCTTTTTTCCCTTCAGGGGCTGCTGCCTTTTTCGTCTTGGCAGGTTGCTCTTTTTTCGTTGCAGCCTTAGGTTGTTGCTGAGGTTTTTTGTCAGCAGCTTTGGGTTTTTCCGCTGCTTTTTTCTTTTCATCCGGCTTGGCCGCGGGTTTTTCCTTGATGGCTGCAGGTTTTTTATCCGCCGGTTTTGCCGGGGTTTTCTTTTTCGCAGCTTTCTCCGGTTCTTTGGCGGCTGTCGTCTTGGCTGCTGGTTTGGCAGCCGGTTTCTTTTTAGGCTTTGGCTTTGCCGCCGCTTCCGGGTTTTCAATCCTTTTGATCAGGGCGTCAGCCTGGTCAGGATCTAAAGTGCTCATATGGTTTTTGACATCATAGCCCATGTCACTGGCCAGTTTGACCAATTCTTTGCTGTCTTTTTTCAGTTTGCGGGCCAATTCATAGATTCTTATGCTGCTCATAGGGCCGCACCTCCATTTCTTCCAATGCCTGTCTGATTCCCTGGCAAAAATCACGGTCTTTAATCATAACATAGCCTACCTGGTGTTTTCCAATCGCCGACCCCATCTCCTCCATGGTAAAGGGAACGGCATATACTTCAATCCGCCGGCTGAGACAACGTTTAATCAGCTTTTGTGCCGTGGGTGAAGTTGCATCATCAGCCACCAGCACAATTGCCCTGGGCCGCGTTGAAGACAGGGCAGCTTCAATTTGGTTGCTGCCTGCTGTTATCTTCCCTGCCCGACGGGCCAGGCCCAACAGGCTTGACAGTTTGGTGGGCACTGCCGGTCAACTCCTTTAACTGGGAAACCAGCTCTTCGCTGGGTTCAACCTCTAAATGCCTTTGGAACAAGCGTTGTTTAACCGCCTTGTCCAGGCAGTTGTGTTGGTGGCAAATATAGGCGCCACGGCCGGACATCTTGCCTTTGGAGTCATAGACAAGTTGCTGCTCCGGTGTTCTCACCACTCGTATCAAATCCCGCTTGACAAACTGTTGGCGGCAGGAGATGCACCGCCGGAGAGGCTCTTTTCTAGTCCTGTCCGTCTTCACCTTCATCGACACTGTCACCCCTCTCTTCTGCCTGGGAGGCGCTCTTAATGTCAATTTTCCATCCTGTCAGCCGGGCGGCAAGGCGTGCGTTCTGCCCTTCCTTGCCAATGGCCAGCGACAGTTGGTTGTCCGGAACGATGATTCGGGCCGCTTTACCTTCCTCTTCGATTGAAACTGAGTTGACCTTGGCAGGGCTAAGGGCGTTGGAAACAAACACAGCAGGGTCTTGATTCCAGCGGATGATGTCCATTTTTTCGCCGTTCAGTTCGCTGACTACGGCCTGGACACGCATGCCCCTGGGCCCCACGCAGGCCCCCACCGGATCCACATCTTCCTTGTCCGACCATACCGCTATCTTTGAACGTTGTCCCGGATCCCGGGAAACGGACTTGATTTCTACGATTCCGTCAAAAATTTCCGGAACATGGCTTTCAAACAGCCGCTTTACCAAACCGGAATGGGTCCGGGACACAAATACCTGTGGCCCCTTGCTGGTGTTTTGAACTTCCAGCAAAAACAGCTTAAGTCGATTGCCTATGGAATAATCGTCGCTTTCCATCTGCTCGGAAGGCGGCAAAATCGCTTCTGTCTTGTTCAGGTCAATGTAGACATTGCCCTGTTCCACATGCTGCACCTTGCCGTTTATCATCTCAGTCTCCCGGTTGGAGAACTCTTCGTAAATGTTGTCCCG
>PWLI01000010.1 GCA_003559415.1 Clostridiales bacterium | reverse complement strand
GGTGCAATCACATGGTAAGCCGCCAACGCTTCCCTGCCATGGGGCATTTCCACTTCCACCAGGGAGGCGCCTGCCTTGTCCAACAAACCGGCAGCCTCCTCCACTGCTTTGTCTATCCCCGGCTGGTTTTCCACCCCCGGGTCCCGCAGCAGGCCAATGGTCAGGCCCTTCACTCCCTGTTCGATGCTTCTCAGGTAGTCATCAACCGGCCGGCGGGAGCTGGTGGCATCTGCCGGGTCATGGCCGGCAATTGCCTGCAGCACCAGGGCACAGTCCTCTGCCGTTGGCGCCAAAATCCCCAGCTGGTCCAGGGAAGAGGCAAAAGCAACCAATCCATGGCGGCTCAACCTGCCCCAGGTGGGGCGCAATCCGGTCACTCCACAAAAGGCAGCGGGCTGGCGCACAGAACCACCGGTATCCGACCCCAGGGCAAAGGGGACACAGCCGGCAGCCACAGCAGCAGCAGAACCACCAGATGAACCGCCTGGCACCCTTCTTTCGTCCCAGGGGTTGCCGCAGGGGCCAAAATAGGAAGTCTGGTTGGAAGAGCCCATGGCAAACTCATCCATGTTGGTTTTACCCATAAGGGGAGAAAAAGACAACCTCTCCATGGCAGCAGCGGTGTAGGGAGCGATGTAATCCTGCAGAATTCGCGAGGCGCAGGTTGTGGGCATGTCTTTAACCATGATATTATCTTTCACCGCCGCCGGGATTCCCGCAAGCGGGGGCAGAGAGCAACCCTTGCTGCGCAGTTTGTCAACCCTGTCTGCCGTGGCCAAGGCTCTGTCTTTCGAAACGGTTATAAAAATGTTGAGTTTTTGTTGCGCTTTTTCAATCCGGGCCAGCAATTGTTCAGTCAGTTGCCGGGAAGTTACTTTACCTTGTTCCAGCTGTTGGATGATTGGGCCTATCGTGCCCATCACCATTTCCCTCTCAACAATGGGGGGATACTGAATCGGTGTTTTTCTGTGGTATCAGCTTTGCCTGGATTGCCGACCTCATCGATGGGCCAAAAGCCAAGACAAACCCCAGGATATCCCCTGTCAGTTTTTGTTGGCATATTGGTTTTATTGAGCAGGGAAACAAACTCACTGATGCGCACCAAATGTTTGGCCAGTTGTGCTGCCTCACTTTTATTAATTGTCAAAGCTGCCCTTTGTGCCAAAACAGAAAACTCGTCAGGCATGTCGCAGCCCCCCTTTTCTTCTGTCCCATAGTGCAATTATACCACCGGCACTCTTCCATTAAAATTTTCTTGAAGCGGCAATGTTTTAGTGCTAATATTGTTGTGTAAAATTAATATACTAGTCCTTCAGGGCAGGGTGAAATTCCCTACCGGCGGTAAAGCCCGCGAGCCCCTCACAGGGTTGATTTGGTGAAATTCCAAAGCCGACAGTAAAGTCTGGATGGGAGAAGGCTTTTTTTGTTGTTGCCAACAGGCAACAAACTCCTGAAGGATAACTTCAGGTTTTTTATTTGAAAGGAGAAAAACATGAACAAAACAGTATTTTTGACAAGAGTAGGGTTGCTGTCCGCAGTTTCTTTTGTCCTTATGTATGTAAACTTTCCACTGCCACCCTTCCCTCCCTGGCTTAAGTTCGACTTTGGCGATGTTCCGGCAATGATTGCCACCTTCTCCCTGGGCCCTGTTGCAGGTGTTGTTGTACAGTTACTCAAAAACATCCTCTACTTTCTGTTTAAAGGCACCGCAACTGCAGGGGTGGGATCTGTTGCCAACTTTCTTGCCGGAGTCGCGTTGGTGCTGCCCGCCGGCCTCATTTACCGCCGCTACCGCAGCCGCAGTGGTGCACTTTGGGGCATGTCTGCCGGCACACTGAGTTTGGTTGTGACAATGGCTGCTTTTAATTACTACGTATTGCTCCCCCTCTTTGCCGCTCTGATGGATTTGCCCCTTGAGGCCTTTGTAGAGATGGCTGCCAGAACAATTCCCCAAATAACTGACTTGCGGACTCTGGTCATTCTTGGCGTCACCCCTTACAACCTGGTAAAGGGGCTGAGTGTTTCCCTGGTTACATTCCTGCTTTACAAGCATATTGCCCGTATCTTCAAATTGCACACAAGGCAAAATATGGTAGAATAGTTTAAAACCATGCTGGGAGGGTTTCTATGAAAATGATGAAGGGCATGTTGATTGCCCTGACACCAATAACGCTGGCCGCCATTTGGTTTTACCGACTGCCTGCAGTAATGCTGATTTTGGTCAGTGTTGTCAGCGCACTGGCCGCTGAAGCCTTGTGGCAATTGGCATTTAAAAAGCCTGTGAAACTTAAGGACGGCAGCGCAGCGGTGACTGGGCTTTTACTGGCGTTGACAGTATCCCCCTCGCTGTCTCTGCCCATCATGGCTGCCGGGAGTGTTTTCGGCATCATCATTGGCAAGCAAATCTGGGGTGGGTTTGGGAAAAACATCATCAACCCGGCTTTGACCGGCAGGTTGTTCATCGTCTTTGCCTTCCCCGGCTCCCTGGCCCCCTGGCTTGCGCCGATTGACTTGGTCAGCACCGCCACTCCCCTGCAAAAATTTTGGGCCGACGGGACGTTGACATCCAATGTTTCTCTGCTGTTGGGCAATGTGGCAGGTTCCATCGGAGAAACATCGGCGTTGCTGTTGCTAATCGGTGGTGCCTGGCTGATATGGAAAGGTTATGCCAATTGGCGCATACCGGCCGGATGCCTGGGTGCCGTTGCCCTTTGGGCCCTGATTGCCGGACACGACCCCCTTTTCCATCTGCTTTCCGGGAGCCTGTTGCTGGGGGCGTTGTTCATGGCCACCGACCCGGCCACTTCACCCCGCACCCAAAGCGGACGCTGGATTTTTGGGGTTTTGGTCGGGGCAGGAATTATGGCCATGCGCTTTTTCACGACTTACCCCGAAGGGACAACATTTGCGATTCTGTTCTTTAACCTGACGGTGCCGCTAATAAACAAACTAACCGTCAAAAAGAAAAAGACGGCTGCTGCCGCCTAGTGTGCTTCGGCACACTTTTTTTATTGCTATCCCGGCTTTTTGCCGGTTTTTAATTTAACCAGTTCTTCAGCAGTATGCTCATCAGTTACCAGCACATTGAACATGCCGGTAAGCAAAGACGCATAAATTGCCGGAAGTTTGGCCAAGCCGCCCGCCACTGCTATTCGGACTTTTGCCTTGCGTATTTGCTCGGGAGTAACCGCCACCAGGCATTGCTGACGGGAAGTGTCGGGTATCCGGCCGTCGGGGAGAATGAATCGCAAACTGACCTCAGCCACCGGCTTCATCCCAACTTCCTTGACAAATGCATTCAGGCTGCGGTCAAAATAGGGATTCACAACCCCTCGCATGGGCGGGATGGTGCCTATGCCGACAACCACCCAATCCATCTGATTCCAAAGCCTGGCAATTTCCTGGGAGCGAGGTTCGGCAAGCACTGAATCCCGGAACTTTTCACTGGCCAGCAGCGCCGGCGCATAGAGGAACTTGGCTACGCCTCCCAGGGCAGCTGCCGCCACATTGAGAATCTCTTCAAAGGGGTTGCCCGCATCGATGCCCCCAACCCCGCCGGAAAGGGGCAGGGTTGTGGGCCGTTGAGCCCTCCGGGGCTTTATGGCTTTTACCAATTCATACATGGTATAGCCCCTGCCCAGGCCCAATACCGCCCGGTCAGGCAGTTTTTCCGATATATAATCTGCTGCTGCCGCTGCAATTTGGGGTACTATTACATCCTGTTGGTCAACGGTATAAGGTGTGATCACAGCATCATCCAGATCGAATTGCTCGACAAGCTCTTGCTGAACCAGGGAGTTGTGGGCAATCGGGTTGCGAATGGTAATCTCGATAATGCCGTGCTCTCTGGCTTGGCTCAACAACCTGGAAACCTTGGGGCGGGACACACCCAGCAGTTCGCCAACTTCCTCCTGGGTTTTACCCTTGTTGAAACAAAGTTGCGCTGCCGCCACCATCAAGCTTATGTCATCCCGGGAAGGGCGCTTGTTCTTCGCCAAATCCGCCTCACCTCAACTTCCGGTTTCAGAGACTCAGTGCTTACATTATATTACATTTGTTCACTGCACTCAACAACCATCCAGGGCAAGCGATTACATCATCACAACAATACGGTACGTGCTGTTTTTGCTGGCATTTTCCAGGCCCTGTTGGGCATTTTCCAAATCGACAGTGCCTTCAACAACAGCGGCTACATCCACAATCCCCGAGGAAATCATAAAAGCAGCATCTCTTATATCGCGGATATTTTTGCCTTTTACACCGGTAAGGACAATCCCTGTGTCATGAATAATGTTGGGATCAATGTCCAGGGGCTCCACCGGCCGGGCAGAGGCGAAGTAAAGAATACGGCCTTCAATGGCCACCATCTTTAGGGCATCATCGTTGGCATTTTTATTGCCGATGGCGATGATAACTGCATCTGCCTTGAAACCGTTGTTGTACTCCTTGATTTTTTCCTCAACATCTTCTTTTGCCGGGTTAATCACCGCCGCTGCTCCCAGTTCCAGGGCTTTTGCCCGCCGCTTTTCATCAATTTCACTGACGATGACCTTTGCACCGCTGGCCACGGCGGCCATCAGGTTCAACAACCCCATGGTGCCGGCACCAATGACGGCAACTGTCTCTGCCGGCCTTACGTTAAGCTTGCGCAAGCCCTGAATCACACAGGCAAGGGGTTCCGTCAGGGCGCTGTGTTCAAAGGGTATTTCTTTATCAATTTTTGCCAGCCGGCGGGCAGCCACTGTGTTGTACTGGGCCATGCCAAAAATCCCCACCACACCATTTATCTTAACCAAGCCACCCCGATGCAGGCAGTGCTCTTCCAGCCCCTTGCGGCAAAGCTCACATTGGCCACAAAAGTGGTGAATGCCCAAGGCCACGTGGTCGCCCACCTGCAAGTCGGTAGCAGTATCGGGCCCAATTTCTTCAACGATGCCGGATATTTCGTGACCCCAGCAGCCGGGGTAGGGAAACTTCCTTGCACCTGTATAAACCCGTTGCTCCATGGTACAAAGGGCAACTGCCCGCTGGCGAATCAATACTTCCCCCGGCCCCGGGAGGCGAACAGGCATTTCCTGAATTTCAAACTTGTACGGTTCAGTAATAACTCCCGCTTTCATTGTCTTTTCCACAGTAAAACCTCCCAATCTCCATTTGAAACCCTTCTGGGGCAGGGTTGCCCCTGCCCCCTTGGGTTATTGTCCTTAGCTTCCCCAGTGAGCTGTAATGCCCAGCTTTTCCAGGTGTTGCTGAGTGGGCACGCCTTCTTCGTCCCAACCCCGCAGGCGATAGTATTCCTTAACCAGGTTCCGGAAAGCTTTTTCGTCAAGCTGCTTCATCTCGCCCCGCACATCCACTGGATCGAAACAACGGGCGGGCAAAGTATCATCTGCAGCACTCATGCCTGATGCCAGGTTGTAAAGGCGTTCAAGGTTCCAAATCCGCTCACCCATAACCTGAAATTCTTCCGGTGACTTTTCCATACCGGTTGCAGCATTCATCAGCTGGATAAACAACTCTATCGGAACTTCAAAGTCTGCAAACCGGCATCCCACCAGCGTAAACAGGGCGTTTACCCTGTCCTGGATTTCCATGACAATTGCCGCCTTGCCCTCTGTTGTCTCCATGGGCAATACACCCATCAGTTCAGCTCCCATGGGGCCTCGCTTGTGGCAGGCACCTCTGTTGGAGACTGCAAAGGTAAGGGCAACGCCAGTCATTCTCTGAGGCATCCAGGCAGCAAACTCCATGCCCTTGACATTCATGGCAAAGTCTTCACTGCCGCCACCAAGCTTTTCTGCCATGCGCTTGGTTCCATCGGCCAGCATGTCCCCTACGCCCTCACGCCTGGCAATCAATTCCAGCATTTTCAATATGCCCTCTCCAGCGCCAAAGGGCAGGGGGAATCCAATCTCTTCTTCGGTCAACAGGCCTTTCTCATAACACTCCATGGCAAAAGCAATGGTACAGCCGGCCGACAGGGTGTCCATGCCGTATTTTTCGCACAGATCGTGGGCATGGGCCAACACCATTGGGTCATCATTGACACAGTCAGACCCCAGGGAATACATGGTTTCGTATTCGGGGCCCCGGGTGTAGAACCCCTTCTTTTCCCCTGTTTCAAAGGAGTGCAACTGGCCACAGTGGACAGGACAACCAAAGCAAGCTACCCGGCGGCTCCGTCCCAACTTGTGGTAAGCAGCAGTATTGATCTTCTCCCCTGTTTCAAAGTGGGCAAGTTGATGGTTTTTGGTGGCCAGGACATAGCTGTCGTTCAGCAACTTCAGGCCCCCACCGGTGCCAAACCGGGAAAATACGCCCAGCAACCCGTGTTCGTTGTCGGTAGCTTTCTTGAAAGAATCAAAGGCCTCTTCTGCCTTCTGGGCAAACAATTGCGGGTTGTTTACCTTGACCCCCCGGGAGCCACTGAAAGCTATCCCCTTGAGGTTTTTTGAACCCATTACCGCACCGTTGCCGCCCCGTCCAAAAACCCGGGTGGCAGAGAGTATTGATGCATAGTTTACCCGGTTTTCACCAGCCAACCCAATGGCAGCAGTGCCACAATTCCGGCCGGCCTTTTCCTTCATCACATCTTCAACCTCATCCACATCTTTGCCCTTCAGTTCAGGGCAGGGAACAAACTCAACATTCTCTTCGCCAACCACCACATACGTCAATTCATCAGCCTTGCCTTCGATGATAACCATGTCGTATCCGGTGCTCTTTATTTTCTGAGCCAAACCGCCGCCACAGTAGTTATTAATGACCCCTCCCGTAAGCGGGGACTTGGTCACCAGAGCAGTCTGGGCAAAAAGTGGGGCACCTGTCCCCGTCAGGGGGCCGGTGGAAAATATCAGCTTGTTTTCCGGCGCCAAGGCATCGGTTGTCGGTGGCACCTCTTTGGTCAGATAGAAGGTGCCCGTTCCCATACCGCCGATATAATCATTGATTACCTCTGCAGGGATCTCTTCGGTGACCTGTGTTTTTTCTGTCAGGTTGACCCTAAGCAGTTTTCTATTATAGGCCTCATACATTTTAGCGTTCCTCCCCCGGGAAAATAGCGTCAGTCGAACAGGCTTTGGTACAGAGATACTCGCCATCACATGTGTCACAAATAAGAATCCGGCCCTTAAATTGAAGCACAGCGTCATAGGGGCAGGCATCCACACAAAGCCCGCATTCTGTGCATGCCTCATAGTCCACTGCAATAATGCCCTTCTCGTTTTGACTCAGAGCATCAAAGGGGCAGGCAGCGACACAATCGGGGTCCTTACACAAACGACAACTGAAAAGTTTGGGCAGCTCCGGCCATTTGCCGGTGATGCTCAGTCTTGCCTTGTCCGGGTTGTACTCTTCTTCCTTGACAAAAGAACAGCGCAGACGGCAGGCATGACATTCCGTACATTGTTCTGGGTTAAACCGCAACAAAACATCTCCTCCTTTGGTGAACAGTTGTAACAGACATTTGTTCAGTATTTATTTCTACTTCAACTGCCAAAATCCTGCTTGCCTGCAAATATTTTCATCGCTATCCAAGCTTTATTGCCGGTTCAACAGAAGGTAAAAGCAACAAAATGCAGAATTAATCAGCATGGGGTGATGTAAAATGGGTTCTGTGCCAACATCAATCCAATTAGAATTAGCCAGCCTTAGCAACCAACCCAAAGGGACAGATTATAACCGCATCGCCCGCAAGCTTTATCGCCAACTGCCTGCTTCCGATGATGAGTTCGTGGCAATGTGTGATGAGCTTGTCAAGTCCGGCCAGCCAGGCACTTTTTGGTTTGTAAATGTGTGGGTTAAGCGACGGGGCAGTGTCTATAAATTAGACTACTTCCCCATATATGAAAAATGGCTGTTTAATCACGCCACATCCTGGGGCAAGTGTGATGCCCTTTGCTACAGGGTTCTGAACCCCATGCTGGAAAAATACCCTCACTTGTTTACCCATAACCTAAGCTGGACAGCTTCAACAAAGACATATGTGCGCCGGGCTGCCGCGGTGTCAATGATGCAAGCCACAGGAACATTCCGGGTAAACGTGGAATGGGAAAAAGTTGAAGCGGTAGTGAAACGACTGGTTGCAGATAACCACATCCATGTGCAGAAGGGCATTGGCTGGTTGTTAAAATACTCTTATCTTTCTTATCCTGAAAGAGTGGAAGAATATCTAAGGGAAAATGTCGGAAACATGACCCGAACTGCCTTCCGATACTCCCTGGAAAAAATGCCCGACACATTGCGTCAACAACTGATGTCCCTCTAGGAGGTATACCATGCTACTTTTGCTAATCAGGCACGGCCATTATCCCGGCAACGATCCGGCACATAATCATACTTACCAGCAGCCAACCAACGAAGACTGGGAAGAAATGCAAAACCTCGGCCTCAGCACTCGTGGAGTTCGGCAGGTCAAAAGGCTTGTTCCCCAATTGGCGGACTTGCATATCAATGCCATCTACTCAAGCCCCATTCCCCGGGCCCGGGATACTGCTGAAATTCTTGCCGATGGCAGGGCGGGGTTGGAAGTTGAGTATTGGGACGAGCTGCAGGAAATACCTCCTGTAACCTTTCCGGGTGCTCCAGCGGATTATATATGGGACGGGGAGAAACACTACCAAACGGCCAAAGAAATCGAACAAAAGCTGCGTTCCGCCCATGGCGATACCGATGACACAGTGGTGGTGGTAACCCATGGCAACCTCATGGCCACCCTCTACAGCAGCTTGCTAAACCTCAAACCCTGCAACTATAACCGTTTTACCGGATTTGAAAACTGCGGAGTTTACCGGCTGATACTGAACAACCCCGACAAGGTGCAAATAATCATGCGTTAAAAAACAACCCCGAGAGAAATCGGGGTTGTTTCCTATGTTGACATTTTCACCTATTGTTTCGCTTAACTTCTAAGCAAACTCACAAGTTCCTGCTCATCCAACACTGTTACGCCCAGATCCCTGGCTTTATCCAGCTTTGAACCGGGATTTTCCCCGGCCACAACATAATCGGTTTTGGCGCTGACCGAACCGGTTACCTTGCCGCCCTGTTCTTCTATCAGGGCCTTGGCCTCATCCCGGGTGAAAGTGTCTAACGTGCCGGTAAGGACAAAGGTTTTGCCCTCCAGGGCGCCACCTGTCTGCTTCTTGGGCTGGGTGGTGTTTACCCCCGCCTCTTCCAACCGATTAATCAAGTCCTGCATTTCGGGGCTGGCCAGCTCTCGCACCACGCTGGAAGCTATTGTATCCCCAATTTCCGGGACGGCAACCAGTTGCTCATGGCTGGCCTGAAGCAGGGTGTTCAGGCTGCCAAACTCTTCTGCCAGCAACCGGGCAGCCTTGGCGCCCACAAAACGGATACCCAACCCGAACAGCAACCGGGCCAGGGGCTGCTTCTTTGTATCTGCAATTGCACTTACCAAATTGGCAGCAGACTTCTCGCCAATGCGCTCCAGGGGAATGAGATCTTCCACCTGCAACTTGTATAGGTCAGCCACATCCCTTATCAATTCGGCCCTGAACAGGGCATCGACCACAGCCGGGCCCAGGCCCTCTATGTCCATGGCTCCCCGGGATGCAAAGTGAATCACCCGCTCGCGAACCTGGGCCGGGCAGCGGGGGTTGGGGCAACGGCGCACCGCCTCACCCTCCACCCGCACTGTCTGGCTGCCGCAAACAGGGCATTGGGACGGCGGCTGCCATATCCTTTCATCGCCGGTTCGCACATCCTTGACCGCCGCCACTATCTCGGGAATTATATCCCCGGCCTTTTGGACAATAACCAGGTCACCGATGCGAATGTCCTTCTCTTTTATATAATCCTCATTGTGCAGGCTGGCCCGGCTGACTACAGTGCCCGCCAACTGCACCGGCTCCAATTCAGCTGTGGGAGTGATGGCGCCTGTGCGACCCACATTCAAGGTAATGTCTATGACTTTGCTTTGCTTTTGTTCCGCCGGGAACTTCCAGGCAACAGCCCATCGCGGGCTCTTGCTGGTATACCCCGCTTTCTGTTGGAGATCCAGGCTGTCCACTTTTATAACCATTCCGTCGGTGGCATAGGGCAGCTCCAGGCGTTTTTGTTGCCAGGACTCTATGTGCTCTATCACCTTCTCCATATCGTCAAACCGGTGGCGATGGGGAGAAACCAAAAAACCCAGCTGCTCCAGCCATTCCAGTGCCTGCCAGTGGCAGGTCATGCCATGGTCTCCTGCATCTTCCAGGGCATAAACCAGTATGTCCAGTTGCCGGGAAGCGGCAACTGCGGTATCCAGCTGGCGCAGCGATCCGGCAGCAGCGTTTCTGGGGTTGGCAAACAGCGGCTGCCCCTGCTGCTCCCGGGCGGCGTTTAATTTTTCAAAGGCATCCCGAGACATAAAAGCCTCGCCCCTGACCCTTATTGTCTCGCTGCTGCTTAGCCGCAAAGGCAATGAGCGAATTGTGCGCAGGTTCTCCGTTATATCTTCTCCGGTGGTGCCGTCACCCCGGGTTGCACCCCGGGAAAAAATCCCGTCAGAGTATTCCAGGGCCACCGCCAAGCCGTCAATTTTAAGCTCCACCACATAGGTGGGCCGTTGGCCCAACAGGCGTTCCAGGCGCTTGTCAAACTGCAGCAGGCTTTCTGCGTCGAAGGCATTGTCCAGGCTGAGCATGGGGGTGGGGTGGCTGACAGTGGCAAAGCCTTCCAGCACCCGGCCTCCCACCCGCAGTGACGGCGAATCGGGGGCAACGAGCTCCGGATACTGCTCTTCCAGCTCCCGCAGCTCTCGCATCAGCTGGTCATACTGGGCATCGGAAATTTCCGGCTGATCCTTTACATGGTACAACCAGTCGTGGCGGTTTATTTCCTCTGTCAATTGGGCCAGACGCTTTGCGGCCTTTTCTCTGTCCATTTTGCTCCCTCCCCATGTGAGTTAATCCAGGGTCTCTATCACTTTCAACGGGGCAAACCCGGCCATCAGGCGGCGACGTCCCTGTCCCGGGAAATCCACCACCACCACTGCCTGGTCCCCCAACACACCAGTTTCCACCACAACGCCCCTGCCCCACTTGTTGTGCTCAACAACCATTCCGGGGGTATAATCAATGTCTTCCTTCGGTTGTTTTTCAGCGGCAGGCTCGCCGCCGGGGGCCCAGCCCCTGATCTGTTCCAGGCTGCCGTTGAGAAAGCGCAGGTATTCAGGGTCGGTTTCCCGGAGAAAGCGTGAGGGCAAAGAGCTCTGAAAACGGCCGAAGATATTTCTTCCCCGGGCCCACATCAGGTAAAGGTCCCTCTTGGCCCTGGTCATGCCCACATAGCACAGGCGGCGTTCCTCATGCAGTTGTTGCTCATCAGCCAGGCAACGGGAATGGGGAAACAACCCCTCCTCCAAGCCGGTGATAAACACGACGGGAAACTCCAGGCCCTTGGCGCTGTGCAGCGTCATCAGCACAACTGCATCGGCATCATCATCCAGGTTGTCCAACTCAGAAACCAGGGAAATATCTTCCAGGAACATTGTCAGGTCGCCACCGATTTTTTTGTCAAATTCACCGGTTACTGTCAGCAACTCCTGCATGTTCTCCAAGCGGCTCAGCGACTCCACAGTTCCTTCGGCTTTCAAATGCTCCAAATACCCCGTGCGGAGCATAACTTCCTGTAGCGTCACGCTGACAGAGGATTCTGAGGCAATTTCTGCCAAACCCTTGTAGAGTTCAGCAAACTCGGCCAGCGCCCCTCCGGTGCTGCCGCCGATTTCCTTCCCTGCCTCTGCCAGGCAGAGCACAGCGGGCAGGCCCCGGGCTGCGGCATGGCTGAAGAGCTTCTCCATGGTGCGCTGCCCGATTCCCCGCCGTGGCTCATTGATTACCCGGATAAGGCTGGCATTGTCGTAGGGGTTGACCAGTATGCGCAAATAGGACAACATATCCTTTATTTCCTTGCGGCCGTAAAAGGGCACACCGCTCAACAGCTTGTAGGGGATGTTGGCCCGGCGCAGGGAGTCTTCCAGCACCCGGGACTGGGCACGGGTGCGGTAGAGCACGGCATAATCGCCCGGGGGGCGGTTGCCGCTGTTCACCATCCGTGTCACAAATTCCGCCTCATCCACCTCACTGTAGGCGGTATAGACATAAACCTTGTTGCCCTGGCCCTGGTCGGTCCACAGTTTCTTGGGCTTGCGGCTCTGGTTGTGGCTGATGACTGAGTTGGCGGCTGCCAGCACATTGCCGGTGGAGCGGTAATTCTGCTCCAGCTTGATCACCCGGGCCTGGGGGTAGTCCTTCTCAAAGTCCAGTATGTTGGCCACGTCAGCCCCCCGGAACAGGTATATGGACTGGTCGTCATCACCAACCACACAGATATTGTTGTGACCGGAAGCCAGCAAATTGACCCATTTGTACTGGGCATGGTTTGTGTCCTGGTACTCATCCACATGGACATACTTAAACCGCTGCTGGTATTCTTCCAACACATGGGGGTGCTCACTCAGCAGCTCCACCGCCCGCACCAGCAAATCGTCAAAATCCAGGGCATTGTTTTCCCGGAGCTTTTGCTGGTAAAGCTCAAATACCCGGGCCACATTCTCCTGGTAGCGGCCGCTGGCTTGCTTGGCAAATTCTTCGGGGCCCATCAGCTGGTTCTTTGCATGGCTTATAACTGCCAGCACCCCCCGGGCCACATAGCGCTTGTCGTCAAGATCCAATTGGCGCACACACATTCTTACCACCATCAACTGATCGGCATCATCGTATATGGAAAATCCGGGCAGGCAGCCAACCAGGTGGCCATGCTTGCGCAGCATCCGCACACAGGCAGAGTGGAACGTGGAAATCCACATGCCGTCGGTGCTGCCCACCAGCTTTTCCACCCGCTCTTTCATCTCGTTGGCCGCCTTGTTGGTAAAGGTGATGGCCAGTATTTCCGGCGGCCGGGCAAGGCCCTCTTCAAGGATATGGGCTATGCGGTGGGTGATTACCCGGGTTTTGCCGCTGCCTGCGCCGGCAATAATTAAAAGGGGGCCCTCAGTCTGTCGGACCGCCTCCATCTGTTGTGGGTTCAATTGCTGTTGCACCTGGCATCACTTCCCTCTTAGCTAATCATAATTTATTTGCCTGCCGGGCGCAACAAGGGAAGCCAGGCCAACTTCTCAGCCGACTGGTTGACAAGGGATTGAGCGCCATGGAAGCGTACAAAGTTTTCCATGCCCTGGGAAAGGCCGGCAGCCAACTCTTCAGTTACCTTGACCCCCGGCTCCCACCACCAGTTCTTGATTGCCAGCTCCCTGGTCTTCTTGTCATAGACCGGCTCGCAGCGGGCGACGAAACGGTCGCCATGTAGCACCGGCAGAACATAGTAGCCGTACTGGCGTTGTTTGGCCGGTTTGTACACTTCCCAGCGGTAATCAAACTCAAAGAGTGCTTCTATCAATTTTCTGTCCCACAGCAGGTTGTCCAGCGGCGCCAGAAACACCGCCGAAGTTTCCCCACCCACATGCGGGGTTTCCAGCTGTGCCTTGTCTTCTGTACGCACATAGAAGGTGGCATCTATGTCCTCAACTTCCACTGGCACCACGGCATTGTCCTCTTCAAGGCGCCGGAGCGCTTGTTTCCGCTGCGGGCCTTTGATGCCGGTGCCAACCCAACCATCGCCGGCCTTGTCCCAAAGTATGCCAATACCGCCAATTCTTCTTTTTACATGCCAGGCGTGGTACTGCTCCTCAGTGGAGTTGGGGTCTTGGGCGCTGACAACTTCCCCGGGCAGCTGGCGATGGGCAAAATCATATACCCGCCAGGTGTGCACACGGTTTTGAATCACCAACTCACCCCAGGAGTGCATGATGTCCATTGCCGCCCGGGCCCGACTGGTTGGCCCCCAATACCAGTTTATTTTTTTGTCGTCATCGATGTCCAAGGATGACAGCGGCCCCCAGGACTGTACTTGCTCCCGCACAAAATCAAAAACCTCTTGGGGAGGAATATCCCGGCCGGGGTTTTGCCTGTTTCTCTTGCGATATCGTGTAAAATACGGCCAGTCCTCCACAGGATAGATGGACATGCACTTATCCCAGCCGTCCACCAGTTGCCGCTGGTTGTAAAGCAAGTCACGCAACATATCCGATTTGTAGCTTTCTACCCGAGCCTGGAGCACCAAATCATGGTTAAACCCGGCTATATTCAGGGGATCAAACTGGATGCACCCTACCCGGCGTATGTAGTTCATGATTCCTGCATGACCCTGCAGGGTATAGGCAGGAAGCAAACCCTGGTGTTTCAGCAACAGTTGCCGGGCCTGGCTCCGGGATATTTTTAACTTGCTCAAACGGCACCTCCTGGAAAAGACTTGCACGCTATGTTAATTATATCGTACTTGACTAAAATTAAGTGCGCCAGGTGAGGGCGTTCGAGTTTCCCCACTGTTTCAGGGAAAAGTGGTGCCATCTTGAGTCAGTTTCAAATTTTTATGTTACACTTCTTTTAAAAGTGTAACCTTTTGGCCTTTTTCGACACTTATATTATGAAGGCAAATACCCAATTGCATCTTCTGTTGTAGTTGGACAAGCAAAACCTTCAAAATCAGGGAATGCCAAAGGAGTGAGGTAATTAGTGGCTCTTTTCCTACGCTTATTCAGATTAGTAATTGTTGCGGCCTTGCTGCTGGTGCCTGTTATCCTTGTGGCCTGGCTGCTAGCTTCACTGACAGGCGCAACAGGGGGAATGGCCGATTTTGTGCTGAAATGGCTTCATGTGTTGGTTCATGTTGCTCTGTTGCTGGCTGTTTTCATCTCTGCCTTCGTGTTTGACGGCATGGGGCCTGAAGATATGGGCCTCCGGCTTAAAGGGAGATGGGCTGAACTGGGCTTTGGCCTGGTCTTGGGCCTTGGTATACTGGTTGGGTTATTTCTTTTCCTTAATGCTTTGGGCGTCATATCCTTCCACGGTGTCAATTGGCCGGCAGTAGACAGTTTTAGCTTTGGAGCATTGCTCGTATTTATTTTCGGCGCAGCCAACGAAGAAATGCTGTTCCGGGGGTACATGCTAAACCACATGAGTGGCTCCATGGGACAGGCGCTGCTGGTTTCTTCCCTGTTGTTTGCTTTTGCCCACGGCATCAATCCGGGAGGAATGAATTTACTGTTCTTTTTCCAGCTGGTTTTGGCAGGGTATGTGATGGGCTACATGTACCTTTGGTCGGGCTCATTGTGGTTGCCCTTTGGGTTTCACCTGTCATGGAACTTGGTAGTGGCCAGCTTCCTAGGTGCTCCAATGGTTGAGGGAGCTTTGCTCAACTTGCAGGTTACTTCCTCACTTTTTGTTCCCTTCTTACATTTAGGCATGTTTGCCGCCCCAATCATTGCCCTGTCTCTTGCCCGTTGGTTTCTGCTCCAGCGGGGGAAGGCCTGCCCCTGGAAGGCCAGCCTGACCCCCTTCATGACACCGGACTTAGTGCTTGCCGATGAAACTGTTGAACATGGTTGAAAGGAGAAAACAATGACTGAACTGCTTGGGTTCCTTGGTTTAGCCGGGCTTGGCGCAGGACTAATATGGTTAATTGTAAGCCTCATCAACAAGACAGGGAAAAAGTTTCCCATTGCCCTGATGGCAATTGGTTTTGTTCTGTTCATAATTGCTTCACCCCGGTACTTTGAACAGGTTTGGTTTCGTGTGCCTCCTACCAGTTTGGTAATGCAGAGTGCAGAACAATTTATGTTGCAGCGTTTCCCTGAGTATAGCTCTGCAGACATTGTTTCCAGAGAAATTTTTGAGGACAAAAAAAGCAGCGACAGCCAGGAAAGCCACCACTTTTTGGTTCTGATGAAGGTGGAGATTGAAAACGATGCCGGGGATGTTGTGCAAAAGGCTTACCTTGTTTGGGTGAGGCATATGCACAGAGTAGGTAGGTATTGGGGAAACACCGCACTAGGAGTCAGAGAGGTTAGCATCCCACCCACAGAAGAAGAAATTGCCACCATAAAGTCACATGTCCGATGGCCGGATGAAGACTAAAGCGGCTTATCCGGCATTTCATTTGTTCCACAATCCGCCTGGTAAGGGATCAAGTATGAGCGTTTAGTGAAGTTACATCAACTGCTTGGGGAGGAACTGGCAGTGGATAAAAACAAAAAGGGCCATTTTATCACAGAGCAAGAAAAATCTCTTGCTAAGATTCATGAGCTTTATGACAGAGTTCAGGGACTTGACAAATCTCTGGAAAAACTATACCCCGTTACAATAGCCGAAGAAGATACATTCTATGTGTTCGACTTAGACGCCAGCAATACATACAAGTTTGTGATGGAACACCCCACACCAATGCCAGTGCCCAAGGGTGTAATGGCAGCTTTTCCTTTAGATTTTTACGAGATGAATCCTTCTGCTGTTGTGTCCAAAGAGGTTTTTAACAGCGTAGAGGGTTACGTGTTTATCTTCCATGAATTTGTACACTGCTATCAATGGGATAATGGTGAAAGCGAATTGAAGGAAACCCTGGAAATAGCTCAAAAAGCAAAGAAAGAAAATGATTTCATGTGGGAAATCAATTACCCCTTTCCCTACGATGACAAAAAGTTCATGTCAGAAACCACACAACTAAACAATCACTTTAAAACCCGAGATTATGAGCAGGTGCTGAAATATCACAGGACAATGGCGAAAGAGCTGAGTCCCATGGACTATGAGTACTTGATTTGGCAACAGTGGAAAGAAGGTTTTGCCAGATACATTGAAAATCTCATTAGAGCCAAACTGGACTTGAAACTAAACAGCGCACCACTAGAAAGTCCCTTTAGCCGAGTTAGCTTTTATGAGTTGGGGAGTAAACATATAGAGCTGCTATTCGCAACAAACAGCAGGTTGAAGGGAAACATTAAAGATTTGTTTTGGGAAATGTTAGCCCGGCAGACCCGGAAAAGCATCCCAGAAAAAACTGTCTAACGCTGGAGAACCAGCTTAGACAGTTTCTTTTCGAGATGGTTTGGTTTCTTTACTCGTCAACAGTCAATCTGGCCTTAAACTGTGCTTTCCAGTTAGTGTTGCCACTTGCGGTGGTTTCAACTGCCATATCAACCTGGTGGGCATTGGCAGGAACATCTACCGTATAGTCATATTCATAGGTGCTGCCTCCGTATAGCAGAAGAATCCCCGTATCCACAACATCATTGCCATGAGGATGATCACTGCTCCAGAT
>PWLI01000136.1 GCA_003559415.1 Clostridiales bacterium | reverse complement strand
CCGGCCACCCGGTAAAACCACCCTTTAAATCCAAAGGGCCGGGTCATGGCCGCCACACAGGTTGCCAGCAGGATACGCCACAGTCCCACCAAGTCTATCGCTTTTTGCATTTTTTCCGGGGTGCCAATTCCCCTGCCGTGGACTGTGGGCTTGACAAACCTGTAAAGGAACCTGGCCCACCAGCCGGGATTTATCTCCGACTGGTCTATGGCAAGCCCCATGGTGTTTGCCACACACTTTTCACTCACAACCACCCAGTCTCCGGGACGCAATTCTTCAGACATGTAATCCACAACAGCCTTGCCCACATCCTCACCGGGCGCCATAAAGTGGGTTTTGAACAGTATCCTTTGATAGCGACGGCCTCCGCTTTCAATATCACTGGACCAGCTTTGGCCTATTTCCAACGGCTGATAACTGTCTTGCATAATCGTCCCCCCAAGGTGAACATGCCCTCATTATATACTCAAACCCCTGCCAAGTAAATTGCCCTTAATTGTCACCGGCGGTCAGTTATGATATAGTTTGCAACAAACAAGCATTTTATGCAACGGGGGATATGACAACCAGGAGGGTGATTACAATGCTGAGCTGTGGAACCGTCGGCTTGCCCGGCAGCGGCAAGAGCACCGTTTTCAGGCTGCTGACCAATGTTGCGCCGCCAGAGGGGGGCTCTGCCACCGCCTCGGCCTTTATACCCGATCCCCGAATGGAAAAACTGGCACAACTTTACCAACCGAAAAAGACAACCCCTGCCCGCATCCAGCTGACCGATACCGTCGGCCTAAACCCCGGCAGCGGCAAGACGACGGCCTTTTTGGATGCCATCCGCCCCAGCGAAGTGTTGTTGCACGTCATCCGCTGCTTTGACGGCAATCAGCCCCATGTGCTGGGCGACACCGACCCGGTGCGGGATTTTAACATCATCAACGATGAACTGCTGCTGGCAGACATGGGATTGCTGGAAAAACGGCTGGAGCGTATACATTCAGCAGACAAAATAAAGCTGCCCCAGCGGGAACAAATACCGGTGCTGGAAAAGGCGCTGGACCATTTGTCTGAAGGCAGCCCCATGCGGTCATTGGAGCTGTCTGCCGATGAGCAGGAAAGGCTCCAGGGATTGGTTTTCTTCTCCCACAAACCCCAGTTGGTGGTGGCCAACCTTGACGAAAAAAACCTGGCCGACCCTCCCGGCTGGCTGCAACAACTGGAGCAGCAGGTCGCCGGCAACGGCTGGCAAACCCTCTGCCTGTCTGCCGCCATCGAAGAAGAGCTGGCAGGCCTGGATGAAAAAGACCGTCAAGATTTTATGCACGACCTGGGCATCGAGCAACCTGCCATGGCACTGCTGGCTCAACAGCTGTTCAAGCTTCAGAACCTAATCACTTTCTTCACCGTTGTAAACAACGAAGTGCGGGCCTGGCCGCTGGCCCGGGGCGGCACCGCCCTGGATGCCGCCGACACAATCCACAGCGACATGGCCAGAGGGTTTATCCGGGCCGATGTATACAAGACAGAAGATCTCCTGAGACTGGGCAGCGAAAACGCTGTTAAAGAAAACGGCCTGGCCCTGTTGGTTGGCAAAGACTATGTAGTGGAAGACGGAGACATAATTCACATCCGCTTCAATGTATGAAGGGGCCCTGAAGGGCCCCTCTTGTTTTTCAGCTTTTTTCGGTTTGCTGCATGGTGCGGGAAATCCGCAACCAGCCCCTGCCTGCCAGCGTCAGGGCAGCCAGTATGGCCAGGTAAATGGCGCCAATTTTCAACGCCGTGTTGAAGAAAAACACCTCGGGAACCATGCGCAACATAAAGGATGTCGGCGGCAACCGCCATAAGTCGTTGTCAAACAAAATGTAGTGGAACCAGTCGAAAAGCAAAGTGAAGTCCATGACCATGCCCAGCACCAACAGCGCCAGCACTCCCAGGTTTGCCACCAAAGTGCCGGTAAAAAGCCGGGACAACATAACCGGCCAGTCGCTTCGCTTCCAAATCATAAATGCTGCTGACAGCACAAGAATCAGCAGGCCGGAGTTGCGGACGTACTTGCCGGCAACAAACAAGTTTTTTACGTCCACCATGTGCAGACGCTCCCGCTGGTCAAAAATGTACGTCTCCTGGCCATCAACGGGAACCCGTGGGTTGAGTTCATCCTGACGGCAGCGCATGTAGTCAATTATCTCCAGCGTGACAACTTCCAGGTCTTCCATTTCAATCCCTGTGTCCTGGGAAACTTCATTTCGTGCGTAAGAGTCCATGTAGTGGTTCAGGTCAAAGGCTACCAATTCCATTGCAGTAAAGAGCAGGACTGCTGACAACAACAGACCTGCCACAAAGAAGCATGCAAAACGTACTGGCTTGTTCCACATCATTGAGCCCTCCAGTTGCGGGTTGGACTGCACACCAAATCAAAACCTGGTCTTTCTAGTCAGTGGGGTATTTCACAGGCACGGTGGCAACAACCCCGCCGCCAGGGCCGTAATAGTGGACCTTCTCCGGATGCAAGTCGCCCACTTCAACGGCCACCACCTTGTAGGGATAGGTTATGGCTTGAGTCACTACGTCGGTGGGGCGTGGTGAAACAAACTCCACCACCACAGTGATCATCTCATCGTCCATTTCCGCATTGCCAAGTTTGACGCTGTAGCCGCCGGTGGGGCGCATGCCCATGCGGGCAGTAATGTAAACAACGCCATCCCTGTAAAAGGCACCGTATCCTTCTGTCTGCTTATTGTCTTCCATCCACAACAGGATATCTTCCGGGATTTCGCCATCAGAAAGAGTGGGCAGGGGAGTCATCTCCTCTCTGGCCAGAGCCACTGCCGTGGCCGCCGAAGCAGCAATCAGCAGCACAGCCACCGCAATAACAATTGTTTTGTTGGTCTTGAAAAATTCCACAACAGGCTTCATGTCCATTACCCCCTTAGTTGAATTTGACAAAGGCCACCAGTTCTCCTCTATCGCAGGAGGAAAAACCCATTGCCTGGTAAAATCCCCTGGTTTCAGCAGTATCATCGGTCAGCAGTACTTTTTGCCGGACATGGCCAAAGTTATCCAACAACCGTTCTAACAACTGGCGGCCGATTCCCTGCCGTTTACAGGTTTTTCGAACCAGTATGTCCTGGATGTAAAGTATCGTTTGGCCATCGCCCACCGCCCGGACGAGTCCCACCAGGGAATCTCCCTGCCAGGCAGTAATTGTCAACAGTGAACCCTCTATTGCCCGCATTAATTGGTCCGGATCCCGGGTATATGCTGCCCAACCGGCATCCTCATACAGCGCAAGCACCGCATCCCGGGGCAACTCGCTGTTTTCTGTAAATGTTATTTCCATAAGTTCTCTCCCTTTTTCCGTCAGTGGGGTCAGCTGGAAAAGCCCTGCTCCACTTCATCCACAAGTTTGCCTACATACTCTACAGCAGTGCGAATCGCTTGGGGCTCGGTCATGTCCACTCCTGCCATGGCTGCCAATTCCACCGGAGGCTTGGTGCCGCCTGCTTTGAGCACTTCCAGCCATTTGTCCACAACGGGCTGGGCCTCCTGTTCAATGGCCGCCGCCACGGCGGTGCCGACGGTCAGGCCGGCGGAATAGCTGTAGGGGTAGAGGCCCATGTAGTAGTGGGGTTGGCGCATCCAGGTCAGCCGGGCGCCTTCGTCTATCTCCACTTCTCCGCCCCAGAATTCTTCGAGAATTCCCCCCTGGACTTTGCTGAGAAGCGGTGCGGTCACCGGCTGGCCCTTTTCCGCCAGGGCATAAATCCGGCGCTGCAGCTCGCCCTCAATCAGGTGACGGACGAAGTTATGGTGGTAGGTCATGAGAAATTGCATCTTCAGCCACCGGTGCATCCGTGGGTCATCAGAAGTGGAGAGGATGTGGTTGCCCACCAGCAGCTCATTGATAATCGACGGCGCCTCCACGAAGAACAGAGAGGGCCGGGCGTTGCTCAAACGTTGGTAGCGCTGGGACAACACCCCGTGTCCGCCGTGGCCCAGCTCGTGGGCCAGTATCAGCAAGTTGCGCATGCTGTCGGTCCAGGTGACCAGTATATAGGGGTGGACATCAGGCACCGTTGCACAAAAGGCCCCAGTGGACTTGCCCACATTGTCTGCCAGGTCTATCCAGCGGTTTTTCAGGCCGTCGGACATTATCTGTTGGTACTCATCACCCAGCACTTCCAGGCCCTGCAAAATCTTCTCGCTGGCCTCTTCAAAGGTGATGGAAGGGTTAAACTGGGGATCCAGCGGGGCTTCGATGTCGCAGTACAACAGCTTGTCCAGGCCCAAAACTTTTTTGCGCAGGCGCGCGTAGCGACGCATGTGGGGAGCCAGCTCGCCCAGGATAATATCATGAAGATTGTTATAGGCCTCCAGCGGCACTTCCTGGCCCTGCAGCAACATATGGGTGGCTGAGGGGTAGCCCCGCAGCTTGGCCAACACCACCTGTTTTCTTACTTAAGTTCCCCAAGTGGCACCATAGGTGTTCTGGTAAGCCTTCAAACCCTTGGTAAAGGACGCATAGGCGTTGCGTCTGAGCACTATATCGGCATCCTTATCATATGTCTCCTCATAAAGGGCAAAGGACATGGGGTGGGACTGGCCATCGCTGTCTTCCACCGGCTCAAAGGTCATGTCAGCAGCCTT
>PWLI01000082.1 GCA_003559415.1 Clostridiales bacterium | reverse complement strand
TGTCTTCCGGCGACACCGGCTTTCTGGTGGTGGAAAACGCCCTGGAATTCTTTGAGCTGGACCAAGTAGAGGAGTTCATCGGTGTAAACCTGCTGGAACTGGTAGAATACTTTGGGCTGAAGCAAGCTGACTCCTATATCTTGGAAGCATCTGACGGTTTCTCTGTGGAAATTGCCCATGAGGACTTGGACAAGGGTATTGTCTATATCCGTGAGGATTCGGGACAGGTGGCCACCCGCTTTGACGACCTGCCCAGAAACACTTCCATCAGAGACCTTATGTCGTTGCGTCCCGCGGATCAGGAGTAATATTTATGTTTCTGGCTTCTGTTTTGTTCCCGGGAGGGAAAACAAGAACACGTTCACTAATAGTGATCCTGTTGGTTATGGTGCTGGCGTTGCTGCCCCTGGCGGGCTGTGGCGGGGACAGCCCACCCCTTGCCCTCAACCCCCTGGAGGTTGTCGGTGATGTGGACAACTCCTTTAGCCTTTCAGGCATGGAAGATGGCCCAGTGCCTGTCTCCATAGAGCATCGGGGAAAACAAATCAGTGCCTATGCTTTGGACGACCTGTTGGAGAAGGCCGTGACCCGGGGAACGTCCTTTAGTATTATGATTCAATCCCATGATGGCTTTGTGGCCCACATCGACGGCGAAAACCTGGACAAAAGTTACATCGCCCTGACAGTGGAAAATGGTTGGGAAGCGATAAACTTTAACCACCCGGTCAGCAGCAACATCAAAAATCTCAAACGGGTGGTGGTAATTGCCGATGGCCTGACGCCGGAGGAGATGTTCCATGTCATTAACCCCGATGGCACCCTGGCATCCCTTTCTGCCGGCGCCTTGTTCCGGGATGGCTACAGCTACCGCCTTATTCCCCGGGGCAGCGCCACTCAAACCCGGGATGGTTTGGATTACCACGTTACTACCTATTACCGGCGGCCGGTCGTTTGGCTGGAAGATTACGCAACCATCACCTCTCCGGCAGTGGTTGTGGGAAAGCTGGGAGAAGTGGAAACCCTGCGCCAGGATGGAATCTTTGTGTTGACCGGCAATGGGTTGGGCTACATGGCTGGCGGGGAAATGATTATCCCTCAGGCAGCGGGGGTGGTACTTAACCCGCCGTCCAAAATGATTACCGATGTGTACGACGACGCCAAGGCGTTGCTGGAAAGTGGAGAGAAAGTGTTGGTCATACTGGTGGACGGCCTTGGTTATCATCAGTATGAATACGCCCTGGAACATGGGCACATACCCTTGTTGTCCACGCTACCGCAACCGGAAATGGCCATGGTCGCTTTCCCCTCCATAACACCTGTCAACGTAGCCGCTTCTCTAACGGGAGAACTACCCCACATCAATGGGGTTGTCAGCCGGAATGTGCGGAGGGCCGATGTGCCCACAATCTTTGCCTGGTGTTTGGACCAGGAACTCAGGTCTGCTGCAGTCATCGGCCCAATCTCTGCTGTTGAGTTTGAGATAGACGCCATCTTTTCACTGGATTTGAACCAGGATGGCAGCACCGATGACGAAAAGACGGAAAATACCCTGAAGCTGTTTGCTGAGGCTGAGGACTATGACCTGGTTTTTGTCCACTACAAGGATGTAGACCGGGTGGGCCACTCCTACGGAGACCTGCACCCGGAAACCATGGAAGCCTTGGCTGGAAATGATGCTTACATTGCCCAGTTGCTTGCCCAATGGGAGGGCGCAGTGATCATCTACTCCGACCACGGAATGCGCCCCACTGATGACGGCGGCAACCATGGTGCGTTGCAACCGGAGGATATGTTCATTCCCTACTGGATTTTCCATACCAATCAACTGCCGTAAAACCAGCAAAACAGTTGCAACTGTCCCGGTATATACCGGGACTTTTTATGTCTGTGCCGATTGTTACAATTAAAAAAAATATGCGCAAAAGTGTAACCTTTTGAGCGCTTTTTATACTTACATATGAACGGCGTTTTTGAAGGAGGGAACGACAATGGCAACAAAAAGAATTCTCAGCCTACTTACCCTGTTTGTCATGTTGTTGGCGGTGGGCGTCTGGCTGTTCTACCCCGGGCCTCAGTTGACCGAGCGCCGGTTGCAGACGTTAAATGATCTGTTAGGTGGCGCTGTGGTGACATCTGACGGAAATTTCCCCACCCAGGGCTTTGTTGTCATATCGTCCCAGGGATACCAAATGATAGAACAAGAACCCCAGCTTCAATGGCGGTTGTCCCGGGCGCTGGAGGAAGAAAGAATCATTATTGCAGTGGACATCTGCTGTCAGGACTTTTTTGGTCTGGTCAATCATAGGCCCTCTGCTCAGTTGCATTGTAATCAGGAATCACGGCGCTACATCCAGGCTTGGGGCATAACGCTGCGAAATGGCGAACTGTTTTTCCAAGAAGAACAAATCAGCCGTCTCCGCTCTGTCAACAGAATGGCCGAGAAGCTCATAGATTTTGCTTTAAGCATAGAAGAGGAAGCCGAACAGAGTGACGGAGAAAACTAAGAGCTGCCCTCGGGGCAGCTCTATGGGTATTATCGTAGCACCTGGAACCAAGCTAATCTTCCAAAAAACTAAACAGCTTCTTGCATTTCCTCAATATACTCAAGGTGAGTGTTGTAAAAATGCGGGCTATGAGGGGTGAAGTGTTGAATAGTAACACACCGAAGAACATGAACCCACTTCCAGTTCTATCCACAATAAACTGCAGTGTTCCCCTAGCCGCGATGTAAAGCCCCAGAAACATCAGGGAAAAGGTATACACGCCAAATAGCATCCGGGTAGGTAATGGGGCTGGCATTGGGTCAAAACTCGACCACCTTTTCATGAACCCACCTCCCAAGCCGTATACCTATAGTTTTGCCACGGTCTGGCGGCATCGTTGCTCCAGATTTTTTTCATTATACTTGCCAACGGCGCTGTTAACACCAACAGCTCTTCAATCCTTTAAAAATGCTACAATCTTTTTGTGGAGTTTCAGTATCTTCAGGGTGAGTTCTGCCCAGACACGGCCTATAAAGGGTGCGGCAATACATATGAATACACCCAGGAGTATCAACCCTATTCCCGACCTGTCCTCAAAAAAACGAAGCCCTCCCTGGACCGCAACGAAAATGCCCACAAGCAGCAGGGCAACGGTAAAAATCCCAAAGAGCACCCGGGCGGGAGTTGTTTTAGGCATGGTGTCCAAGCGCAACCATCTCTTCATGGCCCACCTCCAAAACCGTATACCTATAGATTCACCACAGCCGCCGGGTTATCCTTCTGCCCCTAATGCTGGCAGCTTGTCGATTAGGTTCTAGCACCCCAACGTTGATTTAACTTGTGCTACGAGTATTGATACAATGTTCTGTAACGGCAGCATGTAAAGCTAAGCATCTTTTGTGAAGGAGGGAGAAAAATGAGCGACAAAGGGGCTAAGGAAGTTTCAATCAAGGGAAATAAACTGGAGTGCCCGGTATGCAAGGGGACTTACTTTTGGAGACGAAAAACTCTCATGAATACTGCAGGGGCAACCTTTTTGGGGTTTGATTGGGCCAACAGAGAGGCGATCAATCAGGTTTGCAGTGAATGTGGATATGTTTTTTGGTTTTTACTGGATTAGGCTTTTCGCTACGTCCCCAGCACCTTGTCAATTGTCCACCGACGGGTAGGATGTCCGATGGGGTGTGAGCCGCTCACTCCGGTTCCATCCTCGATGAGTAAGCAAAAACCCCTGCCTTTGCAAGGGCTTCACTCTGTCTAGGTCAACTTGAATAAAGGTATCAAGAAGTCTATTTCTGACTCAGGGTTGTCCAGCCCCTCAAAACGCTGATCATAAACCTGGACTTCAAAACGGTGGTGGGCGGCATCGGGGCTTTCATAGTCCTGATCTGCCAGCCACTTTTCCATGAACTGATAGGCGTGGGGAAAGCCGCCGTCAGCCATGCGCAGCGTAAACACAGCGTACTTGCCGGCCGGAATGGTTTTGGCAAAAAGATTGAGCGGCAAATCTTCTACTTTGCTGACGGCGGTCCCTGTCAGGCAAATGTGTCTGGGAGGGTCGGAGGGGTCGAAAATATGCAGTTCGTAATCTGCCTCCCCCAACCTGTTGGTGATGTTTCGGTTAGCTGTAAACTCATCCCACAGGCGGCAGATATCCTGGGACTGCACTTGCTCGGTGATGCCAACTGTGCCAACAAAGGTCATTGCTGCTAGTTGCTTAACTTCTACCTTCATTGAGCTTCTCCTTAGCCTCAAAGTCCTGCACCGTCTGCTCGCAATCACAGGGTTGCTGATCCTACTTGCTTACCTTCATCTCCATGACCATGTATTTGTCAATGCTCAGCTCTGACAGCTGATTCTTTCCAACTCCGACAAAGTCCTTGCCAAACATGTCATAGACGCTGGATGCCAGTTGCAGTTCCGGCAGCTTGCCGATCAGCTTTTCGCCGTCAAAGAGGAAGGCCAGCTGTACCGGAGTGGCAAAGTCGCCGCTGGAGGTAAAGTCCCCGCCGGCAGAAATCATGATGAATACGCCCATCTGGCCCTGGAGCAATTCCTTCAGCGTCTTTTCGCTTTCTTTAATCTTGAAATTCTGGTAGCTCAGCGAAGGCACGCCGTCGTATTCCGCGCTGGCGCTGCCGGTTATCGGCAGGTTGAACTGGGCGGCAGTGCGCTTGTCGGTATATGGCCCGATTACTTTGCCCTGGTCAATAAGGGTATAGCGGTAGTCAGGGTTAACTACCCCCTCTGCATCGAAGAAGGGCTGGAGGCATTCATCGGGATGCAGTGACTGGTAAAGGGTGAACTTGTCGCTGAAAACTTTCTCGCCCTGTTT
>PWLI01000107.1 GCA_003559415.1 Clostridiales bacterium | reverse complement strand
GTGACCTGGCTGGAACAGGATTACCGGCAGTTGAATCTGGCGGCGGACTTGTTCTCTTGCACATGCGACGGCTTTAACCATATAACAAAACCGGCGGAACTGGTGGGAGTGTTGGTGCGGTTGCACCACTTGCTTTCTCCCGGCGGCCTGCTGATCTTTGATGTGAATACCGAAAAAAAATACCGCCGGGTATTGGCGGACAATAGTTTTCACTTTCAGTATCCCGACCTCAATGTGGTGTGGGACAACAGTTTTCAGGACCCCTATAATTATGCCAATCTGACCCTTTTTCAACGGGAGGACGGCGGGTTTGCCCGCTACCAGGCGGAGATTGTCCAGCGTTGCTATCCGCTTAAAACATTGTTATACTATTTGTATAAAGCCGGGTTTGACCCGGTGGGCCTGTACAATAATTACCGGCCGGGATATGATCTAACAGTCGCCCGGCGGCTCACCGTAGTTGCCCGGAAAGGCAGGAGGAAATAAAATGGCCAAATTTGAAAAAACCATGACCATCCAGCAGGCTATAGAACTGGACCGCAAGAGCGTGGAAGTGTTCATGAGCTTTGGCATGCACTGCATCGGCTGCCCGGCATCTTCCGGGGAGACCATCGAGCAGGCCGCCGGTGTCCATGGTATCAAGTTGGACGACCTGATGGAAAAACTTAACGAATTGGAATAAGCGCTGCGGCGCTTATTTTTTTTGCCCTTTTAACCTCTATTAGCAGGATATTGTATATAATAGACAGAATATTATAACAGGAGGTGACTGTGTGGAGGGCAAGGGGCGGGAGTTTGTGCTGGTGGCTCTGCTGGCTGTGCTGGTGGCGGCGCTGGGCAGCTGTGCCCATTGCCGGGGCGGTGACGGAATTGAGGAAGTGGAGCAGCTGCCGGTGGTGGTCCATGTCAGCGGACAGGTGGCCAACCCCGGGGTTTATGAGCTGGACAGCGACGCCCGGGTCATGGATGCCATAGACGCGGCGGGGGGCGGTTTGGAGACCGCTGATTTACACCGCCTGAACCTGGCAGAGTTTGTGCACGACGGCCAGCGCATCCACGTGCCGGCACTGCCGGGGGAGAATCCCGAAGAGGAGGATGACGGCAGAATAAACATAAACACCGCCGATCAGTTCCGCCTGCAGCAGCTGCCGGGAATCGGCCCGGCACTGGCGGCGCGGATTGTTGACTACCGGGAGCGCCACGGCGGTTTTGCGTCCATAGAGGACATAATGAAGGTTTCTGGAATCGGGGAGGCGACCTTTGAGAATATACGGGAGTATATTTCAGTTGATTAGCCCGGGTAAAATGGATTATGATGGAGGGGAACATTGACCGGGCAGAAAGGTAGGTGCAACATGGGCAAAGAAACTGTGATTATGAACGCAGACGACATCAAACGCACCATAAGCCGCATGTCCCACCAGCTGATTGAGCGCAACCAGGGTGTGGGGAATGTGGTGTTGCTGGGCATCAAGACCCGGGGCATGCCACTGGCGCGACGGATTGCCGCCAAGATTGAGGAAATTGAAGGCAGCGCACTGCCGGTGGGCGAGCTGGACATCACCCTTTACCGGGATGATTTGACCCAGAAACAGGAACAGGCCACAGTCCATGGTTCCCAGGTCCCCTTTGCCGTGGAAGGCAAGATTGTGGTGCTGGTGGACGATGTGCTCTACACCGGCCGGACGGTGCGGGCGGCCATGGACGCAGTTATTGATTTGGGCCGGCCCCGGAAAGTGCAGTTGGCTGTCCTGGTGGACCGGGGCCACCGGGAATTGCCGATACGGGCGGACTTTGTCGGCAAAAACGTACCCACCGCCAGCGAGGAAGTTGTAAACGTCCGGCTGGCAGAAGTGGACAGCAATGACCAGGTTGTGATCGTCAGGAGTTAATGGCCCTGTGGATGCTCTTGGGGCTGGTGCTGGGCATCCTCTGGCAATTGGCCACCGGTTGGGTGGTGGGAGGGGCGGTGTTTGGCGCCCTGGCCCTTTTATCCCTCTTTTTTACCCCCTGGAGGCGCTGGTTTGGCCTGCTGGTGTGGGCGGCGCTGGGAGTGGGGCTGACGGTGTTGGCGTTGAGCTCCCTGCCCGACGGCGATTACCTGGGCCAGAGGGTTGTGATGGATGTCCGGTGGACGGGATCCCTTCCCCGGCAAAGCGGAGACCATTATGTCTGGGAGGCCCGGATTGTGTCACCGGGCGATGTGGCAGGGGGAAGGGTGCAGGTGCGCACCGATGAAGCGCCCCGGCATGGAAGCTATGTGCTGGAGGGCACCCTGCAACCGGTGCTGCGCTACCGCAACCCGGGCCAACAGTGGCACTACCGGCGGCTGGTCTACAGCGGCTGGGTGGGGAGGCTGGAGCGGGTCGATGTATTGGACTTTGACCAGTCGGAACCAGGGTTTTTGGCAGAGCTGCGTCAGGGTTTTCAAGAAAACGTGCTGGAATTGATGGGTGACCCGGGGGCGTTGGCGCTGGCAGTTACCGCCGGCGACCGGGGCGCTCTGGACTGGCATGAGAGCCAGGATATATACCAGGCAGGGCTGGGCCATGTCACTGCCCTGTCGGGCATGCATATCGGGGTGCTGGCGGGTCTGGGCTACATGTTGCTCAGGCGCACGCCGCTGCCGGAAGTGCCGGCCCGTTTGTTGGTTTTTGCAGTGTTGGGCCTGTATGTGGCCTTTGCCGGGGTGCGGCCGTCGCTGCTCAGGGCGGTGCTGATGACGGGATATGCCCTGGCCTGTTATGTGGCTGTGGGCCGCAAAGCGGCGGCAAAAGACGGCCTGTGCTGGGCGGCGCTGGCGCTGTTGTGTTGGAATCCGCTGTGGGTCATGGACTATGCCATGCTCTTTTCCTTTGTTGCCACTGCCTGTGCCGTCTACGGGGCGTCGTGGGTGGAGGGCAAGTTGGGGTTTCTGCCGGCAGTGGCCCGGCGGGTGGCGGCGGTGACGCTGGTCATCCAGCTGGTCACCTTGCCCTTGTCGATGTTGCTCTTTGGCGGAGTGCCGGTGTTGGCTGTGGTGGCCAACCTGGTGGCGGTGCCGCTGTTGCCGCTTGTTTTCGCATCCACCCTTTGGGTGGGCTTTACCGGAAGTTTGTGGCCGGTTGGCGCAGCTGCTGTGGCGGTGGTGCCGGCCATACTGTGCCGGGGTTTGTTGGAGCTGGCCCGCCTGCTTTCCGCCGGGTGGCTGGAAGTGCCGCTGGCGGTTGTGCCCCATGTGGGGATTGGTTTGGCGGGGCTGCTGACATTGTTTTCAGGGCGCTGGAGGCGCCGGCAGGTGTTGGCGGTGGTGGTGGCCGTTTCTGTGGCTCTGGCGGGCGCTCAGGGGCTGTACAGGCGCCATGTTTGTGCCATGTGGGTTCTGGATGTGGGCCATGGCGATGCCATACTGTTGCGCAGCGGCGGCCAGTGGGTGTTGGTGGATTGTGGCGATGCCTTTGCCGGGGAAGTGGCGGTGGTGCCCACCCTGAAACGCCTGGGGGTCAGGCGGCTGGCGGCGGTGATAATCACTCATCCCCATGACGACCATGCCGGGGGCCTGGAAGCGGTGCTGGATGCGGTGGCAGTGGACATGGTGGTGGTCAACCGCTGTTTCAGCCAGTCCCAGTGGGCTGACGGAGTGGAATACACGATAATAGACCGGCGCCAGGGGCTGTTGCCCTGGGTGGAACTGGAAGTGCCGGCCCAGTGGGATTACTATAATAATATGAATTTAAACGACCGCTCGCTGGTGGCGTCGGTGGAGTTGCAGCACTTGTCTGTGTTGCTGACCGGCGACATGGAAGGGGCGGCAGAGCAGGCGCTGACACCCCACATGCAGCCCCACAACCTGCTCAAGGTGGCCCATCACGGCAGCAGCACGTCATCGTCCCGGGAGTTTCTGGCCCGGGTGCAGCCGGCGGTGGCGGTGACAAGCTCGGCAGTGGGCTGCCGCCATGGTTTTCCCCACCCGGAAGTGTTGGACAACCTGGAAGAGGCGGGGGCAGAGGTTTACCGCACCGACCGGGACGGCTATGTCCAGGTGGTGGTGTGGCCATGGCAGCGGTACAGCATATTTACATTTCAAGGCAGACAGGGGAGGTGAGCCGGTGGAAAACTACTTTGTAATCAGTGAAGACAGTTACCTGCTGGCAGAAAAGTTAAAAGAAGTTGGGTCCCAGCATGACCTCAATCCCGGTGAGGCGTTGCAGCCTGCAGACTGGCACGACTTCGCCCAGGTCATCTGTTCCCAGGCCCTTTTCGCCGAAACCCAGATGATTTTGGTGGACTTTGCAGAGATGGCCAAGTGGCAGTTGCCTGACGACAAGTCAATAGCCCGCACTCTGGAAGCCCATGGCAATGTGCTTGTGGTAACGTTGTTGGGCCGTCCCGACAAACGCCTGAAGCTGTACAAACTGATGACTTCCGCCTGCCAGGTGGTGGAACTAAAGCCGCCCCGGGGCAACGATCTCAACCGCTGGGTGGTGGAGAGGGCAAAGGAGCTGGGCGGAAACATTGACGGCGCTGCCGCTGCTCATCTGGTGTTTCTGGCGGGCAGTGACTTGCAGACACTGAACAGCGAACTGGGCAAGCTGGTAAACTACAGCGAAAAAATAGACCGCCAGACGGTGGACGAGCTGACGGTGCGCACGCTGCAGGCGGGAATATTTGATTTGGTGGATGCAGCCGCCGAGGGCAAGACCCAAAGGGCGCTGCAACTGGTGGAAGAGCTGTACACCGGCAATGCTGACACGCCCTACCTGTTGCAGATGCTGGCCCGCCAGTACCGCCTGTTGTTCCAGGTTCTTTTCCACAAAAGCCGGGGCCTGGGCAGCAGTCAGGTGGAGAAGGAGATGGGCCTGCATCCCTATGTATTCGGCAAGTTGTGGAAGCAGGCGGCCCTGGTGGACCAACAGCACTGTGCCCGGGCGTTGCAGCAACTGGCCGAGGCCGACTACCAGTTCAAGACCGGCCATCCCAGTGGCTTGGCGCTGCTGCAGGCAGTGCTGGTGAAAATGGCAAAAAAATAATCCCGAAATCCTTCGGGACTACTTTTATAATCTTG
>PWLI01000168.1 GCA_003559415.1 Clostridiales bacterium | reverse complement strand
GGCCCGACCTGCCGCCGGGCGGGATGCTGGTTTCGATAAAGACCTGCGGATTGTGCGGGACGGATGTCGCGAAATATCGCCATCAACTGGTCAAGCCGCCGGTCGTCCTGGGCCATGTCGAAGTTCAGCGACAACCCTGCTTTCTGGAAGTCCCAACGCAGGTCGGCTCCCTTGCTGGAGTAAAACTGCTTAACATTGTTATAGTCCACATACTGGCCCTTCCACATCTTGATGGTCTCGGTTTCAGTGAGCAACGGAAACAAAGATTTGAGCAATTCCAGCTTGGTGGTGATGTCCACATCGGCCACAGATTCATCCTGGAACTTGACGTGGTCTCCGCTGTTGGCCTCCAGCTTCTCCACTATGGGGTGGCTGGCGATGTCGGGGTTGGGTGTGGCCATTTCAGCCAGCTCATCCATGGCGGCCTGCAGCCCGTCAATGTCTGAAGTGGAGCTGTAGTACCACTTGTTGCCGTCGAAGATGCGAATGAATGCTGCCTTGTAAGTGCGAACCTTCTGTTCGTCCAAATTGCCCAGTGTGAAGACAATTTTGGTTTCGAACACATCTTCAATCCTGACGTCGGTGTAGAGGTTTTTGGGGAACACAAACATACAGTTTCCTCCCATCTGATTGTTACCCTTAATATAACACGATTTTAAAAGCTAAAAACAAAAACCGTGGTTTCCCACGGTTATTTTCTTACCAGTACCTGTTCAAAACTCTCTTCCAGCACTTCTGCCATCTGCTTCAGCAGTTCCTCATCGGGCGGGGTAAAGGACCTGCCGCTCAAAGTTGCACCCGGGTTCAGCGGTTGGAGGGCGTAGCGCTTGCCGCCCTGGAGGAATTCCGCCATCTCCCTGATGTCTTCCAGGGTGTGCAGTTCGGCAGAGACGGTGGTGCGCAGTTCGTAGTCAACGCCGGAAGTTTTCAGCAGCTCCACAGACCGGGAAATGCTGTTTAAGTCCACCAGGTCCATGCCGCAGCTCTCACCGTATCGGCTGGGGCTGTTTTTTATGTCCACGGCCACAAAGTCCAACAGGTTTTCCGTCAACAGCTCTTCCAGCACCCCCGGCGCATAGCCGTTGGTGTCCAGCTTGGTGGCCAGGCCCATGTCTTTTACCTTGGCCAGAAAATCGGCCAGGAAGGGCACCAACGTCGGCTCGCCGCCGCTGATTACCACTCCCTGGAGCACATTCTTACGGCGGCGCAGGAAGTTCCACACCCCGTCCCAGGAAATCTCCGGGGCGGTTCTGTTGACCAGGCTGGCGTTGTGGCAGAAGGGGCAACGGAAGTTGCAGCCCCCGGTGAACAGCACGCAGGCCACCTTGCCGGGGAAGTCGATGACGCTGGTTTTTTGCAGTCCCCGGAAACACAGCTCCCGGCTGTTACTCATTGCTTATTTTCTTCGGGCAGACATATTCCAGCCGGTCTTTGAATTCTTCCTTCTTGCCCAGGTTCCAGTTTTGCACCGGGCGATGGAACCCGACAACCCGGGTCCATATTTCGGTGGCGGCGTTGCAAGTGGGGCAGGTGGCCTGTTCCCCCTTGATAAACCCGTGGTCGGCGCAGACCGAGAAGGTGGGTGAGATTGTCAGGTAGGGGATATGGTAGTTTTCCAGAATGGACCGGACCAGTTTTTTGCATGTTTGCACGTCATCGATGGATTCGTTCAAAAAGGCGTGGAACACGGTGCCGCCGGTGTACTTGGTCTGCAGGGTGTCCTGCAAATCCAGGGCGTCAAACACATCGTCTGTCAGGTCCACCGGCAACTGGGTGGAATTGGTGTAGTAGGGTTCCTTCTCCCCGGCGGTGTGGATGTCCGGGTGGACACGCTTGTCGATGCGGGCCAGCCGGTAGGCAGTGCCTTCTGCGGGGGTGGCTTCCAGGTTGAACAAGTCGCCGGTCTCTTCCTGGTAGCCCAGGATAATGTCCCGCATGTAGTCCAGGATTCTTACCGCCAGGGCCTGGCCCCGGTGGGTGGCCATGTTTTCGTCAGGCCCCAACAAGTTTATAATTGCTTCATTCATACCGTTGATGCCGATGGTGTTGAAGTGGTTTTTCCAGTACTCGCCGAACCGCTCATATACTTTGCGCAGGTAGAAGCGGCTGTAGGGGTAGAGGCCCAGGGAAGTGTTTTGCTCAATCACCTTGCGCTTGATCATCAGTGAAGATTTGGCCATGTCCATCAGCCGGTGCAGACGGTTGAAGAATTCTTCTTCGTTGCGTGCCAGGTATCCCAGCCGGGCCATGTTGATGGTCACAACCCCGATGGAGCCGGTCAGGGGGTTGGCGCCAAAGAGGCCGCCGCCCCGCTTGCGCAGCTCCCGGTTGTCCAGGCGCAGACGGCAGCACATGCTGCGGGTGTCTTCCGGGGACATGTCGCTGTTGATGAAGTTGGCAAAGTAGGGTATGCCGTAGCGGGCGGTCATGTTCATGACGGCATCAACCACCGGGCTGTCCCAGTCAAATTCTTTGGTGACATTGTAGGTGGGGATGGGGAAGGTGAATATCCGGCCCCGGGCATCGCCCTTGATCATGACTTCGCAAAAGGCCAGGTTGATCATGTCCATTTCCTTCTGGTACTGGCCATAGGTGGTTTCCTGGGGCTTGCCCCCGATGATTACTGCCTGGTCAGCCAGCGTGCTGGGGCACACCAGGTCCATGGTCAGGTTGACAAAAGGAGTCTGGAAGCCAACCCGGGTGGGAACGTTTAAGTTATAGATGAATTCCTGCATGGCTTGGAGAACCTCTTTTTGGCTCAGGCCGTCGTGGCGCACAAAAGGAGCCAGGTAGGTGTCAAAGGAGCTGATGGCCTGGGCGCCGGCTGCTTCTCCCTGGAGGGTGTAGAAGAAGTTGGCCAGCTGGCCCAGGGCTGTGCGGAAGTGCTTGGGCGGAACGCTTTCCACCTTGCCCTTGACTCCGCGGAACCCGTCCAGCAGCAGGTCTTCCAGTGACCAGCCGCAGCAATAGGGGGCCAAGAGGCCCATGTCATGGAGATGAAAATCTCCGCCCAGGTGGGCGTCCTTGATTTCCGGGGGATAAATCTGGTTGAGCCAGAAGCCCTTGGTCACTTCGGAAATGACGTGGTTGTTCAGGCCCTGGAGCGAGAAATCCATGTTGGAGTTCTCGTTGACCTTCCAGTCTTCCCGGGTTACGTATTCATTGACCAGTTTCTGGGCATCGACAAAGGTTTGCTTGTAATCCCGCATGTACTCATGTTGCAGACGGTAGCGGATGTAGCGGCGGGCAGTTTGCCGTTCGCCGATTTCCATCAGCGTCTCTTCCACCATGTCCTGCACTTCTTCCACGGTGGGGTAGTCGTTGACCAGCTTGGCTTTGCCCAGGCTGTAAATCACCCGGTCGGAAACTACTTCGGCCAGTTTTTCCAACTCACCCTTGTTGCGTTCAGGGTAGTTGGCCTGCAGGGCGGCCAGAATTGCCCTGGTAATCTTGTCTTGCTGGAACTGAACTATTGATCCGTCCCGCTTTCTGATGTTTGTGAACATGTCATTCCCTCCCAAAACACAACAGGTTGTGTTTGAATTGTATGTTTACCACTATATATTGTGGTTCTTACTTATTAGACATTGATTCCTGATTTCCTTCTTTTTGATTTAAATTCTTTTTTTCACATTAAAAAAAGTTGCCGTTGCCAGCAAACCCCGTGGCATAGCCTTTCTATGCCGTACAAGCCCATGGAAAACCGGGCATCTTTCGCCGGTGTTTCTCCGGCAAGATACCCGGTTCACAAACACTGAATGCGCTGGTGCAACACTGATTATAACACACCAAGCCCTCAAGGGGAATGTTGCAATGTGGCCCGGGCAAAGACCAGCAGTTGGCCGTTGACATAGACGCTGGAGATCATCAGCACCTGGCCCTCATCCAACTGGCAGTAATGTATTTCGTTGCGCCGCTCTTCTGCCGGCTGGTCCTTGTGCACCTCGGTGTATTGTTCCAGGATGTGGATGTGGCCCTGGCCGGCAAACCCGTCAAAGCGGTAACCCTTTATGGGGTTGCCGGTGTTTTCATCCTTTTCCGGCACCTGGGGGTTTTCAATCCGGTTTCCTTTTACCTGGATTTTTGCCTGCCCCTGGTAACCGGTGCGGCTGCCGTCGGGCCGGATGAACCCTGTCCGCTGTATGGCAGTATTATCGTCCACCAGCTCCACCTGCAGCTCAATCTTTCCCTGCTGTACGATACCCTGGTCTTGGTTGACAAAGTTGTGGAAGTCTCCCGACCAAACTCCTGGCTTGAGCAAAAAGCTTTTGAGAATGTCTGTCATGGCTACCTCCCATGGTTATTTTCCCCGGCAAAAAGTTGACCCCGCCGGAAATATGGGGTATTATAAACATAGCTAACAAAAGTGCTGAACATTTGTTCAGTTTCGGATCTCTTGAACAACTATAGAAATTTCTTAGGAGGATGCAAATTGCTGGTTAAAATGTCCGATATTCTTTACAAGGCCCAAAAGGGAAAGTACGGTGTCCCGGCCATACCGGCCACAGATGAACTGACATGCCGGGCGGCCATCGCCGCTGCCGAAGAGAAGAAATCTCCGGTTATACTTATTTCCAACTCCCGGGGTCATGCCGACTTTTTCTACTTCGGCGGGATGTTAAATGATCTGGCCATCCGGGCTCAGGTGCCTGTCACATTGTGCCTGGACCACTCCACTACTTTTGAAAATGCCATCGAAGGCATTCGGGCCGGCTTTACCGCCATCATGGTTGACCGCTCCACCCTGCCCTATGATGAGAATGTTGCTGAAGTCAAGGAGCTAGTGAGGATTGCCCACGCAGTGGGTGTGGAAGTGGAAGCGGAACTGGGCCATGTGGGCCAGGGAGAAAACCTGGATCACTACGAAACCGGCCTGACCATTCCCGATGAAGCAGTCAGCTATGTCAAGGAAACAGAAGTAGATTTCTTGGCTGTGGCCATCGGCACCGCCCACGGCGTATACAAGGGTGAGCCCAAGCTACGCTTTGACCTGCTGGAAGAAATCCGCAACAAGGTTTCCATTCCCCTGGTGCTCCACGGCGGTTCCGGCACCGGAGACGATAATCTGGCCAAGCTCTG
>PWLI01000106.1 GCA_003559415.1 Clostridiales bacterium | reverse complement strand
CGCTGTGTCCTTTGATCCAGACCCACCGAACCCGGTGGGGCGTAATAACGCTCAGCAGTTGCTTCCACAGGTCCTGATTTTTTACCTTGCCCTTGTTAAAGTCCGTTTGCAGCCACTTGGTCACCCATCCCTGGTTAAAGGCCTCGGTAACCAAGCGTGAATCGCTGTATACAGTAACTACGCAGGGCTCCTTGAGGGCCTTGAATCCCTCAATAACTGCCCGCATCTCCATGCGGTTGTTGGTGGTTTGCGGCTCAAACCCGCTCATTTCCTTGCGATGGGCACCGAACACAAGCACAACACCCCACCCGCCCGGTCCGGGATTTCCGGAGCAGGCTCCGTCGGTGTAAAGCCTGACTTCTTTCATTTTAACTCCTCACTTGCAAAAACATAAGAGTACCAGTAGTGCAGACCCCGGGGCGTTTTTTTCTTCAGGCGCTCCAAGCGGCCTGGCACGTTCAGCTGGCGGCAACCCAGGGAGAAGTGACAAAGGGCTATTCCCATGTCAATCGGCACCAGACTGCCTGCCAAAGCTGCTTTCTTGCTCACGCTGTAAAAGTGCACTGCCTCGGGAGAGATTTCCAAGCGCCAGGGCTGGCGATTGACCGCTGAAGGAGCCCAGCGGACTGCCTCCAACAGCGGCCGCAAATGCCCCTTATGGGCATAATCCGGCATCGGCCCGTGAACTATGTCTTCCACCTTTTTGCGGGCATTGAGGCGTCCTGCCTTTTTCATAATTTTGTTCCATGTTTGTTTTGATGGATGCCCCCAGGCAACAATTGCCGGTATACTGCTTCCCTGTTTTAAACCCAGGCTTGATGCCAGCTTTTCCCGATCATAGTAACCGCCCAGCCAGCAAGTGCCCAGGTCCATACCGGTCATTTCCAATATTGTTTTCTCCAGGGCAAATCCCAGGTTGAGCCATGCCATGGGATTGTTAATGGTAACCGGCACGATGTACCAGGGGGACATCACTCTGGCAAATCTGCCCAGAAAGCCTTTGAACAATGGATGGATTTTTTCAGCAGAAACCAGGTGCATTGCCAGCGGGCTGTTGTTCAAAGTTTCTGCCTGCGGCAATAATTCGCCCACCTCTGACAAAGACAAGGGGCTTACATCTTTTTCATATTGGCGTATTGACTGACGTCTACCGATAAGTTCCAACCAGTTTGTCACCGAGAACCTCCTGCAAGGCTGTATTGCTCAGATAATGAATACTTTACCCGAGCCTCTTCATAGACGGAAACAAAGTTGCCCTCCCCAAGCAAAGACACAAGCCGGGCCCGTCCAAAGGCGCCATCAATAACCTTGCACATATAAGTGGCCAGGGGATAGGGGGCGGCCAGGCTGGCCGGCGCGGGAAGACCAAGCATCGATTCCAAGTGGCCGGGATTACCGCCGGAGGCCAACGCCCTGCGCAGCGCAGCAAAATGCTCCGTTGTCTTCTTCTCGGCCTCATCCCACTGGTTGCGCACCGGCCCACTGGTCGGTGAAGTGAAAAACAGGGTAGCTGCACCAACATACATCATCTTGGTCATCATGTCCGAGATGTTTTGCACTGTAAGAGAAAACTGGCCGGTTGCCATTCTGTGCAAATAATGGGCCAGCACAGAAAGCAAGTGAAACTCGCCCAGGTAGAGTTTTGTCCCCCGAACTTCCAGGGCAAATACGTTTATGATAAGCATACCCGCTTCCACAGCCAAAGGACGCTGTCCACCAGGAATAAAATACACATCTCCCTGAGCTTCCAGGTCGGCAGGCAAATGACGCACCAGATTCTGTTGCAGTGAGGAACCAGATATTCTGCCCAATGCCTGTGGGATGTTAAAAGATTGCGCAGAAAAAGACTCCAAGTCGGAGGTCAAACGCTTGTACCCGGCAAAGGATGCTTCCTCTCCCAGCACCGCCACCGCCGCATCCCGGGGTTCCACCCCTTCTGTCCGCCAGTAGTGGCTGAAGCCGGGAGTTTCCGCCAACTGATTATAGTCTGCTCCTTCTCGATTGAGCATCATCTTAACTGCCTGGGAATCAACATGGATGGCCATGTTTCAACCTCCATTCACACATTCTACAATACACTGCCCAAACGTCAGAAAAGGCACCTGCCGGTGCCCTTGCCGCTAGAACAAAAGGTTGTCACCCTTTTGCAAGCCGGTCGGGGTCTTGATCAGATAATCCTTTGCCCCCAATTTCAGGGCATGCTCAATAATTTCCCTGCGCCGATAAGAAGTGACCATTGTTATTTCCGGGTTATAGTCATCAATCTTGGCCAGCTCCTCCAAAACACCCAACCCGTCCAGCTTCGGCATTATAACATCCAGGTATATTTTATCAGGCCGATGCTGCAAAATACGAGCCACAGCATCACTGCCGTTCTCAACTGAAGCAAGTACTTTGTAGTTCTCTTCTTTGGCCAACTCTTCAATGCGGGCACGGGAAATCGGGTCGTCATCCGCGATTATCGCCGTTTTTATCATCTGTCTTCCCCCTCCTGCCGTTTTGTAAAATATTCCACATGCACAGGAAAAATCCCTGCCTGAAGCGCAAAAAACTCACATAGGCTGCATTGTCATCATTTTGTCATGGTGATAAGATAATACTATAAACTATAAGGAGGGGGTTTTGTGAAATACCCTATCTCTCCCCTTGACTTCGAGTCTGAGTTTGACAGTTTTATAGATCTAAGCAAATCAATTTACGGAGAAAGCGCTGTCACTGACAAAGCAATGTACAGATGGCTGGCAGAGCAAAACACTTATAATCCAGATGGCTGCCACCTTTTCCATGTAGCCAAGGATAAAGAAGTCGTGGTCGCTTCAGACTTTTTGCAACCTGTCCCGCTAATCGTCAACGACAAAAAATACCTGGCGGCATGGTCAATTAAAACCATGACACATCCGGAATACCGGCGGCAAGGCATCTTTGCAGCCATGACAGAGCATAACATCAGCCGGGCCAAGGATTCGGGTGTTGATGTAATATTGGGCTTTGCCAATGCCAGTTCATTTCCGGGATATAAAAAATTCGGCTGGGATGTGCTTTTTGAAAGAAGAGCGGTTATCCGTCCCCTGGACATTCGGGAGCCGTTGAGGCGCAAACTGAAAGTGGCACCACTGGCTTCAGGGCTCAATGCTGTCTTCAAAAAATGGGACAAGCGGCGGCGGGAAAAAGTAAAAATCACCCTTGACATAAGCCTGGAACATTCAATACCCCAGGGAGCTGAGCAAGCATGGGAACAAATGAAAAAGGATTTTCCCGTTGCTGTCGAGCGTTCCCCCCAATATCTGGATTGGCGATATACTCAGCGGCCGCGGCACGACTATAAATTCCTGGCAGCCCGACAGGGACAACAGCTCAAAGGATTGCTGATATACCGATACAGGCCAAGCAATCAGTCGTGCATTCTGATTGACTACCTGGGCCCATTTGATGAAAGCGTAATTGGTCAACTGATTCACCAGCTGACGGAAACCTGCATAGATAATGGAATCAGATACATTATTAGCAGCTCAGGAGAGACTTTTGACCGTTTCTTGGAAGGCCGTATGCATTTTAAGCGTTTGGCAACGCCAATGGCCAACAATATGTTTATTGCCTGCATTATTAATCCAGCGCTGCAGCCCGAAATGCTGTCACGCCCAGATGACTGGTTTTATGGATACGGTGACAGCGAATTGGATATAGACCTTCAGCCTCGCTAAGAGGCTTTTATTTTTGAATCAACACATCCCTCCGGGGGCGGCCAAAGGAAATGCCCTGCTTGTCAAACTCTTTTTTGATGGCGCCAAGCAGGTCAAACTGTACCTGGAAAAAGTCTGTCCTGTTGACCCAGGGGCGGATTGTCAGCACAGCCCCTGTATCATTCAATTCCATCAACCCAACTATGGGAGCCGGATCTTCGTGGATGCGTGGGTCAGCTGCAAGCAGAGAGAGAACAATCTGCTGTGCCTTCTCTATGTCACTGTCATGACTGACGGTGATGCTTAAATCCAGTCGCCGGGTATCCCTGGCAGAAAAATTTACTATCACGCTGCCGGTTATCCGGGAATTGGGTATGTACATAACCTTATTGTCCAGCGTACGCAACTGAGTGTTGAAAAACTGAATTTCTTCAATGATTCCCGACTCCCCGGCAATTGTCACAAAATCACCAATGTTGAAAGGCCGCAGAGTAATGATGATAACGCCCGAGGCAAAGTTGCCCTGCCCGGAACAACTGCCCAACGTGCGGCTTTGATTTCGCACAGAAATCTTTCCCAACGAAACCCGGAAACATTGCTGGTTGATCTCTTGTACACGGAACGGAATGTATTGCCTGGCTTTGACGCGGTAGCAATCGCTGACCAGTTGGCGAACTTGGTCGCGGCTTGCATTTTTCGGTGCCTGAACAACAAGGCTTCCTGGTTGCCATTGGCAGCGCCACTGATCAGAAGTTTCCCTGACCAGCACCACCCGACTGTCCAACAAGGGCAGCAGGTCACCATCCCTATACTCCCTCCACGGACATAAGCTTTGGCTCTTTAACCATTGTTTCTGCAGCCAATGCTGGTTGTCAATTACAGTTTGTTGTGCTTTTTTATTGCTGGTGCCCAGTGGAATCTTGACAATTACACCTTCCTGGGGATGCACTGCCAAGTGGATACGCTTGAGTTTCTTCAATTTCATTACACGGACAGGTGGCAGATTGTTTTCTTGCATAGGCACCTCTGGAATTGTTTCTTTACTGCTTATATTCAATTATACCCGAAACGATAAAAAATCGCTAAAGGCAACGCCGTTAATGTGACATTGAACAGTAAATTTGCATAAATTATCTGATTATGAATTAAATACTGGTTTAAGCAGGATTTTTTTTGTTTATGTCGAAAAAATCACAAGGAGCAAAATAAACAGGGGGGTGGTCTATGGAAGAGCCCGAGTTCCCGCCGCACTGAACTCAAATTTTTGGAAGGAGTTGTTTGAATGGGTGCACTGGCATTTGTTGTTGCTGCTCTAGTCCTCTACTTTCTTGCTTACAAATTTTACGCCACATATCTGGCGGAAAAGATTTGGCGCCTTGACCCCAATGCCGAGACTCCTG
>PWLI01000030.1 GCA_003559415.1 Clostridiales bacterium | reverse complement strand
CTGGGCTACCTGCCGGGCGGAGACAAGAAAATAATCACCCAGGCAGATAAAACCGTCCAGGCCCTGTCGGTTGCAGCTGACATGCTGGTCCCGGGCGGCGCGTTGTCCGTTGTGACCTACTCTGGGCATGCCGGCGGTGCCGAAGAGGAAGCGGCTGTTGCCCAGTGGTTCCGCTCACTTGACAAGACCTGGTTGGCAGTGAGCACCGGAATGGAAAACCGTGGCGGCAACCCACCCCGGTTGTGGTTTGCCACCAAGGGGTGCAGTTGAGGGAGCATTAATTTACCTATATAATAAACAAAGACCACCAGGGAAGGATGGAAAACCTTGAAACTCACAGCAGCACAAATATTTGATGGAACTCAATTTACCGGGCCAGCAACTGTAGAGTTTGACGCAGGCCTTTTGTCCCGCCTTGTTGATGGCGGCTCTGGCGGTGTTCTGATGCCGGGAGTTACAGACAGTCATGTTCACCTGCTGGGTGAAGGGTTAAACCGTCTGTCGCTGGACTTGTCAGTGTGCGACAGCCGGGAGTCTTTTCGGACAGCATTGTCAACTTTTGCCTCCACCAAGCAGGGCCAATGGGTGACGGGGCGGGGATGGGATCAGAACCGCCTGGGATTTACACCCGACAGACATTTTTTGGACAGCATTGTGCCCAACCAACCGGTGGTGTTAAAACGGGTATGCGGTCATGTGGTGGCTGCCAATTCCGTTGCCCTGCAAATTGCCGGTTTATCGGAACATGTCCCCCCGGTGCCCGGTGGTGTGATCCACAAAGACGAACAGGGCCCAACGGGGATTTTGGAGGAGCATGCAACTGACCTGGTGCTCCGACATGTGCCTGCACCTGATTCATCACTGATGTATGATGCCCTGGCATCTGCAATTGAGTATGCATATAGCTGCGGCATCACCGCCGTCCACACCGATGACTTAAATGATGTGGGCAGTTACCATGAACTTTGGCGCATCTACGACAGAGTTACCTCCAGCCATCCTTTGCGGGTGCAGCTTCACTATCACATAAAAAATGCAGCTGACCTGGCCGAATATGTTGCAATAAAGAAAGAGTTGGACCGCCACCCCCTGTTGTCCCCCGGGGCTGCCAAGATGTTTTTGGACGGCTCGCTGGGCGCCCGGACTGCTGCTTTGCAACAGGACTATACCGATGAAAAGGGCAACAAAGGGGTACTGATCCTCTCCCGCCAGGAACTGGCCGAAATTGCCATGCTGGCAGAACAGGAGGGGATACAGCTGGCCCTGCACGCCATCGGCGACGCTGCTGTTGAACAGGCGCTGGATGTGTTGGGCTCGGTTGGCCGGCAGGATGACAACACCCCCCGGCGCTTGCCCCACCGGCTTATCCACTGTCAGGTCATGGCGCCGGGCCAGGTGGAAAGAATGGCTGAACAAGGCCTTGTCGGCGAGTTCCAACCGGTGTTCCTGCAAACAGACAAGGATTGGGTTGCTTCCCGGTTGGGCCATGAACGCCTTCAGTTCAGCTATTGTTGGCGGGACATGTGGAACCAGGGTGTTGTGCTGACCGGTGGTTCGGACGCGCCGGTGGAAGACATGAACCCATGGTGGGGGATTCATACTGCCGTCACCCGCTGTGACAATGAAAACAACCCGGCAGTGGGGTGGGACCGGGATCAGTCGCTGATGCTGGAACAGGCCCTGCAGGCCTTTACGGCCAATTCTGCACGGTTGACCGGTTGGAACACCGGGCAAGTGCGTCAGGGCTTCCGGGCAGACTTGGCTTATTACGAAAGTTTTTCCCGGACACAACTCTGGGAAAACTCACCATCGGCCCTTTATATTGACGGCGATTTGGTTTGGAAGAAATAATGGCAGGCAAAAAAATACTGACGGCCATGAGCGGAGGTGTTGACAGCTCAGTCACAGCAGCGCTGCTGCTGGAGCAGGGGTTTGATGTCGAGGGCGTGACGCTGGATTTGTTCTCTCATCCCTGCACCACCAGGAGCCGGCAGCCAACTGATTCTCCGGCTGAAAAAGCGGCCCGGTCTGCACAGATTTTGGGTATCAAGCACCATGTGCTGGACATTCAAGAACAGTTTACAGCAGAGGTCATCGAGCCCTTTGTGGCAGAGTACATGGACGGGCGAACTCCCAATCCCTGTGTGCGCTGCAATCAAAAGATAAAGTTCGGGGTTCTGTTGGATTGGACGCTGAAACAGGGGTATGCAGCACTGGCCACCGGCCACTATGTGCAAGTCAAGCGCTCCCAATCAGCTTGCACGCTCCATCGGGCAGAGGACAGGTCAAAGGATCAAAGCTATGCCCTGTACAGGCTGGGCCAGCATCAATTGTGTCACACCCTCTTCCCACTGGGCGAGCTGACCAAGACAGAGGTTCGCCGACTTGCAGAAAAATTCAAGCTGCCGGCAGCCTCAGCCAGGGAAAGCCAGGACATTTGTTTTGTGCCGGGGGATGACTACAAGCAATTTCTCCAATGCTATCGCCCGGCAGCAGCTTCCCCTGGCCCGATTGTTGACACCCAGGGACGGGTGCTGGGCCAACACCGGGGTGTTTACAACTATACTGTGGGGCAAAGAAAGGGGCTGGGCATTGCTGCCCCGCAGCCTCTGTATGTGGTGAAACTGGATGTAAACACCAATACCGTAGTGGTGGGCACCAGCAAGGAGATTTACAGCGATAAATTTCTTGTTTCAGATTACAACTTTGTAGCCGGCCATCCGCCGGCAGATGTTTTCGAAACAGAAGTGATGACCCGTTACAATTCCCGGCCTGCACCGGCCCGGGTCAAGTTGATTGATGACTGCCTGCAGGTGGAGCTGGCTGCACCACAACGGGCAGTAACTCCGGGTCAATCTGCTGTGTTTTACCGCCAAAACCAGGTGTTGGGCGGCGGCATAATCAAGCAAAGAATCTGACAATCCAGGGTTTTGGAACCTTTGTGTTATAATAGTTGCGGAGGTGGAGCTATGACGCAGACAAACAAGTTGACGGAACAGGAAAAGCGGGCATTGGCCGAAAAGCGGGCATCTGAGCTGAGAAACCGCATAGCTGACTATCTCGAAGTAAAAGATAGCATCACCACAGGGTTTAATGCCAGAGAACGAATAAAGCGTCAAAAGAAACTGATTTTGGATGTACTGGGTGCGACTGAAGATCAGTGGACGGACTGGAAGTGGCAAATCCGCAACAGGATCTACGATGTGGATGTGCTGGCGGCAATTGTCAACATGTCGCCCCGGGAGAAGGAAATTATCCGGGAAGTGGGAAGCGAGTTTCGCTGGGCAATCTCTCCCTACTATGCCAGCCTGATGGACCCCACAGACATAAACTGCCCGGTGCGCAAGCAGGCAATACCCTGTATCAATGAAGTGGAGGACCCCCATGGCGTGCTTGACCCCATGGGTGAAGAACTGACCTCTCCGGCGCCGGCCATAACCCGTCGTTACCCCGACCGGCTTATTGTCAATGTAACCAACCAGTGCGCCATGTACTGCCGGCATTGTCAGCGCCGCCGCAACATCGGCGAAGTGGACAAAAATGTTCCCCGGGAGTTGCTGAGCAAAGCCCTGGACTACATCCGTGCCAATGAAGAAATACGAGATGTGTTGATAACCGGGGGAGACGCCTTGATGCTCACCGACAACACTTTGGATTGGTTGCTGGGCGAGCTGGACGAGATACCCCATGTTGAGATAAAACGGTTGGGCAGCCGCACTCCCGTCACAATGCCCCAGCGCATTACCCCGGCGCTGTGCAGCATGCTGGAGCGGCATCATCCCCTGTATGTCAACAGTCAGTTCAACCACCCCCTGGAAGTGACACCGGAGGCGGCGGAAGCCTGCGGCCGCTTGGCCCAGGCAGGTATTCCCCTGGGCAATCAAGCAGTGTTGCTCAAGGGAATCAATGATGACTACAACGTGATGAAAAAGTTAAACCATGAACTGCTGAGGATTCGGGTCAAGCCCTACTACATTTTCCACGCAAAAAACGTCAAGGGCACCACCCACTTCGGCACCAGCATCGAAAAGGGCCTGAAAATAATGGAAAAACTGCGGGGCCACACGTCGGGAATGGCAATTCCCACATATATCGTCAACGCCCCCAAGGGGCTGGGGAAAACACCCCTGTCGCCCGATTACCTGGTATCTTTGTCGCCGGAAAAAGCAGTAATCCGCACCTGGGAAGACAAACTTCAAGACTATCCCAACAAGGAAGACTGACGGGCCAATCCCCGCTACGGCGGGGATTTAAAATTGACAAAATGTTCAATAATTGTTACGGTAAGTAAAATATTTCCTGACGGGAGTGTGCAAATGTCCTGTGAACAGCTGGTTCGCTGGCTGGCAGTAAACGAGGCACAGGGTTTGGGTCCCAGGCGAATCCTTGCCCTGTACAAGGAATCTCCCCGTTTAGAACCCCTTTTTAATGGAGATATAATCAATGCCGCCCAAATTGCCGGCCTTTCCCCCGGCAGGATGGAGCGTATAATAGCTGGTATTGATAAAGAAGCGGCAGCCCGGCTGTGGGAAAAGTGTTGCAAACTGGGCATATCAGCAGTCACCCTGGCCTGTCGCGATTACCCGCCCTTGTTGCGCCAAATTGCCGATCCGCCGCCGGTTCTCTTTTATCGGGGCAGGCTGCCCCGGCACCAACAGGTGCTGATGGCCGTTGTCGGCTCACGAAAGGCCACTGCCTATGGCCGGCAGGTGACCAAGGTCTTTGCCAGAGCCCTTGCCCAGTCGGGCATAGGAGTTGTAAGCGGTTTGGCCCTGGGAATCGATGGCCAGGCTCACCGCAACAGCCTGGAGCACAAGGGCTATACCCTGGCAGTGCTGGGTTGCGGGCCAGATGTTGTTTACCCGTCGTCCCACAAGGCGCTTTACCGGGAGATAGCGGAAAAGGGATGTTTGGTTTCCGAATTCCCCCCCGGCACACCGCCCAACAGCAGCAATTTCCCCCGGCGAAACAGAATCATCAGCGGTCTTTGCCGTGGTGTCGTTGTGGTGGAGGCTGCAGTAAAGAGTGGCGCCATGATAACGGTGGGATATGCCCTGGAACAGGGCAGGGAAGTCTATGCTGTCCCGGGAAACATCACCAGTGCAGCCAGCAGCGGTTGCAACCACCTGATCGAGCAGGGCGCGCGCCCTGCCCTG
>PWLI01000157.1 GCA_003559415.1 Clostridiales bacterium | reverse complement strand
GGCAGCGGCCAAACCATGCCCAGTTTGAGCAATGATGCCTTGGGCCCCAGTTCACCCAGGTAGTTGAAAACTATGCCGCTGGAAATAAGCAGGGTGCTGGCGTCCTCCCGGGGAGCATAGTTGTTGATGTCCATGGAGTTGGCTTCTTTGCCCAGTTGCTCAATCCGCTTGGCCATGTGATGTTGCTGCTGATTGGCATAGGGCGGCAACATGCAAAACCGGGCCTGATCAGGTTTGAAGCCCTCAGGGATGATTTGTTGCCGGGAAGAGGTGGTTACTGGGGCACGGCTGTGGCAAAGCCGGGTTGTCATCCGCAGAAGAACGGGTGTGCCATACTTCTCACTTATATCCAGCCCCAGGCCAACCATGTCTTTGGCTTGCTGGGGAGTGGAAGGCTCCAGCAAAGGCATGTTGGCAAAGCGGGCCCAGAAACGGCTGTCTTGCTCATTTTGGGAACTGGTCAGGCCCGGGTCATCACCTACAACCAACAGCAACCCCCCGGGTGTATTCACCTGGGTATAGGTCATCAGCGGGTCGGCGGCGATGTTTATGCCCACATGTTTCATCGATGCCATGGCCCGGCCACCGGCACAACTGGCGCCGATTGCCACCTCCAGCGCCACCTTTTCATTGGCTGACCATTCGCTATAAATATCGTCATAACCTTGAACTGCATCCATCAGCTCCACAGTGGGCGAGCCAGGATAGGAGGCAGCCACCCGGCCGCCTGCTTCCCAGAACCCTCGGGCTACGGCCTGGTTTCCGTCCAGCAGCAGCGTCTCAGTCAATTGCATCACTCTCCTTGTCAGCAATGATTATTACTTATTTCCACACACTTGCACCGCTCTCTCTTTCCAGTGAAAAAAAGCAGCGCAAGCTGCTTTTCAATCGAAAAGTCTTTCCTCTTCCGGTTCGGTAAACTCCCCTGTTTCCGGGTTCAAACTTTCTATTACCTGCCAGATGTAATCGCCCCGGGGGTCGGGAGTGAAGGTGTGGGAGAACCTTTCTATTACCTCTCCGTTGTGAAACAACGTCACCGTTGCCTTTGTTGTGGGGTTGCCGGAATCGTGCATCACCACATCCACATCCATCAGCCCATGGGAGAAATCATATACTCCAAAATCATGGAAAAGAAATACTTCCAACCCCCGGGTGCCATCAGTGATGTCGTTGCCGCCGAACTCAAAGGGGAAAAAGTATTCGCCATAGTCATAGTCCCAGACAATTAAGTCCAGATCGGCTTCGGTGTCCCACTCCAGCAACGCGATTGTCTGTGATGCCGGGAAAAAGTCCAGCAGTTTGACGCTGGCTTCATCGGCATCCACCAACAGGGCGAACCATTGGTCGTAAGGAGGGGTGTAAGACACATCTCCAAACAACTCTTCACTGCTGCCATCGGGATAATGAATGGTCAATGTCACTGTCACGTCATCACCATGGCCATCGTAGTAGTATGGGGACACAATGAATCTGCCGGTGCTGAAGTCCCGGGGCAAGTCGTGCTGGCGGCTGAGGTTTGTTTCGGGGTGGACTTTAAAAACAAAGTACTCCTCGCCCTGGTCGCCGTGGACTATGTCCCAGCAATCGCCCAGGACTGAAGCATCGCCGATGTAGTTAAACTCTTCATCCCATATCTCTAAATCCATGTCTACATCTCCCTGCCAAGTGAGGGAGATGGCAAACTGGCCGTCCTGGTGCTGGTAGCGTGAGCCAGACTGGCTGCCAAAAACCTGGCTGAGTTGTTGGGGGTCAGTAATTTCTGCCCTGACCTGATGGACCAGCTCCACCGGTATGGCAAAATTGAGGTTCTGCCCCGCCAGGTAAGAGAGGGCGTTTACGCCGATTACTTCGCCTTTCATGTTCAAAAGGGGGCCGCCGCTGCTGCCGGGTGAAACGGGAGCGGATGTCTGGATCAGGCCGAAGGTGATGCCATCCAACTGCCGGTCCATGGCGCTGATTATGCCATCAGACACCGTGCCCTGAAGGCCCTGGGGATTGCCCATGGCCAGCACCTGTTCGCCCACCGAGGTGGCATTGGTGTTTCTGGCCAGGGGAAGCCAAACAAGGTCCTGGGCCGGAATGCTTAGAATGGCCAGGTCGTATTCATGGCTGCTGGCCACCACCGTTACATTGTTATAGGTTTTTCCCCCGATAGTGACGGTGGCCGTGTCTGCTCCCTGCATAACATGGAAATTGGTTACAATCAGGCCATCGGCAGAGATGGCAAAACCCGAACCCTGGGCAAAGGGTGTTTCGATGTAAGCCACTGCTTCCAGGGCCAATTGAGACAACTCTTCCGTTGTAAAAGTCTTGGAACCCAGGCCATGGGGCGCCTGCGGGCCACGGTTCAGCAGCCCACAGCCCGATGTCAGTGGAGCCAAGGCAACCAGCAAGACAAGCAGAACCACGGATATATATTTACGCATAGCATTTCCCCCTTCAGTTTAGCTGCTAAGCCCATTATACGTGCTTTTGCGGCAGTTTTCATCATTGTTGGAAAAGATTTTCCCGGCGTTGTGGGGCAGGGAAAAACGGGCCGGGGATAGAATTTACTGTTGGGAGGTGGTTTGTTTGGCGGTACGTCCGATAATCCAGCTGGGCAACCCTGTGTTGCGCCAACCCAGCCGTCCCGTGGAGCAATCCCAACTGGAGGAAGTACGTGAGTTGGCCCGGGATATGTTTGAGACGCTGATGGATTTTCGCCAACAATATGGGTACGGCAGAGGGATTGCCGCTCCCCAGGTTGGTGTCAACCTGCGGGTGGTGGTGATGGCCCTGGACGGCAAGCCCCTGATTATGATCAACCCCCGCATACTGCGGCATAATGGTAAAAAGGAGCTGTTTTGGGACAGTTGTTTCAGTTGCCCCAACCTGTGGTTCCAGGTGGAGCGCTACAACCAGGTCACTGTGGAATACAGGGACATGGATTGGCAGCTGCGGGTTACCGAGGCCCAGGATGGTCTGGCAGAGCTGATGCAGCACGAACTGGACCATTTAGATGGCCGCCAGGCCATAGATCTTGTCAAAGATACCAGCAGCTTTTGCACCACCGATGAATATTTCTCCCGGCATTGGCAGGACAAAGAAAGGTAAACGGCCCGCGGGCCGTTTTATTTTGTTATGGTGAAGGAACAACGGTCCTAAAGGGAGAATATTTCCATAATGAGTTGCCCAGAATAAAGGAGGGTCATTATGCCATATATTTCAATAGCAATAGCTGTCCCCGTGTTGTTGTTGGTCTGGTTGATAGTGACTTACAACAACCTGATCCGGCTGAGAAATCTGACCCGGGAGGGCTGGAGCGGCATTGATGTTCAATTGAAACGCCGCTACAACCTTATTCCCAACCTAGTGGAGACCGTCAAGGGTTACAGCAGGCATGAACAACAGCTGTTTACCGAGGTTTCCCGGCTTCGGTCCCAGGCCCAGGCAGCGGAAGGTGTAAAAGAGGCAGGGGAAGCGGAAACCCAGTTGACCGGTTCCTTGAAGTCTTTGTTTGCCATTGCTGAGGCCTATCCTGAGCTTAAGGCCAACCGCAACTATCTGGAGTTGCAAAATCAACTGATTGACATCGAGGAGCACCTGCAGATGGCCAGGCGTTACTTCAACGGCACTGTCCGGGATCTCAATACAAAGATAGAGTCTTTCCCCACCAACCTGGTGGCGGGGCTGTTTAAAATTGAGAAGAGAGACTTTTTTGCCCTGGAGTTGGCAACCCAGCGGGAAGCCCCGGAGGTGCGAATGGGATGAAAAAAATCTTTCTTCTTTTCCTGCTGGTATTGCTGGTGTTTTTGCCTGCCGGATCTCCGGGGGCGGAGACAGGTGGCGAGCGGATACTGGAAGTAGTGTCGCTGGTCAGGGTGGACAGCGACGGCACGTTGCACATCACAGAAGAAATCACCGTGTTGGTGGCCGGCCAGCAGATTCGCCGGGGTATTTACCGGGACTTTCCCACAATCTACCCCACCGAGGACGGTGGCCGCTATGTGGTGGGCTTTGATGTTAAAGAAGTGCTGCGCAACGGCAATCCGGAACCATACAGCGTGGAGAAGCTGGAAAATGGCTCCCGGGTCCGCATCGGTGACGCAGATGTTTTGCTCAACCACGGGGTGCACACCTATACAATCAAGTTCACCACCGACCGCCAGTTGGGATTCTTCGAAGATGTGACAGAGCTCTACTGGAACATCCATGGCACAGACTGGGCTTTTGCCGCTGACCGGGTTACCTGGATACTGGAGTTGCCCCAGGAAATACCCCGCAGCCAATTGGAAGTGACGGGTTATACCGGCTTTCAGGGCCAGCAAGGCACAGACTGGACATACAACATAGACACCCAGGGCCGCCTGGTGATGACAACTACCCGGCAGTTGCACCCCCGGGAGGGCTTTACTGCTGTTGTACAATGGCCGGCAGGGTACATCCTGGACCCCGGCAACACAGTTAAGTACTGGTTCCGGGACAACTGGGACGGATTCATCACCATGGTGGTATTGCTGTTATTGTTGCTGTGGTATGTGCCGACCTGGAAGCGCTACGGGCGCAACCCCCGGGTGGGAACTGTCTTCCCCCGGTTTGAACCGCCGGAGGGGTATTCACCGGCTGCCATACGTTATATCAATAGAATGGCATATGACAACAAGGTTTTCGCTGCAGCCATTCTCAACCTGGCAGTCAAGGGGTTTTTGATGATTGAGGAAACAGGCAGGAACAGGTTTACCCTGAAAAAAAATGATTCAGAAACACGGCCCCTGGAAGACGATGAACAGCTGATAGGGGGAAGGTTGCTGGGCAGCCGGGAATCGCTGGTGCTGGAAAACAGTCAGCATAGAATAGTTGGAGGCGCCATTGATGCCCATCGCCAGCACATGATTAAAGCCTACAAGGGGTCTCATTTCCTGACCAACCGTGGGAAAGTTATATTTCCGCTGGTTCTTTCTGTGCTGGCAGTACTTGCCAGCGGGTTTATCTACTCGCCGGATGCCGCTGTGGTCAATGTGATGATATTGTTGGTTTTTGCGGCCTGGTTGGCCGCTGGCATCGGTTTTATACTGACTGTCCACAAGCGCTGGAAGGAAACCCCGGTGTTTACCAACTTGATGTTGTTGCTGGTGGTTTCTGTTGCCGCATTGGCGGGCACAGTGCTGCTGTTCTCCGTTGTGGTTTCCCTGGTGGTGCCGCTGGTGCTTTGGGGATATACTGGCGTCATGCTGGTCAACATTGCTTTCTGGTACCT
>PWLI01000018.1 GCA_003559415.1 Clostridiales bacterium | reverse complement strand
TTTTCAGGCTAGAGACAAAAGCTGCCGGGTGCCTTATCAAAATAACCACATCCATGTTAAATCGGGATGCCAGCCACTGTGCTGAAAAAATCGCAATTGGATCCTTGATTAACGGTCGGTAGCGCATAAGGCGGCAAAAGGAGAACTTTAAATACTCGTAAGCTATGTCGCGGTATTCTTTCGACCTCCCCGACCGAACCGCATCACCCAGATTGTATTTGAAGGATAGGGTCCGCTGCAATGCATCAGCAAAAAGCCCTTGATTCGCATCCGTTATATAAGAAAACCAGTTTTCAAAGCTCGCATTGCATATTCCCGGATCATGGTTAACATGAAATGGCTCATGAATATAGGCAATGCCGGGCGCTTGAGCAATCATTTGCCCGATCCATGTTGATCCGGAACGGTGCGACCCCGTCACCAGGATCGGCCGCCCCTGGCGGTTCTTTGCCGCGGCAACGCATCTGTTCATCGATTTCATCTAACATTTAAGCGGTTATATTAGAAACCAAATGCCTGTATTCGGATTCGATCAGAGACACCATTTTTTCAATCGTGAAACAACGCTTAACCGTTTGAAGGCCAGCCTCAGCCAGGCGCATTCTCTTCTTTGAATTTGAAAGCAGCCCGTCAATCTCCTCAGCCAGTGCGGCTGAATTACAAGGTGCTGTTAATATACCATTATCACCAGATCGAAGAAAATCCAAAGGCCCCCCCGCAGCCGTTGCGATGACCGGAACCCCGGATGCCATGGCTTCCAGGATGGCCAAACCAAATGGTTCCCTCAATGAAGGAAGTACAAACACATCCATTAAGGGATAAATCCGCTCGATATCCTCCCTGACCCCGGCGAATACGCACATCTCCGAAACGCTCAGCTGTTCGGCCTGTTCTTCCAAATCCTTCAGCAGCGGCCCTTCACCTAAAAAAATGCACTTGAGATCAGGATATCGACTTTTCAGCAGAGACAACGCCTCAACGAGATAACTCTGCCCTTTTTCAGGGACCATTCTTCCCACGGTTCCAATTACCGGACCTCTCCCGATCAGTCCTGGATCAACTTTTAGTTCAGAAGCGTCGACTCCCGGGTTAAACCGTCTGCCATCAACCCCGTTTGGGATATGAATCATTTTCTGCCTGCCGATATTCATCCGGCGCGCATCTTCCTGCATTGCCCGGGATATGCAGATGTAGCGATGCGTGGCAACAGCGGTCAACATCTCAATGCCGATATAGAAACGGCGAAGCCAAACCCCTGTATCCCCATAATCATACAACGACACATGCATCGTACAAATATGGGACTTCCCAGCCAACACTGCGGCAAAACGGCTGTAAATATTGGCCCGGTATCCATGTGAATGCACCAGGTCAACCCTGAAATGCCGTATCAGACGGCACAGTTCAAAAACAGAGGAAAACGAAAAGCGGCGGCGCATATCGATGATAACATAACCGACCCCCAGGCTTTGAAGCTGCGCTGCAAAATGCCCCGCGGACGGAATGGCAACAATATGATCGACATCCGAAGATGCGTGCCGGATGATGTCGGCAACATACCGTTCACCGCCGCCGTATCCGGCGGAGTCAATCACATGGAGCACCTTGATGCTTCGAGGCGTTAACTGGTTCACACCGGAAACCGATTTCGTTTGGCAGCCAGGATTTTTTCAGCGCAATCCGATACGCGACGGGCCATTATCGAACGATCAAAATTTTCCCTGATCCACTGAGAGCTGGTCTTGCATGCCCGGGTGCAGCCAGCATGAGGCGCTAACATATCGCTGATAGCGCCGGCAAGCGCCTGCGGATCTTCAGGGGCCACAAGCCGGACAGCCTCAACAGACCCGAAAATGTCCGTGGTCCCCTCAATCATTGATGCAACAACCGGGCGTCCACAAGCCAGATAATCAAAAATCTTCACCGGAGACCGGTACCCGGCATTTTGCAGATATGGCGCCACACATACATCCATGGCATTAATCCATGCCGGCAACTTATGATATGGGATCTGTCCTGAAAATAGAAAAACATTTTCAAGCGATGCCTGCCTGGCCATTTCCTGCCATCTGGACTTCATCGGTCCTTCCCCGATGATGATAAACCGGCAATCCGGATGGTTGCTAAGAACTGCCGGGGCGGCGGCAATCAATACATCAACACCTTGGTGGGCCAGAAGGGTACCGACAAATCCAACATACCGATGTTGAGAGACAAGTCCGATGGACCGGCGGGCCACGTCATGGGGTACCGGGGAAAAGAGCCGGGTATTGGCGCCGCTGGGCATCAAAACAAACCGCCTCGGCGGAATGTGAGGATTTACCGCCATTATCCGATCCCGGATGTCTTCGGAGATAACGAAAACGCGCTCAGCTTGCCGCATGTGCCATTCGTCCAGGCGAATCGACCACCGGTTTCGGCTCACAGACAATCGATTCTCCGAATCCGCATTGGGGTTGTGGTACGGATCATCGTTGACCTCGAAAAAAAAGAGGGCTCCTCTCAGCCGGGCGTACACAACCGGGACAAAGATATTAGTCCGTCTCAGATAGACGACATCAGGGGTTTTCCGGCCCAATAAAAGGATCAGCAGGAAGATATTGAAGGAAATCAAACGCAAGATCGGCAGATCGATCATCGGAACTTGCTTGACTGTGAACCGGCCGGTGCTTTTTACCCCGGAGAATTTCGGCAGATAAAGAGTAACCTGATGACCTTGCCGCGAAAGGTTTTCGGCCAGATCCCATATTTTGACGGTAGCCCCCACGAAACCGTTCCAACGAGGATCATGCCAATAGGCAAACAGATCAAACCGCAAAGGAGCAATCCGTTGATTCTCTTTACGCGAAAAGGCCATAAATTCCCTTTTTCTAAAGCACCTTTGGATTACGCTGGGTATCCGTATCGCCTTGTGGTCGGTTAATGGTTATGGCGATTTTCCAGAGCGCCGATATGAGTGTATAATGGACGGACTGTATAAACGAGGGTAGTGGGGTATCCACATTGGCATTATCCTTTACGGCAGAAAAATATTAGCTCACCCGGTTTCAGCCCGTATCGCAGAACTTCCGCCTTGGACAACATGCCCGGATAGTCGATCACGGTAACTTCGAAACCGACAGCTTCGAGCCGGTTTTTTAGATCCATGCCGTAAATTCGGACATGATCCTTCTGCCCGAATACCCGTTTGCGATCTTCCGGGGTGGTCACGCTATTGTCCTCATAAGTATAGGCCCGCGGAACAGGATGCTGGAGCAGCGCCCAACCACCAGGTATTAGCATCCGGTAAAACTCCTCCATGACTTTCCGATCATCGTTGATATGCTCCAGGACATGGCAGCATATCAACCCATCGAAGCTGCTTTGTGCAAACGGTATCCGCGTGGCGTCGAGAAGCACGTCGGCCGTTTCTGACGTCAGATCGCCACTCACATAAGCGATATGTTTCAACCGGCAAAGTGGCGTTTTGATGGCGGCCTCTGGCGCCAGGTGGAATATCCTTATTCGGGATTGGCAAATGATGTCAAGCTCGCGCGTCAGATAAAGCCAGATCATTCGGTGCCGCTCCATTGCCCCGCAAACAGGGCACATGGCACCTTTCCGCCGAAAAATTGCCTCAAATCTTCTGAAATCCCCTGTACACGCCGGGCAATGAACACGCTTGCCGAAATACAAGAAGCGCTTCACCTCCGGCCGGTATTGCGGCGGAACAATTGTCCGGGCAACCTTTCTACACCCTTCGATAAAACTTTCAGTACGCGCCACTTTCTTTCATCTTCCCGCAGTATTGATGGCATGAATTCCAATATTCTGGCGGCCCGACGATCCCGTAAAGCACCGAGAAACCCGCAGCAAACTTTCACCTCACTCTGGAAAAACATATCCATACTTGTCAACAATCAACTTCTCCCGGCGGTGGACCAGCTCTCTGGTATGGGTGTCATAATAATGGCCAATATCCCAGCGCCTTTTGGAAGCACCGGTTTTTCGGGCACTGTAAACCCACTTCTTTTGTACCTCGGAGATCGGCAGTCCGAATTGTTCGAGAGATGCGATCAGATCCGCTTCCAGATACTCCGTGCGGATTGCTGCCTGAAGTAGGTTTTCCCGTTCATCCGTAGCCGTCAAACCTGCAAAATCTCCGCAATCCGTCCTCGACATCACCGAGGCTGCCTCTTTCCAATAGAGGAAAGCATAGCGGTAAGTCATAAACCCTGCGCTTTCACTCATCGGGCTATGGCCATAACCATCACCCAGATCGTATTTTCGTTTCGGATCCAGTATCATTTCAAGCCAGCGACGAAATAGCATAGGATTATCGATATCTCCATATAGATGGCGCCACTTGGTTATGGGTTTTTGAAATTCATTGAGTATGTCTTTCCATCCCCGTAAAGGATGCCGCTTGAGCCCATGTCCCCGGAGTGTCCAGCGGGTCAGAACGTCATGAAGGCTTCCTATTCCCCGGCACCCCAGCGACCACAACGATACATACCATACCCAGGGATTTCTCACATTCCCGACAATGAAGCGCTTTCCATCGTTTAAATACGGTGGCAGCCGATTGTGCTTACCCGCTCTCCTTCCGGGCATAAGATGACGAAGCAGCTTGATAGTATGGGAGCAGCCTGTCCGCTCCAGCTCCAGGTAAACAATCTGATCCGCGATGAACATGATCTACTGTATGATCCTCATTTATTACTCCGAACAAGATCAACTATAGGGCAAATCATTGGGACCGAGAGCCCTGATAGCTTTCTATCTTGAGTACGTATATATTGAAATTTTTGACTGTCAAGTTGCTATGAAGCGAGTCCTTTGTGTTTGTCACACCCTCCCGCGTAGGATGTCTGAATCAAAAATCCTGACTGAAGCGTTGAATTGTTGTTTCAAAGAGTATGAACCTGATTTTTAATGGTTAAAAGCTTCTCAAACTCGAAACAAAGGAAGCCAGGAATCAACTGCAAAATTTTTAATGCTCTCCATTTCTCGATTTATTGACGACCTTTTCATATACACGCTCCACTTGATGCATTTGCCTCTGATGCTGCGCCCGATCAACAATCAAAGCACGATTTACATCGTTAAAACGGCGCCGCTTATTGGCATCTCCCAGCAAATTGCATAAAGCTTTTGCCAGTTTTTCCGCATTGCGCACAGGAACTACAAGCCCATTTTTCTCATGTTCAATCCACTCCCTGGGAGCAGTCAAATCACTTATTACAGGTGCGCATCCCGAAGCCATGGCTTCTTTCAAAGATACCGGTCCG
>PWLI01000056.1 GCA_003559415.1 Clostridiales bacterium | reverse complement strand
CACTGTGGTCGCTGTTGAGTTTCTCAACATTGCTGCCGTCAACCTCCATGCGGTAAACGCTGGTGGAATCATCTCCGTTTGAATAATATATCCAACCATCCAAAACAGTCACATAAATACTGTAGTGATCATTTAGTTTTTCCCGCTCGCTGCCATCGGGCCGTATGCGGTAAAGTCGCATAAAGTCCCCGTGATTGGCATAGTAAACCCATCCGCCAACAACATTGATGAACAAGCTGCGGTCACGGTTCACCTGCTCAACATCGCTGCCATCGGGACGCATGCGATAGATGTAGCCGCTACCGAATCCACTGTCATTGCTTGTGAAGTAAATCCAGCTGCCATCAGTGGCAGCTACACCAGAGTTGATGGTGTTGCCCGGCGTGTTTCCCCTGTTGGACTGCACATCTCCGCCATTGTCACAGCCCAAAAGCTGGCAACCGGTACCTGTACCCAGTATCACCGACAAAGCGAGGATCAAGACCGAAAAAACAGCAAAAGAGCGAAAAGCCTGGTGGTTAAAACAGCATCCCATATTGCTCATCCTTTCGATAGCTGATATTCCCCCGTGTACGTACCGCCAGCATTCTCCGCAATCCGGTGGGCAGCTTGCTGGCCTGCAGAACAGCAAAGGATATTGTTTTACTTCGTCAAAGCACTGCAGGGTTCCTTTTTTTATGCCAAAATTCTGAAAAACTTGCTCACCCATAGAACCAGTATGTACACTAAACCCTGCCAGCTGTTGCTGGCAGGGTTGTCGTTTGCAAGTATGGTCGGAAACAAAATCCTAAATCACAAAACCCAACAAAAGCAATAAGTAAACGGGATAAAAATACCGGCCGCCATAAACATAGAACAATCCCGGCACCAACGCCCACAGCGTTACGCCCAGGGCTCCTGCCGGATGTGACAAAAAGTGAATTGCCCCCCAGGTCATCATCAGGCCAATGCTTGACCAGGGCACCTTGCTGCTCTTAAACCACAATTCCCCTGCACGCTGAAAAAACACGACCATAATCAACACCAGGAGCATCTCAAAAGCATAGTAGATGTTTTGGAATATCGTTACTATAAGCGCATGCTCTCCGTACATGCTTCTAAAGCCCCGGTACTCTCTAAACAGCTGAGGTATGGCAATGTCATAAATCTGGCTTTGGATCAAAGACACTATCACAACAACCCCGACTGCCGCAGCGGTGAGCGTGGCAACCTTGGCATTAAAATCAAAGGTTATAAGTTCGGAAAAAACACCCTTTTTCTTGGCCCAGCGGGTATAGATTGCCACACCGATGCCCCAGATTATTATTGTTATAACCCAGTGGGCAATTGCGCCGTACCAATTGACGGGCCAATTGCCAAGTTGTTCCATCGGCCTGCCATCAATAATCCTGGAAAGGAACAAAACTCCAAACTCCATACCCAGGAACCCAAAGACTACCAGGGCATGTATAAAGTAAGTAAAAGGTTTTATAGTAGATCTTTCTTCCATAACGCCACCTCTTTCTGTAGAGAAATTACCAGCCTGTCCGGCAATGACTTGCCGCGACTAAGGGCCAGCATGCAATTCTAACATAGAAGTTCAGCAAACACCATTTTACGGCAAACGCTCTCGGCCTGTACCATCTGTGCGTATACGGTAGATGGCATCGCCGCCATCCCAGTTGCTGTAGTATATCCAATCTCCAACCACATTGATAAACATGCTGCCGTCACTGTTAAGCTTCTCCCGCTCACTGCCGTCAATGCGCACACGATAAATGCTTTCACCATCATCCGCATTGGTGTAGTAGATCCACCCATCCACGACATTAACAAAAGAAACTCCGTCATTTACCACCTGTTCAAGGCCGCTGCCATCGCTGCGCATGCGGTAAACATGTCCGTCCTCAAGGTTGATGTAATATATCCAGCCACCTGCCACGCTAACAAACCAGCTGTTATCGTCGTTCAACTTTTCCCGGCTGCTGCCGTCGGTGCCCATACGATAAATGCTAAATCCATCGAACATGTGGCTGTAGTAAATCCAGCCGTCAGCCACATTGAGGTACCTGCCCCTGTCACTGGTCAGCTTCTGTCGGTCACTGCCGTCGGTGCGCATCTTATAGATTCGCCCTCCGTCGGTCACGTTGCAGTAGTATAGCCAGCCACCCACCACATTGAGATACCAACCACTGTCACTGCTCAGTTTCTCACGGTCGCTGCCATCGGCGCGCATCCGATAGATGCTATCGTCTTCATCGCGGTTGCTGTAATATATCCAATCGCCCACCACATTGATAAACCGGCTGTTGTCACTGTTCAGCTTCTCCTGGTTGCTGCCATCGGAGTGCATCCGATATATGCTGCCCCCATCATTGCTGCTAAAATAGACCCACGTGCCATCGGTGGCAGCCAAGCCATCGTTAACAATGTTACCTGCAGTGTTGCCCCGGTCAGCACCCGAACACCCCGATATGGCCCCAACAACAATCATTAGCACCACAATGCCCGTCAAGGGAAGTGAAATCCGGAAACGGCTAAACTTGCCAAATCCAAACATTGACATTCCCTCCTTATTTTCGAACTACCAGGCCAACAGGCAACGATTGCACCGCTCCCACAGCAAAAACAATTTTCTATTTTCAGTATGTACAAAAACAGGCCCAAAGGCACACCGGAAACAAAAATGTAATACGTAATGCTGCAGACATACTGGTCGCCACTATATCCTTACGCTCGCAGTAAAAACATGGATGCACCAAACATCAAGCAGTACAGGGAATCCACCGAAACCAAGCTCATTAACCCAAAAGTTAAAGCCTCCGTAAAGCAACAAGACAGGAGTAACACTCAGAGCTACGTGAACAATCCAGGGGATAAGAATACCAGGAAAAACAAGCACACCGCCAAAACAACAACCGCGAGCAAGATATCTTTTGCCACACCACTGAAATATGTTCCATCTTCTCTCGTGAAAAGCTTTTGACGCCACTTGCGCACCCTGCCACTTCTATATAGCTCACTGACACCAGCAACGATTAGTGAAGCGTTGTAAGTAAAAATAAATACGTTCCAGGGATAGAAAGGGACATATGCCGAGACTGGGCCACCTCCTGTGGCTGTATCATACATTGGCACACCAATTACCTCACTCAAAACCATGGCCAGCACAAAGCCCAGCAAGCTTATAATAGCTGCAGCGGGCTTCTTGATAATGACCAAGAAAAGGGAAACAGCTGCAAAAAACACCAGCCTGGAACCCCTGAAAGTTACCCATGACAAGGCATAGAAGTCATACCCCTGGGCTTCCGTCCAGCGGCTTGCCCAGGATACCAAGGCATAAGCAGACACAATAGCAACAAACAAGAGTATGTATCTATAGCGATGTAAGACCTTTGACATTTCACCACCTCTTTCTTGAGGGCTCTCCCTTTAAGCATTTTATGTTCGCTTGAAGCTGAACAAGATCTCCAGCCTTTTTAACGGTTCTGTGCTTAACTCTCGCCACTTACGGCAATAATGGATCGGGTGCAAATATTGTCCCCCATCAGCACTCACAGTAAAAAGCAAAGCGGAGCTGTGTGACGCAATCAGTCCTTGGGACTCTCTTGAAAAGCTTTTTTGGACCTCAAGTAGTGATTTAGCAACACACCAACCACAACGAGAAATAGCAAAATCAGGAGTTCATATAACCACGAAAGCTCTATCACATAATTCACTACCAACACAGCAGAAAGCATCCAAATAGCCAGCAGAACCCCAGGAATATGCTTTTTCATTTTACTTCCCCCTTTGGCCTGTAAAAACAGTCATGGTTAAGAGCTTCACAGGTTATGGTCAAACACTCGGGAAACTACAAATCCATGACTCGCAATTTTGATCCTTACATATAAGTGTACAAACAAGCCAAAAGGTTACACTTACATAGCTTTTGCAACAAAAGTGTAACATAAAAACTTGGACATCAGCGGTTCCTGAGTTGTACGGACACGACAAAAGGCGCCCCGGTTACCATCACGGCATGCATGACAGCCCCGAAGAGACTGAAAACCACACCTTAGTTGACTTGAGCGGACATTGCTTGACTTAACACAACAACTGTCATACAATTATCACGGAGGTGGGGAAATGATTAAAAAAGAGCTCGTCACAGCACAAGCCCTGGCCGATGCCCTTGACCTCTCTGTTGAAACCATTTGGCGATATACCAGAGCTGACAGGATTCCGTATGTTAAGTTAGGTGAAAGGCAATACCGCTACAACCCTAATGACGTAGTCAAGGCTCTGTCCAGTGCCGTTAAGGAAAAAGGTGAGCATTTCGAAACCGGGCCCAAGACCTATACTTATCAGGATTACTTAGAACTTCCTGATGAGCCGGGATTTCGCTATGAAATCATGGAGGGAGAGCTGGTCAAGGAACCCTCTCCAGCCCCACTGCACCAGAGAATTTCCAGGGAGCTGTTATTCCTGCTGATGTTCTACTTTAGAGATACTGACCCCTCAGGTGAAGTGCTTAGTGCACCACTGGATGTGACCCTTGGAGACACAAACGTGGTTCAACCCGATATTCTTTATATTTCGGGTTCCCAACTGGAGATAATAAAAAAGACCAGAATTGACGGTGCCCCCACTTTAATAATAGAAGTCAGCTCCCAGGCCAGCATGCAAAAAGACCGGGTTAAGAAGCTGCAACTTTACCAAAGGGCTGGGGTTCAGCACTACTGGTTGGTTAATCCCCTGGACCAGACCTTTGAATGCTTTGCTCTAAGGGATGGTCTATACTCTTTGGTTGTTTCAGGCCTGGACAATGATACAATAGAGCACCCTGATTTTCCAGGTCTGGCTATTTCCTTAAAAGAGTTGTGGTATGATCCAACATCTTAAAAGCAATACCTTGTAAATGGTTTATGCTACAGGGTATTGTTTTTTCATCATTAGTTTCCAACTCTTTCTGTAAGAAGTGAAAGCAGTAGCTCCGAAGGGGAAATTCCCCTGTAGTAAAGGTGGTACACAGTCCTGCCCTCTCGGGCAACTATTTCGGTGACTCCCTCTTCATGGTACAGCCACAGGGCATCAAAATCTGAAGTCCTGGCCATGGGCAGAGCCTCACCTTCAGCAAGGGACTCTGGAGCAGAGGCCAGGGAACTGGCAAGCCATCTGGCAACCCGGGGGTGCCAGGTCTGGTAGGCGCTGGACTGCAATGTTACGTAAAATTCATTGCCTGTATCCCGGCAAGTTATTCGAACAGGTTGTTCCAACTCCCATAGCCCTGGCAGACCAATTGAGCGGATAACACGGTAGGTGCTTCCTCCTTCGAGAGCAGGGGCAACATCATGTTCAGGGTAAACCTCTTCTGCACGAATAACT
>PWLI01000130.1 GCA_003559415.1 Clostridiales bacterium | reverse complement strand
CCATTATATTTGATGATGACAGCGGACGGATGTTGGCGGATTTGGACCATCCCGACGCTGAATTTGAAGTTGCCCGGGGCGGCAAGGGCGGACGGGGCAACCCCCGCTTTGCCACAGCGGTCAACCGGGCCCCCGCCTCTGCTGAGCTGGGACTGCCGGGCCAGAGCAGGACGCTGCGCCTGGAATTGAAGCTAATGGCCGACGTGGGGGTTATTGGCTATCCCAACGCCGGTAAATCCACGTTGCTGTCAGTTATATCCGCCGCCAAGCCCAAGATAGGGGACTTTCCCTTCACCACCTTGGTTCCCAACCTGGGCGTGGTGACGGTGCCGGGGGATGATCGGTCCTTTGTGGCCGCCGACATTCCCGGGCTGATTGAGGGGGCCCATGAGGGCAAGGGCCTGGGTTCGACCTTTTTGCGCCACATCGAACGCACCCGGCTGCTTTTACACCTGGTGGACATCGCTTCGGTGGAGGGCAGGGACCCGGTGGAAGATTACCACCAGATAAATGAAGAACTGGCCAAGTTCAACCCCCAGTTGGCCCAGCTGCCCCAGATTATAGTGCCGACAAAAATAGACTTGCTGCCGGATGATGAGCTGGTGGAAGAATTTGCCCGGGAAGTGGGCCGGGATGTGTTTCCCATCTCGGCGGCGACCAACAAGGGCATCACCCCGCTGCTCAGAGCTGTGGCTGACAAACTGGACACGTTGCCATTGGCCAGCCCCATCCGCCAGTACAAAGAAGAAGATGACGAGCTCATCGAGTTGACACCGGAGCCGGGCATCAAGGTCAAGCGGGAGAACGAAGACTACGTGGTTACCGGCCGCCGGGTGGAAATACTGGCAGCCAAGACCGATTTCAACAACGAAGATGCCGTGCGGAACTTTGTGCACATGGCCAAAAAGATTGGTGTGTTTGACCAGCTTGCCAAGGCAGGAGCCAAACCGGGAGACACAGTAATAATCGCGGGAAGGGAGTTCGACTATGAGTGAGCGGATAATACTCTTTGGCGGCAGTTTCAACCCGCCCCACATGGGACATTTGCTGATGGCGGAAATTGCTTCGGAAGTGCTGCAGTGCCCGGTGCACTTTGTGCCTTCCGCCCGCCCGCCCCACAAGGACGATGTAATCGATGCCTCCCACCGGGTGGCAATGGTGAAGCTGGCCATTGCCGGCAACTCCCGGTTTATACTGGACACCACCGAAGTTGACCGGCCGGGAATAAGCTATACCTACGAGACGCTGGCGGCAATCGCCCAGGAGGGGAAGCCCAAACCCTATTTCCTGCTGGGCGCTGACTCGCTGGCAGACATGGACACCTGGCACAACCCCCGGGGGGTGCTGGAGCTTTGTGTGCCGGTAATTTACCAACGCCGCCCCTTCCCGGAGGACCTGGTCAGCCGCCTGCAGTCCCAGTACGGCCTGGGCCAGTTGGAATGGGTGGACGGGCCAATGCTGGAGATCTCGGCCAGCCTGGTCAGGGAGCGGGTGGCCAAGGGGCTGTCCGTTCGCTACATGGTGCCAAGGGATGTAGAAGAATATCTTTATCGTTACAAGCTCTACCAGGAAGGAAAATAAGAGGATTTGTGGAAGGATTATAACAGGAAGGTGATAGCATGCAGACTATTCCCCGCTACGGCCGCCACAAACCGCGGCGCCGGCGGAGAAACTTAAAACCCCTGGGTACCATTGCAACAGTGGCAGTGTTTCTTGCGCTGCTTTTTGTCTGCATCTGGAGCTTTTCACTGTACAGTTCTTTGCAGTTTTCGCCACCGGCAATGATCTGGAATCCCGATGCGGGACAGCGGACAACTTTCTTGTTGGCCGGTGTGCATGAGGAAGAGCTGGCCAGTTGCATGTTGATAAACATACCCGCCGAGGGCGATTTCCCGGTATACATGGTGCAAATCCCTGTCAACACCGTGGTGGAGCAAAACCTCGGTGAGAAGGTTATGTTGAAAGATTTGTTTGCCGACCAGGGATCTGAGGCCATGGTCAATGCCCTGGACGACCTCTTTGACGACAAGCTGTCCATTCGCCACCATGTGATTTACAGTTATGAAATGCTGGCCGACCTGGTGGACTCGGTGGGCGAGGTGGCAGTGACCAATTACTCATCCTTTAACGTCCACTACCAGGATGCCGACTACGTTTTCTCCCAGGGCGAAATTTCCATCACCGGCGAGCGGGCCATCCCCTTTTTGCTGGGCTCGGGCACGACGGCAATGTACAGAGAAAAAGACCTGGCAGTGGCGGTGTTCAACGAGATCTTTGCCTTCCGCAACCTGGGGGGGCTGGTGGGCAACCTGCGGCTGACGGGAGACCATTACGAAACGGACCTGAGCCTGCGCCAGCAGGGCCGGATGCGCAATACCCTGGCGGCGATAACCCAGGACAATTCTTACACCCAGCTGTTGCCCGGGGTTTCCGAGACTGCCCAGGGCCGGGATTACTGGGTCGCCGATGACATTTCCCTGCAGCTGCTGGTGCAGCAGATAGAAGAGGAGCTGGAGGGCTACAACCGGGAACAACTGGTGGTGGATGTGTTTAACGGCAACGGTGTGCGGGGTTTTGCCGGCGATACTGCTGACGTGCTTCGCAACCGCAACTTCCAGATTGGTGTGGTGGCCGATGCGGTTTCGCTGACGTCCATAACCCGCATATACTACCAAGAGGGATTTGAGTTGGCTGCCCTGGAGCTGGCGCTGATACTGGACATTGAGCCCGAGTTTATCAAGGGCAGTTATAGAGAATATACCAATCCTGTGGCCATCATCCTGGGCCAGGATATGGTGGGGAGGTAATCTATGAAAAGAACTGAAGCTTTGGAAACCGCCCGCATGGCCGCCGATGAAAAGAAGGGTGACGACATTGTGGCACTGGACCTGAAGGGCCTTTCCCCGGTGACTGACTGGTTTCTGATCGTAACCGGCCGCAACCCCAACCATGCCCGCTCGGTAGCCGATGGGATTATTGAAGAGATGTCCAAGCAGGGGGAGGAACCGTACAGCCGCCACGGTTACCAGCAGGGCCAATGGATACTGCTGGATTACCTGGACTTTGTGGTGCACATCTTCACCCCTGAATGGCGGGAATACTACCAGCTGGAGCGGTTATGGCGCAAGGCCTAGCGGCCTACGGCGTGCTGGCCCGTCACTACGACCGGCTGCTGGCCGCCATGCCCTACCGGCGCTGGACGGACTTTATTGCCCGGCAGGCCAAAACGCTGCTTGTGGACACCCCCCGGATTGTCGATTTGGGCTGTGGCACCGGCCGGGTGGCTGCGGGGCTGGCCAGGCGGGGCTTTGCGGTTACCGGCGTGGACAGCAGCAGTGAAATGCTGGCCATGGCGGCGGATAGGAGCCGGAAAGTGGCCTGGCTGGAACAGGACTACCGGCAGTTGAACCTGGCAGCGGATTTGTTCTGTTGCACATGCGACGGCTTAAACCATATAACCCGGCCGGCGGATTTGACGCAGTTGCTGGTGCGGCTGCACCGCCTGCTCTCCGACGGCGGGCTGCTTGTTTTTGATGTCAACACCGAAAAAAAATACCGCCGTCAACTGGCGGACAACAGTTTTCATTTTCAGTATCCCGACCTGCATGTGGTGTGGGACAACAGTTTTCAATACCCCTATAATTATGCCCGGCTGACCCTTTTTCAGAGCCAGGGCGGCGGCTTTATCCGCCACCAGGCAGAGATTGTCCAGCGTTGCCATCCGCTGAAAACATTGTTATACTATCTGTATCAATCTGGGTTTGACCCGGTGGGCCTGTACAACAATTACCGGTCAGGCGCCGATGTGGCGGCTGCGTCCAGGCTCACGGTGGTGGCCCGAAAAGGCAGGAGGAAATAAAGTGGCAAAGTTTGATAAAACCATGACCATCCGCCAGGCGATTGAACTGGATCGCCGCAGCGTGGAGATTTTTATGAGTTTCGGCATGCACTGCATCGGTTGCCCGGCGGCATCGGGGGAAACCATTGAACAGGCTGCCGGCGTCCATGGTCTCAAGCTGGACGACTTGATGGCAAAACTGAACGAATTGGAATAAGCGCTGCGGCGCTTATTTTATTTCCGCCAGAAAGTTGTGGTTTCAGCCTTGTCGTCAATGTTGAACTGGATTATGCGCCTGAGCAGGCCATAGTCCACCGGGCTGTCCCAGGGGATGCGGATCAGTTCCTTGGTGTGGTCATAGCCAGCTTTGGTTGCTTCCGCAGAGAAGCGGTTGATGGCCACCCTCTCCGGGGCAACAGCCAGGTGATGTCTGGACACGCTGAACCCGATGATAAAGGTGCCATGGTCGGTGAACATGGGCTGGTTCCAGGCAATTTTTGTGTCCAGGTGGGGAAATTCAGCGGCCACCCAGGCCAGCACCTCTGCCACCCGGGCCTTTTGTTGCGGGGTGTCAATTTTTTCAAGGTATTGCTCAAAGGTTTCCATGTTGGTTTCACCCCTTTGCATACTTGGTTATATTATAACATCGCGGAAAAGGAGCGGTGTTTTTTTCTTGGGGGCAGGTAATTAAGTATAATAGACAGAATATTATATCAGGAGGTGGTGCCATGGAGGGGAAGGGGCGGGAAATGTTGCTGGTGGCGGCTTTGGCGGTGTTGGTGGCTGTGTTGGGCAGCTGTGCCCATTGCCGGGGCGGCGGCGAGCCCGAAGAAGTGGAACAGCCGACGGTGGTGGTTCATGTCAGTGGAGAGGTGGCCAATCCCGGGGTTTACGAGCTGGACAGCGACGCCCGGGTGGTGGATGCCATAGAAGCGGCGGGGGGAGAGTTGGACTCGGCTGATTTGCACCGCTTGAACCTGGCAGAGTTTGTCCATGACGGGCAGAGAATTCATGTGCCGGCGGTGCCGGGGGACAACCCCGATGAGGAAGATGATGGCAGGGTAAACATAAACACCGCCGACGAAATTCGCCTGCAGCAGCTGCCGGGCATCGGCCCGGCGCTGGCGGAACGAATCGTTGACTACCGGCAGCGCCACGGCGGTTTTGCGTCCATCGAGGACATAATGAATGTCTCCGGCATCGGTGAGGCGACCTTTGAGAACATACGGGAGTATATTTCAGTTGATTAGCCCGGGCAAAATGGATTATGATGGAGGGGAACATTGACCGGGCAGAAAGGAAGATGCAGCGTGGGCAAAGAAACTGTGATAATGCACGCAGACGACATCAAGCGCACCATAAGCCGCATGTCCCATCAATTGATTGAACGCAACCAGGGTGTGGGGGATGTGGTGCTGCTGGGCATCAAGACCCGGGGCATGCCGCTGGCGCGGCGGATTGCCGCCAAAATTGAAGAGATTGAAGGCACTGCGCCTCCGGTGGGCGAGCTG
>PWLI01000031.1 GCA_003559415.1 Clostridiales bacterium | reverse complement strand
GCCTTGTCCCGGACGGTGCAGGTGTTGACAAAAACAACATCGGCCTGGCTCAAAGAAGCGGGTTTCATGCCCCGCTTGGCCAGTACACCGGCAATGGTTTCACTGTCCCGTTCATTCATCTGACAGCCATAGGTTTTTATGTGGTAATGAAGGGGCTTGGGCTGTTTCATCTGGCACCTCCGACAAGTGTCTATCTATTTATTTTACCCCAAACAGGCCAAATCGCAAACAAAAACCCGGAGCTATACCCGGGCTTTTTGCCAGTGTTTGAAAAAATCCCCTACGGAACGGTATCGCTGGCTGCGCTGAGGGGAAATGGCCCGGGAAGCTACCTGAAAAAGGGGCTCACCGGCCTCCCAGAGTGCCAATGAGCGGTCTTTTTGCCCGCCCAGCAATACAAAGGCTGTCGCTCCCATGTTGTATACATTGGTAATGTGGTCTATTATTGCGCCTTTCTCAAACTCCTCAGGGGCCATAAACCGGGAAGATCCCCACATGCGGCCCATGGTGTTCTCCAAAGGCCCTCTGTGGTAAAGGTCAATGTCACATATTGTCACTCTGTCGGTGGAAAAGTCGTATAGAAGACAGCCATCGTAAAAATCCACCGCCACATAGCCCTGCTGCTCTGCAAACACATGGAACTGGTATATTTTATCCACAATTTCCAGGCATCGTTCCGGGGCCAGCTGGCGAAAGCGCCTGAAGGGTGACTGGGGATGGTCCAGTTTGGCTTGGCCGGAAAACCGGGGATCCACCAGCGATTGGCCGTCATTCCATTGGAATACAAGGGCGAAGCCCTGTTTTGTTTCAAAATTGGCCTCCAGGTTGACCACGGCAGGGTGTTTTAGGTCAGAATATGCAGCAACTGACTTCTTAAGCCGCTCCACGGCATCCTGGGGGCTGCCGGGGTAGTTGACAGTCTCGGCTCCGGCATACTTGACAAACAGTTTTCGGTGCCCGTCTGAGACCCCAAAACACAAATTGCCCGAATCCTGCAGGGGGAAAACCGCAAATACCCGGCCCCAATCCCGGAGCCAGGCAAAATCATGCTGCTTTTTCAGGGGAAAATTATGCCCATCCAGACTGATTGTCTCTGGCGATGGTCTCACCCTCTCCAAAGAATGCGGTTGACAGCGGCGGAATAACTGAGCCAGCTCTCTTTGAAGTGGCTCAAGGCCCGCCTGCCCTCTTCAGTCACTGTGTAGTACTTGCGGGGTTTGGCTGCCCCCTCTTGTTTCCAGTGGGCGCCCAGTTTTCCCTCCCTCTCCAACCTGCCCAGCAATGGGTAAATGGTGCCCTGGCTGGCAGAAATCCCCTTCTCTGTCAACAACGTGACGATGTCATACCCATAGCAGGGCTGGTCAGTCAACAGCGCCAAAACGCAGAATTCCAGTGTCCCCTTCTTGATTTGCACCAGGTAATTGGATTTCAAATTAGCTGTTTTCATGGTATTATTGTAATACATAGTGCTATGCAATGCAATAATGCTGTGGCAAAGGTTGTGCAAGAAAAAAATATTGAACTTGTGACGTTTATATGTAAATATATAGGTAGAACAGAGAGGTAGGAAGGAGATTTGAAATGCCTGAACTAACCCAACTTCAGACAGTTTTTATCATCGCAGTTGCCGGCCTGCTGGGTTATTGGGTTATCGCCATCATCTATGAGCTTTACCTGCGGTTTACGGTTAAATGTGTGAACTGCATAGTCGGTGATCCCAATAGGCTGCTGTTCTTTGTCAGGTTTTCCCTGGTGCTGTCGGTGCTTAGTGTTGTCGGCACTGTTGTTGCACTGGTAGCCAGTTCTTACTTGGTTTTCGTGATGTTTATCCTCACCCTCTACTTCATACGGGTCTACTTCCTCTCCCGCAGCCGCTATCGGGCGCTGATCAAGGAAGTTGGCGAGGAATATGACCCCAACAAGACCATGGGGGAAGATTTGCAGGAGACAATGCGTCAGTTCAAGTTGCTGGTTACCTCTCCCATCAAGTTTTTCCGGCAGGAAAACTAAGTTTATTCAGACGGGCGGCGATTTCCATCGCCGCTTTTTTTATATCGGCAGTATCTACCGCAAATAAAACTTCCTTGCCCGGCAACTGGAAGTCATAGACTTTGTCGTAGTGCTGCTCCAGGAGTGTTTGGACAAAAACGGCGTAATTTCCTGCCTCCAGGCTGTTTTTAAGCTCTGAGTGCACCTTTACCCCTAAACGCTGCTGCAAACGCGCCAGGGCGGCGTAAATGCGCTTTAAATCACCTTCTTCCCTGGGAGTATATTCATCCAGTATGCGCTGGACACGCAAGTCCATGCTGCAGTGTATTTCTATCACTGGTGCATTGCGCATGGCGCTGTACAGATTGTCAGGAAGGTAAATATTGCCGATTCTCTTGCTCTCTCCCTCCACTGCCAACCATTTGTCGGCATCCAGCTGTTGCAGACAAAGCAACAAACGGGCGTCAAAGTCTTTTTGGGAGCAGGCGCGGTCGTCGGGGAAATCGCCAAAAGCCGAGCCCCGGTGGCCTGCCAGGGTCTCCAGGTCCAAAACCTGCAGCCCCATGGTGGCCAGGGCGTGCAAAAGGGCTGTTTTCCCCGTTCCTGTCTTGCCTTTCAGCACCACCAGAGGCAAGTTTAAATCAATTTCCCGCAACTGACTGTAAACCCAGCGACGGTATGCCCGATATCCCCCCTCCAATTGCAACGCCCTGACACCTGCCATGTGCAACAGGCCAACGGTAAAGCTGCTGCGCATTCCTCCCCGCCAGCAGACAATCAGGGGGGCATGCCCATAGCAGTTGCGGTGGATTTTGCGAATGTAGCGGGCCAGGCGGGGAGCCAACAGGTCCATGGCGACAAATCTGGCTGCCCGGGGGCTGCGCTGGTAGACCGTTCCGATGTGAACCCGCTGTTGGTGATCAAATAGCGGTATGTTGATGCTTCCGGGAATGGCGCCCTGACTGTATTCTTCCGCCGTGCGCACGTCAATTACCCGGATTTTTCCGGGATTGGCAAGGTATTGAGGAATGCTTATGGTTTCCACATTTTGCATCTCCCCGAAATTAGATTAAAACACGGCCCTGGGCCGTGTTTTTGTTACTCAAGAGTTACCTTGTCGCCGGTTTGCAACAATGCGGCGTTTGCCTCATCTATGTCAACATGGAATTCCAGGGCGAACTTGTCACTTACCCGCAGCAATACCTGGTGGAAGGTTACTGCCCGGGGGCCCTGGGTGCGCACCGAAACCATTGTTTTATCCTCAAAGCCCTGCTCTTCAGCCAACTTTTGGGGCATGTGGATATGCCGGTGGGCGATGATAACCCCCTGCTCCAGTTCCACCTGGCCTGCCGGGCCCACAAGGGTGAGTCCAGGGCTGTTTTCAATGTTGCCGGAATCGCGAACCGGCGGTTCGATGCCCAGGGCAACAGCATCGGTTTTGGAAATTTCCAGCTGGCTCTGGGGGCGGTCAGGGCCCAGCACCCGGATGTTGCTGATTTTGCCCTTGGGACCCACCAAGTGCAGTTTTTGCTCGGCGGCAAACTGGCCAGGTTGTTTCAGGTCTCTGTAACGGATCAAGTCACAGCCAAAAAGCCGAATAATATGATCCTTGCTGAGATGAATATGTCGGTTGGAAACGCCTACAGGTATTTGCATGTCCCGTCACTCCCTCTTTTTATGCTTTATATTATGTCACAACCCGGCAATGCTGACAATAAAACAGACCCCTCTCGGGGTCTATGAAAGCAGTGAAAGCAGTATTCCCGCAGCAATGGCAGAGCCAATTACCCCCGCCACATTGGGCCCCATGGCGTGCATTAGCAAATGGTTTCCGGGGTTTTCTTCACTGCCCACCTGTTGGGACACCCGGGCGGCCATTGGCACGGCAGAAACGCCGGCTGAGCCAATCAGGGGATTGATTTTCCCTCCGGTGGCATAACACATCAGCTTGCCAAACAGCACTCCCACGGCAGTGCCGATGCTGAAGGCCACAAGCCCCAGGCCGATAATTTTCAGGGTGTCGGCGGTGAGAAAGGCGGCAGCGCTGGCGGTGGCGCCAACGGTTATGCCCAGGAAAATCACCACAATGTTGTTCAGCTCATTCTGGGCTCCCTTGGACAGCCGTTCAGTCACTCCGCATTCCCGCAACAGGTTGCCCAGCATCAACATTCCAATCAGCGGCAGGGCGGCAGGAATCAGCAAGCCGGTGAGGATTGTGACCATAATCGGGAATATTATCCGTTCGCGCTTGCTCACTGGCCGCAGTTGTTCCATTACTATCACGCGTTCCTTTTTTGTGGTCAGCAATCGCATTATCGGCGGTTGTATGACAGGAACCAGCGCCATGTATGAATAGGCAGCAACGGCAATCGGCCCCAACAGTTCCGGGGCCAGCTGGCTGGTAAGATATATGGCGGTAGGCCCGTCGGCTCCGCCGATTATGCCAATTGGAGCTGCCTGCAAAAGCGGAAATCCCATGAGGATTGCGCCAATGAAGGTGGCAAAAATTCCAAACTGGGCGGCCGCGCCCAGCAACAGCGTCTTGGGGTTGGCCAACATTGGCCCAAAGTCGGTAAAGGCCCCCACCCCCAAAAAGATAAGCGGCGGATAAATGCCCAGGTGAACCCCCTGGTAAAGATACCACAGCAAACCTCCCGGCTGGCCGTCAACAGGGGCAGCCATCAGGGTGTTGCCGGGTATGTTGGCCAGCAACATGCCAAAGCTTATGGGCACCAGCAACAGGGGCTCGTATTTTTTTACGATGGCAAGATAGAGCAAAAACAGCGCCAGCACCAACATTATGGCCTGAAAAAGATCCATGCCGGCAAACCCGGTAGACTGCCAAAAAGCAAGCAGTTTTTCTGCTATCATGGCTTAGTCCACTGTCAGCAGGTGCTGACCTGTCTCCACACTTTGTCCCTGGGACACTGCGATCTGTTTGACAGTTCCGTCTGCCGGTGCGGTTATGCTGTTTTCCATCTTCATGGCTTCCAGCACCACCAGGGGTTGCCCGGCGCTTACGCTGTCTCCTTCTGCCACCAAAACCTTAAGCACAGTGCCAGGCATTGGCGCATTGATGCTGCCTGCTCCGCCTGGTGCAGCTTTTTTGGGCTTGGGTGCAGGTTTTTCTTCGTCGGATTTTTTTGCTGGCGCCGGTGCTGCGGCTTGAGTTGGTGCGGCGGGCTGAGGTGCGCCGGCTCCCAACTCTTCAACTTCTACCTCGTATTGTTTCCCGTCAACAGTGATTCTGAATTTCTTTGTCATCTTCTACCTCCTGCTGTTTAATGAGCAGTATGCCTTAAAACCGGCGGTTGCCGGACTGCATATATCGGTTGTGCTGCCATTTCTCTCCCACCACCGGCCTGATGATGCCAAGGGTTTGTCTCCGGCCCATGGCGGCGATTACAGCGCTGATTACCGCCAGATGCTCCGGTGGTATATGGTCCAAGTTCCCTTCACTGACCGTTTCCGACGGAACCGTGGGTTTGGCAAACAAACCAACCAGCCAACGGGGCAACGTCAGAACCAATTGCAGGCTTATCAACGTGGCAAACACCACGCCAATGCCGATAGCAGCAATTTGCAAACTCCATTCCAGACCCATATGCGTCACCCCTACAAGGGAATATTCCCGTGTTTTTTGGCCGGGCGGCTGTCTTTCTTGCCCGCCAACACCGCCAGGGCATTGGCCAGGTGAGCCCTGGTGTCATGGGGATTGATTACTTCATCAACCAGTCCCCGGCCGGCAGCGATGTACGGGTTGGCGAACTGCTGGCGATATTGTTCCACCAATTGTTGACGGCGGGCGGGGGGATCATCGGCCTCTTTCAAGTCATTCCGGTAAATTATGTTTACCGCCCCTTCCGGGCCCATTACGGCGATTTCTGCCGTGGGCCAGGCAAAAACCATGTCTGCCCCCTGGGATTTGCTGCTCAGCGCCACATAGGCTCCGCCATATGCCTTGCGCAGGATAACAGTGATTTTGGGGCTGGTGGCTTCGGAATAGGCAAAGAGCACTTTTGCACCATGGCGTATGATGCCCGAGTGTTCCTGGGAAACTCCCGGCAGGTATCCGGGCACATCGACAAAGGTCACGATGGGCACATTGAAACAGTCACAGGTGCGCACAAACCGGGAGATTTTGTCCGATGCATTGATGTCCAGACAACCAGCCAGGTGTTGGGGTTGGTTGGCAACAACTCCCACCGGTTTGCCCTGGATGCGGGCAAACCCCACCACTGCATTGGGGGCAAATTCTGCCTGCACTTCCATGAACGAGTCGGCGTCAAAAACACCGGTCAGAATATCTCTGACGTCATAGGATGCATTGGGATTGGCTGGCATCAGGGCGGTGAAGTCAACATCGGGAGCGGCTGTTTCCTCTATTGCCGGCGGCTCTTCCATGTTGTTGGCCGGCAGGTAGCTCAACAGTTGGCGGACCTGGGTCAGGCACTCTTCCTCTGTTTCCGCCCGGAAATGGGCCACACCGCTCTTTTGATTGTGGGCAGGTGCGCCACCCAGCTCGTCGCTGCTTATTTCTTCGCCGGTCACAGCCTTGATTACCTGGGGTCCGGTAATAAACATCCTGCTGGTGTTGTCAGTCATGAACACAAAATCTGTAATGGCCGGCGAGTAAACAGCGCCGCCGGCGCAGGGCCCCAATATGACGGAAATCTGGGGGAAAACGCCGGAGTAAACTGTGTTGCGGCGGAAAATTTCGCCGTATCCGTGAAGGGCGTCAATACCCTCCTGAATTCTGGCCCCGCCGGAATCGTTGAGACCGATGACCGGTGCACCGGTTTTGGCTGCCAAATCCAAGACATTGCAGATTTTTTTGGCATGCATTTCTCCCAACGAGCCGCCGATGACAGTGAAGTCCTGGGCGAACACATATACCAGGCGTTGGTTGATCGTCCCATACCCGGTGACAACACCCTCACCGGGCGCTTCCTTGTCTGCCATGCCCAGGTCTGTACAGCGGTGTTTGACAAAGCTATTGAGCTCCACAAAGCTGCCTGGATCCAGCAACATTTCCAGACGCTCCCGGGCGGTGAACTTGCCCTGGGCGTGCTGTTGCTCAATCCGTTTGTCCCCTCCGCCCTTCTTCACCTTATCGGCCTGTTGTTGCAACTTCTCCATTAAATTGTTCCAATCTGTCATGCTATCTCCTACCTTCGCTGACAAAGTTCAATCAATACACCGGGTGTGGATTTAGGATGAATAAAGGCAATTTGCGCCCCGTGGGCCCCGCTGCGGGGTTGGTGGTCAATCATTTCCACTCCCTGGGACTTTAACTTTTCGATGGCAGCGGCCACATCTTCAACGCCCAGGGCGATGTGATGAACCCCCGCTCCCTTTCTGTCAATAAACTTGGCTATGGGGCTGTCAGGCGATGTGGGCTCCAGCAGCTCTATGGAGCTCTCCCCTGCCGGGAAAAAGGCCACCTTTACCTTTTGTTCGGCCACTTCTTCTGTGCCTGCACATTCCATGCCCAACTTGTTTTGATAGATTTCAATCGCCTGCTTTAAATCTTCCACGGCGATACCGATATGGTCGATTTTGCTGTACATCAGTCGCTCACCTCACTTAACGAATTGATAAATGCCTCATAGGCCTTTTCCAGACGGCTGTACAGGTCAACCTGGCCGGAAACCAGAAGTTGACCCTGACGTTCACCCAACAACTCTTCCAATTGTCGGTGCAACAACCAGCTGCTCATCTCCACCAGCTCAAAACGGGCTGCATTGCGACGTTTCTGTTCCAAGAGGTTGTTGTCCACAAGGTAGGTGTGGTGGGACGAGATTTCTTCCACCAACTGCTGACAACCCTCCCCGCTGGTGGCCACAGTCTGGCACACCGGCGGTTTCCATTGTCCCGAGCTGTCCATTGCAACTTCCCGGAGCATGTTTGCCGTTTTTTCGCTGCCGGGAAGGTCAGCCTTGTTGACCACAAAAATATCCGCAATCTCCATCATGCCGGCCTTGGCCGTCTGTATGTCGTCGCCCAGCTGGGGAACGGCCACCACCACAGTGGTATCGGCTATGGAGGCAATCTTTACTTCCGATTGCCCGGCTCCTACCGTTTCTACTACCAGGTAATCAAACCCCTTGTCCATAAGCAGGCGCAAAATTGTCACAACCCAGCGGCTGACACCACCGGGGTTGCCACGGTTGCTCAGCGAGCGGGCATAAATGCCGGGGTGTTGAGCAAGGTGGTTGAGCCGTATGCGATCTCCCAGTATCGCTCCCCCGGAAAAAGGGCTGGCGGGATCCACCATGAGGATTGCCACCTTCCCCTTTTCCGACAACTGGGAAAGCAGCTGGTTGCACAACGTGCTCTTTCCCGCTCCCGGCGGGCCGGTTATGCCAATTATATGACACTGGGGCCTGTCCAGCGGAAGTTGAATGATCCTGCTGACCGTCTCCCGGTGGTTGTCTTCCAGACGGCTGATGGTGCGGGCCAGGTTGCGAAAGTCTGTGCTATTCATTGTCCTGGACGCAGTCACGCACCGCAGCTACAATCTTTTCCAGCGAACTGCCCGGGGTGAATACATGGACAATCCCTGCTTCTTTGAGTTTTGGTATGTCACTGTCGGGAATCACGCCGCCGCCAAACACCTTTATGTCCTCTGCACCCTTTTCTTTCAACAGCGAAACGACTTTGGGGAACAGGGAATTGTGGGCCCCTGACAAACAGCTGAGGCCGATTATGTCCACATCTTCCTGGATTGCGGCTTCCACAATCTGGGCGGGTGACTGACGCAAGCCGGTGTAAATTACTTCCATACCGGCATCCCGCAGCGTCCGGGCAACAACTTTGGCGCCACGGTCGTGGCCGTCCAGCCCCGGTTTGGCAATAAGTACCCTTATCGGCATAGCAATCCTCCTCTACAGCACTTCTTTGGCTTGATACTCGCCAAAGACCTGGCGTAATTCACCACAGATTTCGCCCAGGGTGGCATAGGCGCGCACAGCGTCCAACACAGGCGGGAAAAGGTTCTCCCCTGTTTTGGCTGCAGCTGCCACAGCTTCCAGGGCCTTGTTTACCTGTTCTGTGTCTCGCTTTTGTTTGAGAGATTTAATTTTTTCTGACTGGTTTTTTTGCACTTCCGGGTCTACCTCAAGCAGATCAGCAGGAGGTACGCCCTCAGTTTCAAAGGCATTGACTCCCACCACAATCTGGTCTTTGTGTTCAACGGACAGCTGGTATTTATACGCGCTGTCCTGGATTTCCTGCTGAATAAACCCTTTGTTTATGGCCTCCACTGCTCCGCCCATTTTATCGATGCGCTCAATAAGCTCTTGGGCACCTTTGCAGATGGAATCGGTCAGCGACTCGAGGTAGTAACTGCCACCCAGGGGGTCGACAACATCAGCCGATCCCGTCTCATGGGCAATTATCTGTTGGGTGCGCAGAGCTATACGGACCGAATCCTCACTGGGCAGCGCCAGCGCTTCGTCCCGGGAGTTGGTATGCAGCGATTGGGTTCCCCCCAGCACAGCCGACAGCGCCTGCAAAGCAACCCGCACCACGTTGTTGTCCGATTGCTGGGCCGTCAGGGTGGAGCCGGCGGTTTGGGTGTGGAAGCGCAACAGCAATGATTTTTGATTCTCTGCGCCGAAGCGTTCCTTCATAACCTCTGCCCACAACTTACGGGCCGCCCTGAACTTGGCCACCTCTTCAAAAAAGTTGGAGTGGGCGTTAAAGAAAAAGCTCAAACGGGGTGCAAAATCGTCCACAGCCATTCCCGCTTCCAGGGCATGCTCCACATAGCAAATGGCGTTGGCCAGGGTGAAAGCCACTTCCTGAACGGCATCGGCTCCTGCTTCCCGGATATGATAACCGCTTATGCTGATGGTGTTCCAGTTGGGAACATTGTCGGCACAAAATGCAAAGATGTCAGTGATAATTTTCAGTGACTGCTCCGGTGGGAATATGTATGTCCCCCGGGCGACGTATTCTTTGAGAATGTCATTCTGGATGGTGCCTTTGAGTTTGGACCAATCCACATCCTGCTTTTCTGCCACCGCCATGTACATGGCCATCAGCACCAGGGCCGGAGCATTTATGGTCATGGAAGTGCTGACCTTGTCCAGGGGGATGTCGGCCAGCAGCAGCTCCATGTCGGCCAGGGAATCAATGGCCACTCCCACCTTGCCCACTTCGCCGTCGGCCAGTTGATGGTCAGAATCCAGGCCTATCTGGGTTGGCAGGTCAAAGGCCACACTCAGTCCAGTCTGGCCCTGGGAAAGCAGGTACTTGTACCTCCTGTTGGATTCTTCGGCACTGGCAAATCCGGCGTACTGACGCATGGTCCACAATCTGCCCCGGTACATGTTGGGTTGGATGCCCCGGGTATAGGGATATTGGCCAGGCAGCCCCAAGTCGGCTGCCTCATCCATTGTATTGTCCAGTGAAGTATAAACCGGCTCCACAGGGATTTCGGAGCTGGTGGTAAATTTTTCTTTCCGTTCCGGGAATCGTTCCCGGACTTTCTCATATTGTTGTTGCCACTTGGACAACTTTTCCTTCAAGTCAGACAAGTGCTCACCCCCAAAAAATTATGTTCACCCCTCCCTGGGGAGGGGTGAGCATGTTGGTTAGCCGAGCCAGCCGCGGATTTCCATGGCATCTGCCAGGTGTTTGATTCCTGCCATGTAAGCAGCTGAGCGCATGTCAACGCTGTACTCTTTGCTGATTCTATGCACGTTGTTAAAAGCGTCGACCATCTTTTGTTCCAAGCGGGAGTTTACTTCTTCTTCTGTCCAGTAGAAGTTCTGTAAATTCTGCACCCACTCAAAGTAGGAAACGGTAACGCCGCCGGAGCTGGCCAGAATGTCGGGCAGCACCAGAATATTTTTGCTGTACAGCACCTTGTCTGCCTCGGGTGTGGTGGGGCCGTTGGCTGCTTCGCCCACGATTTTTGCCCGGACATTGTCGACGTTTTCTTCGGTTATCTGATTTTCCATGGCGGCTGGAATGAGGACATCGCATTCCAGCGCCAGCAGCTCATCATTGGAAATCTCAGTAGTGCCGGGGAAACCGCCTACGCTGCCTGTCTTGTTCTTGTGTTCCAGAACTTCATAGGGGTCAACGCCGTTGTGATTGTAAATCCCCGTGCGGGAGTCGTTGACTGCAACGACCTTGGCACCCATGTCATGCATGATTCTCGCCGCGATGCTGCCGGCGTTGCCAAAGCCCTGGACAACAACCCGGGCGCCCTTTATATTTATGCCCAGTTGGGCTGCTGCTTCGCGGATGACAAAACAGCATCCGCGGGCGGTAGCTTCATTGCGGCCAATTGATCCGCCGACAATTAAGGGTTTGCCGGTGATTACGCCAAAGGTGTTATAGCCCCGCAGTTTGCTGTACTCATCCATCATCCAGGCCATAACCTGGGCATTTGTGTACACGTCGGGAGCAGGTATGTCTTTTTCCGGCCCGATTATCGGGGCAATTGCCTGAATGAATCCACGGCTGAGCCGCTCTTTTTCTCCTTCAGACAATTCCTTGGGGTTGCACTTCACTCCGCCTTTGCCGCCACCGTAGGGCAGTCCAACCACTGCGCTTTTAAAGGTCATCCACATGGACAGCGCCTTGGCTTCATCCAGGGTGATGGTGGGGTGGAACCGCAGTCCTCCTTTGGCCGGGCCCAGGGCAAGGTTGTGCTGGGAGCGATAACCACTGAAAACTTTGACAGACCCGTCATCCATTTTCACGGGGATGGCAACTTCCATGACCCTCATGGGCTGCTTGAGGATTTCATAAACTGCGGGCTTGACCTTGAGTTTTTCACAGGCATCCTTGATTTGCTGCTGGGCAATTTCAAAAACGTTCAGATTTTCTGACACGGCTTTACCTCCAGTATTTTAGTATTGCTTTTAAACAGGGGGAGTTAAGCAATTTCTACCTCCCTTTTCAATTCTTTTCCCACCCTGTTTCCTTCCGTTAAAGCTTTCATGTTAAGCTCAATTGTTGACGGCGGCACCCGGGAAGAAACAGCAGCTGCCAGGCTGTCGCCGGTCACTGCATCAATTACACTGTTGAGCACACCCAAGACAAGAATGTTTGCCACCATGAGGTTGCCGATGTTGGCCACAGTGGAGTACACTGGCGCTTTTAACACAATTATATCATTACTCAGCGCCGATGTGTCGATTGATTTGTCGGTAATCAGCATACCCCCCGGGGCTATCAGGGAACTGTACTTGTTCAACGCCTCCTGGGTAAGAGCAACCAGCATGTTGCATTGCTGCACCTTGGGATAGGCCAGATTTTCTTCGGAAATCAGCACTTCACAGCGGCTGGCGCCTCCCCGGGCTTCCGGGCCATAGCTCTGGGTCTGAATTACGTTTTTCCCATCCTTTAAAGCGGCAGCAGCCAATATAATGCCGGCGGTAATGACACCCTGGCCTCCTGATCCGCTGATGATAATCTCCCAATGTTTGCTCATTTTACTTCCCCCCAGAAACAGAATCAATAAACTGACCTGTCAGCTTGGTGTATTCAGGACGTTCAACTTGGACAAATACCCCCAGAGGTATCTTCTCACCCGGGTTGGAGCTGACTGTGGCATTTTCCTTTTGCCATTTCAGCATCTGCTCAGCTGTGCCCATTTTGTTTTTCCGCCCGTAATAGGTCGGGCATTGGGACATGGCTTCAATGACGCTGAAACCCTCATGGTCCAGTCCCTGGCCAATGGCCTTTTCCAGCTGACGGGGATAGGCCGCAGCGCCCCGGGCCACATAGGTCGCCCCGGCACCCTTGGCCAACTCCACCAAGTCGAAGGGATAGTCAAAGTTCCCATGGGGAGCTGTGGTGGCGAAATTAATGTGTGGCGTCATGGGAGAGAACTGGCCGCTGGTCATGCCGTAAATGTTGTTGTTGAAAACAATGACGGTCAGGTCCAGGTTGCGCCGGGCGGCATGAATAAAGTGATTGCCGCCAATTGCAGTTGCATCGCCATCACCGGTCAGCACTATTACCTTCATGTCGGGCCGCGACAGTTTTATCCCGGTGGCAAAGGGTATGGCCCGGCCGTGGGCGGTATGCAGGGTGTTGAAATCAACATAGCCCGCAGCCCGGGAAGAACAGCCAATGCCGGACACAACGGCCACATCATCTTTGTTCAGCTCCCGTTGGGCCACCGCCCGCAAAAACGCACCCAGAACAATTCCATGGCCGCAGCCGGGGCACCAAATATGTGGCAGTTTGTTCCATCGCAGATAGTTTTTGTAATTCATCGCACTGCCTCCCTTACCACTGCATCCAGCTGGGCTGGTGTTATCAATGAGCCGTCGTTGCGGTTGACGCGGAGAATTTTTTCCCGGGGCACAGACTTGGAAAGCTCATCTGCCAGTTGCCCCAGGCTCAGTTCCGGCACGATGAATGTTGCCTCGGTCTGACGGTAGAGCTGGCTGAGCACCTTGTGGGGGAATGGCCACACGGTGATCATTTGCACCAATCCCACCTTTAGCCCCTCCTGCCGGGCTGCTTGCTGCACCTGGCGGGCGCTGCGCACCGGAGAACCATAGGCCAGCAGCACTACATCGGCATCATCGACATCGAAGCTGTTATAGGTGATTATTTCATCTGCGTGCTTGTCTATTTTTTTGTTTATCCGTTCAACCAGCCCTTCAATAACCTTCGGGCTGTTGGAAGGAAATCCCGTCTCATCATGAATCAGTCCGGTCACATGGTAGCGGTATCCCTGGCCAAAGGGTGCCAGGGCGGGAATAAGGCTGTCATCGGTCTGGTAGGGAAGATATTCCTCCGGTGACTGGACAGGTTTTCTGCGGTCAATTATCTTTTCTGGCTTGTACAACTCTATCCCTTCCCGCATATGTCCCACAATTTCGTCCATCAGCAAAACCACCGGAACCATGTACTTTTCCGAGAGGTTAAAGGCCTCAAAAGTCAGGTCATAGGTTTCCTGAACAGAACTGGGTGCCAGGGCAATTACCGGATGGTCACCGTGGGTGCCCCAGCGAGCCTGCATCATATCCCCCTGGCTGGGCAATGTCGGTGTGCCGGTGCTGGGCCCTCCCCTCTGTACGTTCACCACCACAACAGGCACCTCGGTCATGGCGGCATAGCCGATATTTTCCTGCATCAGTGAAAATCCGGGACCGCTGGTGGCTGTCATGGACTTGGCGCCGGTAAGGGATGCGCCGATTATCGCTGCCATGCTGGCAATTTCATCTTCCATTTGGATGAATACCTTGCCTTTGGCCGGCAGTTTTTCAGCCATTTTTTCCGCAATTTCTGTTGAGGGGGTGATGGGGTATCCGGCAAAGAAGCTGACGCCGGCGGCAATGGCCGCTTCGACACACGCCTCATTGCCCTGTACTAACTGTTTAGCCATTCTTTTTCTCCCCCTTTATGGTGATTGCAAAGTCAGGACAGTGCCACTCACACAACTGGCAACCAATACAGTCATCTGGGTTTTCTACAATTGCCTTGCCGTCAGCCCGCTGAGCCAACACCTTTTTGGGACACACCTGGATGCAAAGACGACATGCTTTGCAATACGCCGGGTCAATCTCTACCTGAAACCTGCCGCTCATTGACTCACTCCCGCTTCTTTAGGTTTTTGTTTCAGCTCCAGCATGGTGGACTGCAGCTGATCTATGGATGCCTGGTCAGGCGCATAAATGAACTCTATTACATCTTTGTCGGTAAGCTGTGCCAACTGGGCGCGCCGGTTGGGCGATGCGATCAGGTAATCGACCTGGGCAATCTGCTCCAACAGCTCGCTTTCCGGACGGGAACCGAGAAAGAGAGAAAAATCCAGGTAAAGGATGCCAGCATTGCGCAGTGAAGCAATCATTTTGTCTGCAAATAATTTGGAGTTGGAAAAAATCCCAACCTTGCTTCCTTCGGGCAAACGGGCAATGCGGACGATGGAATCCAACAGGGGATTTAGTGCCAGGGCGATTATTTCCACTCCCGGCCCTACAATGTCCCGCACCGATTGAAGATGGAAAAGCGTGGTTACGATGATGTCGGCCTTGGCCAACAGCGGCGCATACCGGTCGGGGTCTTCTTCCAGCTGGGCCAGCAAGATGGGTTCTATGATAACGCCTACACTTTCCGCCAGTTCCCGGGCGAAATATTCTACCTGCTCACGGTTGCATTCTATCAGTACTATGTTGACCTTGGACATTATCTCTCTTTTTTCTTTGGCCCGGGATGTAGTCATGGAAATGAACTCTTCCAGTGAAAACCCCAAAGTGGAGGCTTCTTCAATAACCATGTCCACCATGCGCAGCAGCCGCTCCCTGCGGCTCTCACGCCGCACCGTTTCGTCGGCATCGGCCACGAAAGTCCCCCTGCCTTGCTGACACACCAATACACCCTCAGCTTCCAGCTCTTGAAAAGCCATACTGACGGTGTTTCTGCTGACTTTCAGGGCCTCGGCCAGGCTGCGCTCTGTCGGTATCTTGCTTCCCGGCGCCCATTGACCCTGCTCAATAAACTGCCGGATTTGCTCTTTAACCTGGATGTAAAGAGGCACACCGGAATCACGGTCCAGCAGCAATCTCACGTTATCACGTCCTTAATTGGACTTAATCCAATTACACACATTGGACAGTTGCAAGGGTCCAATATTCGCTCTATTCCCTATTACACTAAAAAAACCCTGCTGAAAACAGGATTTTGAAGGGATTGTAATACTTTTGTTAGGAAATTGGCTTGGTCCAATGCTTTTGCACCCAGGGAAACAGGTGGGCGGAACAAACATCCACACTGCCCAGCAACACATTGCCCGGCTGACCGTGGCAATCAGACCCTCCGGAAATCCAGATATCCCTGGTGGCGGCAATTTTCAGGTACTTTTTGGTCTGCTCAGGGGTATGATCGCTGTGGTAGGCTTCCAAGCCATCCAAGTCCAGTTGTTCAATGATTGTTTCATCATCCACCAGCAACCCTGGATGGGCCAAAAAAGCCAGGCCGCCGGCTCTGCGAATGGTGGAAATTGCCTGACTGGGGTGGAACTTATAGCGAGGGACAAAGGCAGGGCATCCGGGAGAGAGGTATTTGTGAAAGGCCTGTTGCTCATCGCCCGCATAACCGGCTGCCGCCATGGCCCGGGCTATGTGGGGCCTGCCGATGCTGGCCTTGCCTTTGACATGGGCCATTACATCTGCCCTGGAAATGAAGATGCCCAGGTTGGACAACTTTGCAAGCATTTTTTCCATTCGTTGCTCCCGGGCCTCCCGCAAATAAAGCAAGTTGCGCTGGAGTTCCCGGTTGTTGGCGTCGATGCCATAACCGAGAATGTGCACTTCCTCTTCTTCCCAGAAGGTATTGATTTCAACCCCGTCCACCAGGGCAATGCCCGCGTCCCTTGCTTCCCTGGCAATTGGCAGCAAACCATCAGTGCTGTCGTGATCAGTCAGGGCGATAACTTCCACAGAGCGCTCTTTTGCCAAACAAACAATTTCCCATGGTTCGAGATAACCATCGGAAAAAGTGGAATGTATGTGTAAATCCATTTTCTTTTTCATCTCAACCTCCACAAAGAAAAGCCTGCTTATCCGGGGATAAACAGGGCGTCATCGCGATTTATCGCGGTTCCACAATCAGCTTGATAGCTGTCCTTTCTTCTCCGTCGATGGTGATGTCGGTAAAGGCCGGTATGCAGACCAAGTCAACTCCACTGGGTGCCACAAAGCCCCGGGCTATGGCCACTGCCTTTACCGCCTGATTTAGGGCCCCTGCACCAATTGCCTGCATTTCTGCCCCGCCTCTCTCCCTCAACACACCTGCTAAAGCTCCTGCTACAGAATTGGGATTGGATTTAGATGATACCTTTAGCACGTCCACTTGCAAGCCTCCCCGCGATTAATTCTCACAGTTTATATTCGGTATCTTTGAGTAAAATCCTTCTTTGCACTGCAAACTAAGAGGCGGCAGTTTGTTGAATTCGCTCAATGGACTTGGCTGCCAGGTCCAGGTAAACGGCATTAATCATCCCCGGCCCCCTGGCCGCTGAAAACCTTCCGGGCAATTTTGTGGTAAATTTGGTCAGCACCGGCGCCGGATCCATGCCCAACACTGAGTTGGCAGCTCCGCACATGCCCACATCCGTTATATAAAGCGTGCCCTGGGGCAAAACCTTTTCGTCGGCGGTCTGTATGTGGGTATGGGTTCCCAGCACAGCTGACACCCGTCCGTCCAGGTAGCGTCCCAGCGCCACCTTTTCCGACGTGGCTTCGGCGTGGAAATCGACAACAATGCCATCACAGTCCGACATAAGGGGCAGAATTTCTTCAACAGCGGCAAAGGGGCAATTATATGGGCCCATGAAAGTTTGACCGGAGAGATTAATCACACCCAGAGCGCCGGCCGGGGAAGAAATAATGGTGTGCCCTCTTCCCGGTGTTGGGCCGGGGTAGTTGGCAGGGCGGATAATATACCCGGCGTCATCAATGAACTGAAAAATCTCTTTGTTGTCCCATGTGTGATTGCCCATGGTCAAACAGTCAATGCCCAGAGACAGCAACTCTTCTGCCACATTGAGGGTCAGCCCTTTGCCGCCAGCTGCATTTTCGCCGTTGGCCAGGCACACGTCCCAACTGAACTGCTCCGCCAGGCGCGGTAAAAACTCTGCCAGCGCCTGGCGGCCGCTGCGCCCTACTATGTCGCCGAGAAACAAAATCTTCATGGCGTCCCCCTTTAAAAAACGCCAGATTATTATCTGGCGTATTCTACTGCTCGTGTTTCCCTTATTACAGTAACTTTTATCTGGCCGGGATAGTCCAACTCGCCCTCGATGCGCTTGACGATGTCCCTGGCCATTTGGGTTGACATGACGTCGTCAATTCGCTCGGGTTTGACGATTATCCGAATTTCCCGACCCGCCTGAATGGCATAAGACTTATCCACGCCGTTAAAGGAATCAGCAATGTTTTCCAGTTTTTCCAGCCTCTTGATATAGGCCTCCAGCGTTTCCCGTCTTGCTCCCGGTCGGGCGGCAGAGATTGCATCAGCCGCCTGAACCAGCACCGCCTCAATGGTTTCCGCTTCAATGTCACCGTGATGAGCGACGATGGCGTGAATGACCTCGGGAGTTTCCCGGTATTTCTTGGCCAAATCGCCGCCTATGGTGATGTGCGGTCCTTCAACTTCGTGATCCACCGCCTTGCCGATGTCGTGAAGCAGACCGGCACGCTTGGCAATTTTCACATCAGCGCCCAATTCTGCCGCCATAATTCCTGCCAGGTGACACACTTCCAGGGAGTGTTTCAACACATTCTGTCCATAGCTGGTGCGGAATTTCAGCCTTCCCAGCAGCTTGACCAACTCGGGATGTACGCCATGTACACCGCTGTCAAAGGTAGCTTGCTCCCCTTCTTCACGAATCTGGGTGTCCACTTCTTTTTGTGCCCGGGTGACCATCTCTTCAATCCGGCCGGGGTGAATTCTGCCGTCGGCAATCAGTTTTTCCAGCGCCAAACGGGCCACTTCCCGCCTCACCGGGTCAAATCCGGAGATAATCACCGCTTCCGGTGTGTCGTCAATAATCAGGTCAATGCCGGTCATGGTCTCCAGCGAGCGGATGTTCCTGCCTTCCCGGCCGATTATCCGCCCCTTCATCTCGTCACTGGGCAAGTTCACCACCGAAACAGTGGTTTCAGCCACATGATCTGCGGCACAGCGCTGTATTGACTGGGATATGATTTCCCGGGCCTTTTTATCAGCTTCCAACTTGGCTTGGGCTTCAATGTCCCTGATTAGCTGAGCTGTTTCGTGGCGGATTTCTTTCTCCACGTTCTGGAGAAGCATGTCCCTGGCCTCGTCTCTGGAAAGGCCCGACAGCCGTTGAAGTTCCACCAGCTGTTTTTGATGCAATTCCTCAGCCTTTTCTTCCTGTTTGCGCAAATGATTTTCTTTTTGCTGCAGCGATTCTTCCCGCTTCTCACAGTTTTCCAACTTGCGGTCAAGGGATTCTTCTTTTTGAATTAGTCGTTTGTCGATTCGCTGTTGTTCCTGACGGCGTTCCCTGAGCTCGTTGTCCAGGTCGGCCCGCATTCTGTGAACCTCTTCTTTGGCTTCCAGCAGCACTTCCCGCTTTTTGGCATCAGCTTCTTTTATGGAATCAGCAAGGATTTTCTTTGCCGCTTCCTCGGCAGAAGTTATCTTGGCTTCTGCAATGTGCTTTCTGATTAAGTAACCAATAAATAGTGCAATCAGAGAGGCACCAACAACTAACAAAATCGTCTGTAGCAGTGTAATCTTTTCCACCTCCAATCAGAAATAAAAATAAGCCAGAACCCTCTGGCTTATAATATATACAGGACAGAAATTCCCCACTTTTATCCTTCAATATATCAAAGCCGTAAGGGCTGAATACGGTAATTACAACACAATTTTAATCCTTTTGCTGATGGATGTCAAGGGACTGCAACCGGTGCCAAAGTTCTATAATCACGTCGGAGCCAAAGCCCCT
>PWLI01000159.1 GCA_003559415.1 Clostridiales bacterium | reverse complement strand
TGCCCTGCATGTGAATCAGATTATCCTGGATTGCGGCGCAGACCCTGTAAATCCAGAGTCAGAATCCAGTGGGCAAAGCGGTCTTTCCCAGGACATTCTCAGCAAAATTGACGGGCAGGGTGTGTCATTTGATGAACTGAGCCATCTTACCGGATTGCCCGGCAGTGTGCTGTTGGGACATTTGGTAACATTGGAATTGCAGGGTTTAATCTTACGTCTGCCGGGCCAGAAGTATGCCCGTGCTGGAGGAACGGAGGTTTGAGAATGTATTTGGTTGTTGTTGAATCACCCACAAAAGCCAAGACCATCAATAAGTTTTTGGGTGCGAAGTACAAGGTAGCCTCTTCCATGGGCCACCTCATAGATTTGCCCAAAAGTCAGCTGGGAGTGGACCCGGATGACAATTTCCAAGTCAAGTACATAACCATACGGGGAAAGGGCAAGACACTGGCCAGCTTGAAAAAACTGGCGGCAAAAGCCGATGGTGTTTTTCTGGCCACCGACCCCGACCGGGAGGGCGAGGCAATCGCCTGGCATTTGATGCGGGCTTTTGGGATTGAGGAAGATGAACGTTGCCGGGTTGTTTTCAACGAGATAACAAAACAAGCGGTTAAAGATGCCTTTGTTCAACCCCGGCAATTAAACCTGGACCTGGTGGATGCCCAACAGGCCCGACGGGTGTTGGATCGCCTGGTGGGATACAAAATCAGCCCATTGCTGTGGGCCAAGGTGCGCAAAGGTCTCAGCGCCGGCAGAGTGCAATCTGCCGCCCTGAACATGATATGCCTGCGCAAAGAAGAAATCGACCAACACATGCCCCGGGAGTATTGGACCATCGAAGTGGTTTTTCTTGTCAACAGTCACCAGGTGGAAGCCAAGCTGAGCCGGATTGACGGAAAAAAAGTAAATCTTAAAACAGAAGGAGAAAGCCGTCAGGCGGTAGAGGGAATCAAGTCTGCAAACTTTCGCCTGGCCAGCATTGAAGAAAAACAAAGAAACAAAAACCCCCAGCCACCTTTTACCACCAGTACATTGCAACAGGAGGCAGGACGCAAACTCAGCTTTTCTTCCCGCAAAACCATGACGGTTGCCCAACAGCTGTACGAGGGAATCGCCGTGGGCAAGCGCGGTGTCACCGGCCTGATAACCTATATGCGCACCGATTCTGTTTCTGTATCCCCTGGGGCCCAGCAGGCAGCCCGGGAATATGTTTCTTCTGCTTTCGGCAAGCAGTACCTGCCCAGCGCCCCCCGGCAGTACAGCAACCGCCGGGGCGCCCAGGCGGCTCATGAGGCCGTCCGCCCCACCGATGTTAACCTGAACCCCGATGAGATAAAACAATATCTTTCCCGGGATCAACACTTGCTTTACAAACTGATTTGGCAACGGTTTGTCGCCAGCCAGATGGCCGCTGCCCGGTACAAACAGCAGGCCCTTACCTTCAGCGGTGGCCGCTATGAGTGCAAAGCATCTCTGCAACACCTGGTATTCCCCGGTTTTCTGGCCATCGCCGACGGCAGTGCTGGTTCCCAAAAACAGATGATCAATGCCCAACTCCAGGGCAGTGAGACTCCGGTGGATTCTGTTGCTCCCCAACAGCACTTTACCAAGCCGCCCCCGCATTACAACGAAGCGTTGCTGATCAAGGATATGGAGAAGAAGGGGATTGGCCGGCCCAGCACCTATGCACCGACGATTGATACGCTGTTGCAACGGGAATATGTGGAAAAAGAAGCAGGGAAGTTGTTGCCCACAGAGCTTGGGATTGTGGTCAATGACCAACTGAAAACCTTTTTTCCCGACATAATAGATGTGGACTTTACCGCCGGACTTGAGCGCCAACTGGATGAGATAGAAGATGGAAACAGCAAGTGGAAGATGGTCGTGGCTGAGTTTTACACCGACTTCAAGACAGCGGTTGACAATGCCGCAGATCACATGGAGACCCAGGAAATTGCCGAAGAAGAAACAGACGTGGATTGTGAACTGTGTGGCCGGAAAATGGTTGTAAAAAACGGCCGTTTTGGCAGGTTTCTCGCCTGCCCCGGTTATCCCGAGTGCAAAAACACCAAGCCGTTTCAGAAAACGCTGGGCGTTCCGTGCCCCAGGTGCCAGGGAGAAATTGTCGCTCTGCGCAGCCGAAAAGGCAGGGTTTTCTATGGTTGCAACCGCTATCCCGACTGTGACTTTCGTTCCTGGAAACAACCGGTGCCAACCAAATGTCCCCTTTGCGGCAGCGCAATGGCCATAGAGAACAAAAAGAGCCTGGTTTGCCTGAATGATCAGTGCGGCCACCGCGTCCCCCGGGATGATGAAAATGAATAAACTTACCATAGTGGGAGGCGGCCTGGCCGGCTCAGAAGCTGCCTGGCAAGCCGCCCAACGCGGTTGGCAGGTTGAACTTTGGGAGATGCGGCCTAATGCCACGACACCTGCTCACAACTCAGATTGCCTGGCAGAGTTGGTGTGCAGCAATTCATTGGGCTCCAAAGAACAATTGACAGCATCTGGTGTTTTGCAACAAGAGTTGCGGCAGCTGGGTTCGCTGGTGCTGGAATGTGCAGAAAAGACCCAGGTGCCTGCCGGCTCGGCGTTGGCCGTCGACCGAGAAAAGTTTGCTGCTTTGGTGACGGAAAAAATCATCAACCATCCCAACATAATCCTGGTCAGGAAACGGGTTGATCAAATCCCCCCGGGCCCGGCGATTATTGCCACCGGGCCTTTGACTGATGCCAGCCTTGCTCATGCCCTGGAAAAGCTCACCGGCCGGGGTTTTCTTTATTTCTATGATGCTGCTGCCCCGATAATTGACGGAGAAACCATCGACTATTCCATCGTGTTTGCCGCTTCGCGCTACGGCAAGGGGCAGGCTGACTACTTAAACTGCCCTTTTACAGAAGAAGAATATCGGGAATTTTGGCACCAACTCTCTGCCGCCAAACAAGTGGCGTTGCGGCACTTTGAGAAAGATATATACTATGAAGCCTGCCTGCCGGTGGAAGAGCTGGCCCGGCGGGGTTATCTGACCCTGGCCTTTGGCCCCTTGCGTCCTGTTGGGCTGCAAGACCCCCGTACCGATACTGAGCCCTTTGCCGTTGTTCAACTGCGCAAAGAGGATGTGCATGGCAACCTGTTGGGAATTGTCGGCTTTCAGACCAACCTCACCTGGCCGGAACAGAAGCGGGTTTTTCGCCTGATTCCCGGCTTGGCAAAAGCCGAATTCGCCCGTTATGGCGTGATGCATCGAAATACTTATGTGGACGGACCGAAGATTTTTTCCGGTAATTACCGTGTAAAAGACCGGCCCGGCCTCTACATCGCCGGACAATTGTCGGGAGTGGAGGGGTATTTGGAGTCAACCTGCTCCGGGCTTGTTGCCGCCCTGGACCTGCATGCAACAAGCCAGGGCAGGGAACTGGACATGCCGGAAGGAACAATTTCAGCCGCCCTTGCCCGGTATGTTGCTACTCCCAACCGCAACTTTCAACCTATGAATGCCAATTTTGGCCTGCTGCCCGCTGTTGCCGGCAGCACCAAACGGGAGAGAAGGGCAGAACAGGCCAGGGCCGCACTGGAAAAAATGCTTCGATTCACTAAAAACCCTGGGGAAAACTGTTGATTCTTGGCGAAATATTTGGTAAACTTTAAAAGGGTGCGAAAAGAAGCTATGTTAAGTGAATATTTTAAGTGGCTGAAAACACATAACTTTTCTGGCTACACCGTTTCTGCATACCAAAGGGACCTGCTGGAGTTTCAGCAACACCTTTCCCGGGACCCTGTGACAGCCACCAAGGAGGATATACGCCTCTTTATGGCTGATTTGCAGGCCCGGGGTTGCTCCAATCGCACCATCGCCCGAAAACTGGCAGCGCTGAGAAGTTTTTACAAGTATTGTGTATTAAACGAAGTGCTGACGGTCAATCCGGCAAATGGTGTCAGTTCCCCCCGTTTTCGCAATCCACTGCCGCGCTTCTTGTACCCCCAGGCAATGGAAAGTCTTTTAAAGCTTCCCGATGACACTCCGCTGGGCATGCGTGACCGCGCCATGTTGGAGGTGCTCTATGCCAGCGGCATTCGTGTCAGCGAACTTGTGGGACTGCGGCCTGATGATTTCCGTCCATTGTCCATGCAGTTGATTGTCACGGGCAAGGGAAACAAGCAACGGGTGGTGCCAATACATCAAACTGCGGCCAACGCGTTGAAGCGCTATCTTTTGCATGTGCGTCCTGACATCAACCGGCACAATGCCAGGGAGCTTTGGCTCAATGCCCGGGGGCATGCCCTTTCTGCCCGGGGAGTAAGGTGGATAATGGACAAGTACTGCCGGATGCTGGCCATGGATTTTTCTGTTTCTCCCCATGTTATCCGACACTCAGTGGCGACCCACTTGTTGGACAACGGGGCAGATCTCCGTTCTGTGCAGGAGCTGTTGGGGCATTCCAGCTTGTCCACAACCCAGATTTATACTCACATAACCAAGGAACGCCTGAAGTCTGTGTACCAGAAAAACCACCCAAGAGCATGATAAATTTATAGGAGGATGAAAAATGCATGATTTGATTCAAAAGACCCGCCGCATCAACAAGTACATGCTTCGCTCGGCCGGTCAGCCATTGAACCTTGACGAATTGTCCTATATCTTTAGTGATTCCCTTGACGCAAGCGTACTGCTGGTGGATTACAAGGGCCACTTTCTGGCTGCCGCCAAAACCGCCGACTGTCCGGTTCTGCCGGAAGACAGCATCCCCAGGGAATTTAACAACGAGCTGTTGGACTCTGACGGGATTTTGTCCAACGTCAGCGACCCCCACATGACCAAGGCAGCTGGCGACCTGGCTTCGGGGCTTTTTCAGGAAAACAGCACCACTATTATTCCCATTGTGGCAGGAGCAGAGCGCCTGGGAACCTTAATGATGGTTCGGAAAACCCCCTTTGCCGATGAGGATTTGCTGATAGGCGAGTATTGTGCCACAATCGTCGGAGTGGAACTGCTCCGCAACCGTGTTTACCAACAAGAAGCCAGGGACCGGGATCTTGCCGTAGTGAAAATGGCTTTGGACACCCTTTCCTACTCAGAACAGGAAGCTGTTGAACATATTTTCCAGGAATTGGGCGGCCGGGAAGGCGTGTTGGTTGCCAGTAAAATTGCTGACCGTGTCGGTATTACCCGGTCAGTGATTGTCAATGCCCTGCGTAAATTTGAAAGCGCCGCTGTGATTGAGTCCCGCTCTTTGGGCATGAAAGGCACATTTATCCGTGTTATCAATCCCCAATTGTTGCCAGAGCTGGAAAGAGTGACGAACCGCTGATAGTCCAGCCCTCGTGTGAGGGCTTTGTTTTTTGCAGGAATAAACGCTTTGGTGTCGAAAGAAAAGTAAGAAGAACACCAATGTTGTGGGGAGAGATGGGTATGGATTACTCGCGGAAAAAACGAGTGCTGGTCGTTGATGACGCTGCTTTTATGCGCATGATGATCCGGGATATCCTCAAGAAAAACAACTTTGAGGTTGTTGGCGAAGCTGCCAATGGCCAGGAGGCAATTGCCAAGTATGAGGAGCTGCGTCCCGACCTTGTGACTTTAGATATCACCATGCCAGGTTTGGATGGGGTGACGGTTCTGCGCAAAATCCGGGAGAGGGACCCCTCTGCCCGGATTGTAATGTGTTCGGCCATGGGTCAGCAAGCCATGGTTGTTGAAGCTATCCAGGGCGGCGCCAAGGATTTTATCAACAAACCTTTTAATCCCCAAAAGGTGGTTGATACTTTGCGCCGGGCCCTGCAGTAATGCGGGGTGAGTTCAATGGATCAAAAAACCTATCTGCCGGTATTTATTGAGGAGACAAAAGAAAACATCCAGTTGATGTCAGAAAATTTATTGCTGTTGGAGCAGCATCCGGACAACCTGGATGCAATTAACACTGTTTTTCGGGCGATTCATACCATTAAGGGCATGTCTGCCACCATGGGCTATGAGAAAATAAGCCAGATTGCCCATGAGGCGGAAAACTACCTTGACTGGGTGCGGGATGGCAAGGCAATCGTCGATGAACAGGTAATAAATGCTCTTTTTGAGTTGGCTGATGAGATTGAAGAACAGCTGAACTCTCTGTCTGCAACGGGAGAGACAAAGGAAACGGATTCACGGCGCTTGGCGGTGCTCAGTCGTTTTCGCCAGGACAATGGTTTTGACGAAGAAGAGGAGTTAAAACCTGCCCTGTACAGCATACGCGTTACCTTGGATCCCGACTGTATGCTGAAAGTAGCCCGCATGTTGACAATTTACAAACAGGTAGGCACCTATGGTGAAGTCCAGCAAGTGGTGCCCACTGTTGCTGAAATGGTGGACGCCCAGACAGCGGATAACATGGAATGCACAATGGTTACCGACAAGACCAACGCAATCCGGCATTTTCTTGCCACCCATGGCGATGTGGCAGAGTTTAGTATTGACAGAAAAGGGCCAGCACCCTCGGTTTCCCACGAAGTTGATGCTGGGCAGCAAGTTGCCGAAGCTGCCGACTCTGCCGAACCTGTCGAGCAGGTTGAACCCGTTCAGCAAGTTCAACAGGCTGAACCACAGCACAATGCCCAGGCCAATGCGGCAGAAAGTCCAACTGCCAGACATTCTCCTTCCATCCGTATTGACACCGAAAAACTTGACCGCTTGCTAAACCTGGTCAGCGAGTTGGTTATCAATAAAACTTCGATTCAGCAACAGGCATCAGATGTTCCCGAAATGTCTGAAGGCGTTGAACACCTAAACCGTTTGACTGCGGACTTGCAGGAAACGGTTATGCAAATGCGGATGATACCGCTGGAAACTGTGTTCAACCGCTTCCCCCGCATGGTTCGGGACACTGCCCGGTCACTGAGCAAGTCAGTTGCGTTGGAAGTATCTGGCGCTGCCACTGAACTGGACCGGACAATCATCGATGACATAGCCGATCCCCTTGTTCATCTGTTGCGTAACGCCATTGACCATGGCATCGAGCCGGCTGACCGCCGGGAGCAGGCAGGAAAGCCGGAAACCGGTGTGATTAAACTCCAGGCATACCAGACCGGAAACAGGGTCATCATTGAAGTTGCCGATGATGGCGCCGGCATTGATGCCGAGCTGGTAAAGAGGCATGCGGTGGCCCGAGGCCTGATTGCGGCCGATGAGCAGGATCGCCGGACAATACTGAACTGTATATTCTCCACCGGATTTTCCACCACCGGCCAGGTGACCGACCTGTCGGGTAGGGGCGTGGGCCTGGATGTGGTCAAGAGCTCCATTGAAAACCTGGGTGGAGAGGTGGAAGTAAACAGCACTTTGGGCAAGGGCACGTTGTTTAGGATTTCTCTGCCATTGACTCTTGCGATTATACAAGGCATGCTTGTGCAATGTTCTGAGGATTTGTTTGTCATTCCAGTGAGCTACATACTGGAGACAGAAATAATCTATCCCGAAGAGATTAAGATGGTGGGCCAGCAGCGGATTTATATGCTGAGAGGGAAAGTCCTGCCCATAGTCTACCTGGCAGAGCTAATGGGCGTCGAAGATTATACCCCTCCTGAAGAGCTGAGCATGGTTGTTGCCCGCCATGGCGAGCGTCAAGTGGGATTGCTGGTTGACGATCTGATTTCTCAGCAGGAAATCGTTATTAAAAATGTTGCCTGGGGCCAGGAATTGTTCCGTGACTTTTTGGGAACCACCATCCTCGGTGATGGCAGCGTGGTCTTGATTATTGATGTAAACAATCTTTTAGCTCCGCTAAAGATCAAGGAGGTTGATAAGCTTGGCCAATCAGTACGTAGTCTTCCAGCTAGACAATGAATTGTATGGTGTAGAAATTACCCAGGTTAGAACCATTGAAAAATCCCTGCCCCTGACACGGGTGCCCCACGCGCCCAATTTTGTAAAAGGGGTCTGCAATCTGCGCGGCAGCGTGATACCGGTGATGGATTTGAAAAAACGCCTTTCACTGCCAGAAACCCCGGATGAAGAGATTGACAGGATAATGATTGTCAATTTGGGGCGGTTTTCTGTGGGCATGACAATCGATGCAGCCAATGATGTGGTAACCATCGAACCCGAGGACATTGAGCCATCTCCCTCAATTATTTCCGGTATTAACGCGGAGTTCATCCAAGGTGTGGCCAAGGTGGGCAACCGTCTTTTAATTATCCTGGATTTGCAAAAAATTCTCACGCTGGATCAAATCGACCAGCTGGAAAAGCTGAACTAGGCCATGAGCACCAGACTGAGTTTTATAAAAAAGGATCTGCTGACGGAGGTAGGAACGATTGGCACAGGCAATGCCGCAAGTGCCCTGGCGGGTTTGATTGGCAAGAAAATAACAATCAATGTGCCCAAAGTGGACATTGTGCCATTTTCTGCCGTATCCCGGTTGGTGGGAGGAGCAGAACAGGTAAAGGCATGCATTTTCCTGGATGTACATGGCGATCTTCCCGGCACCGTGTTGGTTCTCTTCGATCGCAAAACGGCGGAAGAATTGCTTTCCGCACTCATTCCCGGCAGCCGGGTAAAATTCTTTTCCCTGACGCCCATGGAGGAGTCTGCGCTGAATGAAATAGGGAACATACTGTCAGGGGCCTATTTGTCTGCTTTGGCGGATTTCACCGGCAAAAGCATGCTTTCCGGGTTGCCAACCCTGGCTGTCGACATTGTGGAGGCGGTACTCAGTGTCCCCATGACCAAGCTGGGGCCGGCTTCTGATGTGGCGCTGCTGATTCAGGCAACCTTTTTTGAGGAACAGAAACACAGCGGCTCGATTCTTTTTATACCCGACCAAGGTGTTGACCAGCGCCTGTTGGATACTTTTGGAGTTGTGGATAATGACAGATAATGTTCTGCAAATTGGGATGGCCCAACTGGCTGTAGGCGCCTCACCGCAGATAATTCGCTCTGCAGGGTTGGGGTCGTGTATCGCTGTGGTGCTGTACGACCCTTTTGCCCGGGTGGGGGGCATGGCTCATGCCATGTTGCCCCGCAGCCGTCCCGGCAGGGAAGGTAATCCGGCCAAGTATGTTGACACTTCCCTGGCAGAAATGATTCAGCAAATGCTGGACAGGGGATGTGAGCGGGAGAATATCATAGCCAAACTGGCTGGCGGCGCCCAGATGTTTCCTGATTCGGAGCGGGAGCTGCTGGTAATCGGGGCAAAAAACATCCAGTCGGCCCGGGATTGTCTGAAACAAAGCAGCATACCACTGGTGGCCGAAGATGTAGGCGGCAATTGGGGACGAACGCTGGAGCTGGATTGCAGTGACGGCACGCTGTACATAAAAACCCTTCACAGTCAGGCCACTCTATGATAAACCTTCGTCAAAAGATGACGAAGGTTTGTTATTGTCAAGAGCAGTTTTTTTTGTTATAATTCTTTGGTGCAAATACACACATTCGGGGATGTCGGTTCCGGTGCCATTACGGTGGATCCGGCAGCTGATCCGGGTGGAGGAAAAACCAGAGAGGAGGTGTAGGTATGTCAGTGGTAACCATGAAGCAGCTTCTGGAAGCCGGCGTTCATTTCGGTCACCAGACAAGACGGTGGAACCCCAAAATGGCCACTTACATCTTTACCGAGCGAAACGGGATTTATGTAATTGACCTCCAGAAGACCGTCCACAAGCTGGAAGAGGCATACAACTTCGTCAAGGAGTTGATTGCTGAAGGCGGCACACTTTTGTTTGTCGGCACCAAAAAGCAAGCCCAGGAAGCAATTGAAAAAGAAGCCCAGAGATGTGGCATGTTTTACGTCAACCAGCGGTGGCTGGGCGGGATGCTGACCAATTTTGCCACCATTAACCGTCGAGTCCAGCGTCTAAAGGAACTGGAAAAGATGGAAGCAGATGGTGCGTTTTCCGTTCTTCCCAAAAAAGAAGTCATCAAGTTGAACCATGAGCGCGAAAAACTCGACAAATTCCTGCACGGGATAAAGGAAATGTCCAAACTTCCCGATGCAATTTTCATCGTTGACCCGCGCAAAGAGCGTATAGCTGTGGCCGAAGCCCGCAAGCTGGGGATACCGATAATTGCCATAGTGGACACAAACTGTGACCCCGATGAGATTGACTATATCATCCCCGGCAATGATGATGCTATTCGTGCAGTGAATCTTTTGTCGGCCAAGATGGCCGATGCAGTGTTGGAAGGCCGTCAGGGCGAAGAAGATGACCAAGCCGAGGCGGAAGAAACGGATAAAGAATCATCTGATGAGTAAAAGAGGGGTAAGAGTAAATGAAATTTTGCTCTTACCTTTTTTCAAACAGTGAGGAGGAAGAAAATGTCAGCAGAGAAAATCAAAGAGTTGCGCCGCATTACCGGAGCGGGATTTCTTGATTGCAAAAAGGTGCTGGAAGAAACCGGTGGCGACGTGGAAAAAGCTGTCAATATTTTGCGGGAAAAAGGCCTGGCCGCCGCTGCCAAAAAAGCTGGCCGTCAAACCGCCGAGGGCGTTGTCACGGCCCTCATCACTGATGATGGAACCGCTGCAGTGCTGGTGGAGGTCAACTGCGAAACAGATTTTGTGGCCAAGACAGACGATTTTCAAGCCTTTGCCCAGGATATTGCCCGGCATATTGCTGAAAACAAACCGGCTGATGTTGACCAACTTTTGCAACAGCAATTTGCTTCCGATCAGGGAACAATGGCCGAAGCACTGAAAAGTAAAATAGCCCAATTCGGCGAAAACATGTCTATCCGTCGTTTTGCCCACTTCCATCCCGGCGAAACAAGTGTTGTAGACCAATACATCCACGGTGGGGGTAAAATCGGCGTGTTGGTCGAGCTGGATTGTGAAACCGCTGAGTTGGCTGCAGGCGGCCAGGTTGAGGAATTGGCCCATGATCTGGCAATGCATATAGCTGCTTCCAACCCTGTCTGCCTCTCCCGGGAAGACATGACTGAGGAAACAGTGGCCAGGGAAAAAGAGGTGCTCTACAATCAGGCGGTAAATGAAGGCAAAAAGCCAGAGATTGCCCAACAGGTTGTTAAAGGGCGCCTGGAAAAGTATTTCCGGGAATCCTGTCTTCTGGAACAGCCCTTTGTTCGCGATGTCGATGTGACAGTTAAAGAGTTGTTGGCCGCCAGGGGAAAAGAACTGGGCGGCAGCATAAAGATCGGCTTCTTTGTCCGCTTTGAGCGGGGAGAAGGGATTGAGAGGGAAGAAGCTGACTTTGCTGCTGAGGTGGCCAAACTGCAGAAGAACTGACATAAAAAAGGTATTTTACCGGCGGACAGCGAATTCTGTGATGGAGGTAGAGGGATGAAAGTTAAGTACAAACGGGCGGTGCTGAAACTTAGCGGAGAGGCTCTGGCAGGCACCAGGGGCAGCGGTATTGACTCGGGAGTCGTCAACACCATTGCCAGCCAGATAAAAGCTCTCGTGGACCTGGGCGTTGAAGTGGCCTGTGTTGTCGGAGGGGGCAATATCTGGCGGGGCGCTGCTGCCAGCAAAGAAGGCATGGACCGTGCGACAGCGGATTACATGGGAATGCTGGCAACGGTGATCAACGGTCTGGCCCTCCAGGATGCCCTGGAAAACATTGGGGTTATCACCCGGACGCAAACTGCCATTGAGATGCGGCAAATTGCCGAACCATACATCCGGCGCCGTGCCCTTCGCCACCTGGAAAAGGGACGGGTTGTAATTTTTGCCGCTGGAACAGGCAACCCCTATTTCTCCACCGACACCACTGCTGCCCTGCGGGCCGCTGAAATTGAGGCTGATGTAATTCTCATGGCCAAGGGCAATGTGGATGCTGTCTATGACCGGGATCCACTGGTGGATGCTGATGCCAAAAGATTTACCAACCTTACCTATCTGGAAGTACTCAAGCTTGGTTTGGGTGTAATGGACGCCACTGCCGCCTCGCTTTGCATGGATAACGGCATACCCATTATTGTCTTTTCCATGGGCGATGATGGAAACATAGTCGATGCTGTGTGCGGGAAAAATATTGGCACTTTGATAAGGGGGTAATCTATTGCTGGAGGAAATTTTTGCAGAATCCAAGGAAAGAATGGGAAAAGCCATAACGGCATTGAAGTCTGACATGAATTCAGTCCGGGCAGGACGGGCCAACCCCTCTCTGTTGGACAGGATTACCGTTGAGTACTATGGAACCATAACACCTCTAAAGCAAATGGCAACGGTGTCTGCTCCTGAGCCCCGCCTGTTGGTGGTGCAACCCTGGGACAAGTCAGTTATCGGAGATGTGGAGAAAGCGATTTTGAAATCTGATCTGGGTCTTTCTCCTGCCAGCGATGGGACTGTGATCCGTCTGGCCATTCCCCAGCTGACCGAGGAAAGACGAACTGAATTGGTGCGGCTGGTGCGCAAAAAGGCCGAAGAAGGCCGAGTGGCCATCCGCAACATCCGCAGGGATGCCAATGACATGATTAAAGAGCTTGGCAAAGAAGGGGAAATTCCCGAAGATGATGAGCGTTGGGGCCAGGACGAAATCCAGAAGATTACAGATGAACATGTAAAGCAGGTAGATGAAGTCCTGCAGGCCAAAGAAGCGGAAATAATGGAAGTGTAGCCTGAGCGCCCCGGGCCCAAGGGGCGCTTTATTTGAAATGAGGATGGACAATGCTGAGACTGTTTAAAACCACCAAGCAAAAGAAACTCTTGTCCTCTGTGATTGATGGTGACATTCCCAGCCACATTGCGCTGATTATGGACGGGAACGGCAGATGGGCCCGCAGACGCAACCTGCCCCGGGTGGCAGGCCACAGGGCGGGTGTCGAGTCAATACGGCGCTGTCTTCATGGCGCCAGGGAGCTCAAAAAAGTCAAGTATATGACTTTTTATGCCTTTTCCACTGAAAACTGGCAACGTCCGTCCAGCGAAATCAGCTACCTGATGGACCTGCCCGGCTACTTTCTCAACAGGGAACTCAAGACACTTATGGAAAACAACATTCGCCTGGGCATTGTTGGCGACATTTCCCGGCTGCCCGACCACACCCGGGAAGTAATAGAAGACGGAATGGCGCAAACAGCCGGCAATGATGGTGTGTATTTGAATTTTGCCCTGAATTATGGCGGCCGGGATGACATCCTTTTCGCAGCCCGAAAAATATGGCAAGAGTTGGAAGCAGGCAATCTGCGGCAAGAAGATATTGACAAGGATGTTTTTGCCAGTTTCCTGCTCACCGGTGATATGCCGGCGCCGGATCTGCTTATCCGCACCAGTGGTGAGCTGCGAATCAGCAATTTCCTGCTGTGGCAACTGGCATACTCTGAGCTGTATTTCACAGATGTCCTGTGGCCGGATTTTGATGAAATCCATCTTTACCAAGCCATAGCAGATTACCAACAGAGAAGCCGCCGTTATGGTGGCTTGCAACAGGAGGAGTAACATGTTACAGAGGATTTTGACTGCGGCAGTGGGGGTACCTGTTGTATTTCTTGCAGTATACTTCGGAGGGCTGTGGATTGCCTTGGCCATGGGGGTGGCAGCTCTGTGTGCCCTGTACGAATACCTGGTGCTAAACGGTTTTAGCCGGAAGACAGCCATTGTTTCTGCAACTGCTTTAACCATACCCTGCTACCTCAATGTGTTTTTTGGACTGCTGGGCTGGGAAATCTATATCATGGTCTACATAATAATTGTCACTTCCCTGGGCATGGTATTGCTTCGGCAACTGCTGGGCGTTGAGCGTACGCTGGCGCTCAGCCTGGGAGGGCTTTACATTCCGGTGTTGTTGGCTGGACTGGTGCTGATTCGCAACATGGAAAACGGCATCCTGCTTACCTTGCTGGTGTTGGCTCTGACTTGGGGGACTGACACCGGTGCGTACTTTGCCGGCATGCTTTGGGGCAAGCGCAAGCTGGCGCCGACCATATCACCCAACAAAACCTGGGCTGGCGCCTGGGGAGGGTTTTTCACAGGCATAGCCATTGGCGTTGGTGCCGGGTGGCTGCTCAGTTCCAGCGTGCTGCTCTTTGCCGGATGGGGAGCAATCGGGTCGGTGATGTGCCAGGTTGGTGACCTTGCAGAATCGGCTGTCAAGCGATGGGCGGGGGTAAAGGACTCGGGCAACTGCCTGCCCGGCCATGGCGGGTTTTATGACCGGGTCGACAGCCTGCTGTTCACCGCTGCAATAAGCTATATTTTCTTTGGGATGGTATTATAGTTATGAAAACGCTGTCTGTTTTGGGTTCCACCGGTTCAATAGGCCGTCAAACCCTTGAAGTGGTGGCCAGAAATAACGCCAGTTATTGCATCGAGCTGTTGGCAGCTCATCGTAACTGGCAACTGATGGAGCGGCAGGTGCGAGAGCACAAGCCTCGTTTTGCTGCCTTGACCGATAAGCAGGCAGCTGTCATACTGAAAGAGAAAACAGCTGATTTGCCGGTGCAGGTGCTTGCCGGCAGTGATCAGCTGAACAATTGGCTTGTTGACAACAGGCTGGACCTGGTTGTGGCGGCAATGGTTGGCCATGCAGGCCTGGTGCCGGTGGTCAGTGCCATAGAAGCCAGATCCAACATTGCATTGGCCAACAAAGAAGTGTTGGTTATGGCTGGAGAGATTGTTACCGGGCTTTGCAGAGAGAAAAAAGTCACGCTGCTGCCGGTGGACAGTGAGCATTCAGCCATTTTTCAGTGTCTTGCCGGTCAAAATATTGACGAAGTAAAGAAAATTGTTTTGACAGCTTCCGGCGGGCCCTTCCGGGGCCGCAGCCGGGAGGAGCTGGTGGATGTCACTCCCCGGCAGGCAATTTCCCACCCCAACTGGTCCATGGGAAAAAAAATTTCTGTCGATTCTGCCACCCTGATGAACAAGGGGCTGGAGCTGATTGAGGCTCATTGGCTTTTCGATATCCCCGGGGATAACATCGATGTTATCATCCATCCCCAGAGCATCATCCACTCCATGGTGGAATTTGTCGATGGAACGGTGCTGGCTCAACTGGGTGTGCCTGCCATGGAGACACCAATACAGTATGCCCTTTCCTGGCCGGAGCGTTGGCCTTCTCCGGACTCGTTGCGGTTGAATTGGGCCAATCTTTCACAATTGAGTTTTGAAGCTCCCGATGAAGTCACTTTCCCATGCCTGAAACTGGCGCGGCAGGCGCTCCAGCAGGGCGGAAACAGCCCTACAGTGCTCAGTGTGGCCAATGATGTGGCGGTGGCTGGGTTTTTGGCCGGCAACGTTGGGTTTTTACAGATTGCCGATGTGGTGGAACAGACTTTGCTGTCAGTTCCCCGGCAACAGCAGAATACACTTGACGATATATTGGCCGCTATTGACCAGGCAAAACAAGCGGCAAGCAGACAATTGAAGGGTTGAGGTGGTAACGGTGTTTGTCATAATTGCCCTGTTGGTATTTGGAGTAATAATACTGGTCCATGAACTGGGCCACTTTTTGGCTGCCCGCCGTGTGGGCATCGAGGTGGAAGAGTTCGCCATCGGATTTGGCCCTCGCATTGCGGGGTTTAAAGCCGGCGGCACCAATTTCTCTGTGCGTTTGCTGCCGCTGGGTGGCTATGTGCGCATGTTGGGAGAAGAGGGTGACCAGCAAGAAAAACCCGAAGGCAGCTTCAGCAGCAAAACACCCCTGCAGCGAATGTTGGTCATCGCCTCGGGACCTATTATGAACTTTCTCTTTGCCATACTTGTGTTTGTGTTAATTTTTGGGGTTGTGGGCCTGCCCTTGAATGAACCGGTGATTGGGGATGTTTTGGCCGGCAGTCCTGCCGACGGGGCCGGCTTCCTGGCGGGGGATGTGGTGCTGGAGATAGATTCCCAGCCCCTGTCAACCTGGGTTGACCTGCAACAAGCCGTTGCCGACTACAGCGACAAACCACTTAACGTGGTGATTGACCGGGACGGGGAAATCATAACACTGAACGTTACACCCCGGGTTACCGACGATGGATTCACACAGATAGGAGTTGCCCCGGCAACCCGCCGGCTGGGTGTTTTTGCCAGCATTCAGGAGGGAATCAGGCAAACCTACGAAATGACGGTCCTGGTGTTGCAAAGTCTTTACCAAATAGTTACCGGCCAACTGCCTGCGGACGATTTGACCGGTCCAATTGGGATTATCTACTTTGTCGGTGAAGCTGCCCGGGCCGGCCTGGTCAACGTGCTGTCACTGGCTGCCCTGATAAGTGTAAACCTGGGCCTGCTCAACCTGTTGCCCATCCCTGCTTTGGACGGCAGCAAGCTGGTCTTTCTGGGCATTGAGCTGGTGCGGAAAAAACCGCTGGACCCCCAAAAGGAGAACCTGGTACATCTCGTGGGTTTTGCCCTGTTGATTTCCCTTATGGTGTTTGTAATGTACCGCGACATAGTGCGCTTTTTGGTCAGATAGCCATGGAGATCAAGCGGCGCATCTCCCGGCAGGTTACTGTGGGCAACATCACCCTGGGCGGCGGCTTTCCGGTGGCTATTCAGTCCATGACAAATACTGACACCTCAGATGTCAGCGCCACCCTGGCTCAGATTGATAACCTGTACAAACTGGGCTGCCAGTTGATAAGGGTTGCGGTGCCCGATAAAGACGCTTTGCCCGGCTTGAAGGAAATCTGTGCCCACAGCCCCCTTCCCGTGGTGGCCGACATTCATTACGACCATGTTTTGGCGCTGGCGGCATTGGAAGCCGGTGTATCCAAGTTGCGCATCAATCCCGGCACCATGGCAACGGAAAAAGCAGCCGCCCAAGTGGCTGTGGCAGCTGCCCAAGCCCGGATCCCCATTCGCATTGGTGTCAATTCCGGTTCAATTCACCGCCGCTACCGGCACATGGACAGAGTTGAAGCGCTGGTGAGCAGCGCCCTGCATTACTGCGCCCAGGTGGAAGACAGCGGGTGTGGCGACATAATCGTATCGCTGAAGTCTTCTTCGGTGCTGGAAACCTATGCCGCCAACAGGGCTTTCGCTGCCCGGACAGATTATCCATTGCACCTGGGTGTGACGGAGGCGGGCACCTTGCACTCCAGCACGATAAAATCTGCCATGGGCATAGGATCGCTGTTGCTGGAGGGCATTGGCGACACCATTAGGGTTTCTGTCACCGGCCCGCCGGAAGCTGAAATCCCGGTGGCTCAGGATATACTTCAGGCCCTGAATCTCAGACAGGGCATCGAAATTATCAGTTGCCCCACCTGTGGCCGGGCACAGGTCGATGTGGCTGCCGTGGCGGAAGAGCTGCAGACCCGGTTGGCCGGCATGGACATCAGCCTGTCGGTGGCAGTGATGGGTTGCCCTGTCAATGGACCGGGAGAGGCTGCCCATGCAGACCTGGGCATTGCCTTCGGCAAAGAAAGAGGGGTTCTTTTCCGCAAAGGAAAAGTTGCAGCCACAATGGACAACGCTCAGCTGCCTGACGCTCTTTTTCAGGCGGTGGAGCAGCAAGTCAGAGATGCCGGGAGGGAGCCCTGATGAAATTTGCGGCAGTAATTCCGGCTTATAATGAAGAAAAAACCATCGCTCAGGTTGTCAGCGTACTCAAGGCATCACCGTATATTCAGCAAGTTGTTGTGGTCAGTGACGGTTCAGAGGACAAAACAGCAACAGTGGCGGCAAATTCCGGGGCACTGGTTGTCAATCTGCCGGAAAATGTGGGCAAGGGCGGCGCCATGATGGCGGGCATAAAGCAAACGGAAGCCCAGTATATAATTTTTCTCGATGCCGACCTCATCGGCCTCAATGCAAATCATGTGGAAAAGATGGTGGAACCAATACTCAGCGGACGCACCGACATGACCCTGGGGGTATTCAAAAAAGGCAGGGCCACCACCGATATTGCACAAAAGGTGGCGCCTTACTTGAGCGGGCAAAGGGTTGTCAGGGCTGATTATTTCCAACGCATGGAAAACCTGGACATAGCCCGTTTTGGCGTGGAACTGGCGTTGACAAGATTTCTTGAGGAAAACGACATACCCTATGAAGTTGTTGAGCTGCAGGACTTAAGCCATGTCATGAAGGAAGAAAAACTGGGTTTCTGGCGTGGCGTTGCAGCCCGGCTTAAGATGTATTGGGAGATACTGACATACCTTTTGCGTAACTGAAAGGGGGCAGGACAGTGTCTGTGGAAATTATCATACTTCGTCTCGTCCTTGCCATGGTGCTGGGCAGCCTGATTGGCCTGGAGCGGGAGGTCCATAACCGGCCAGCCGGTTTCAGGACACATATCCTTGTTTCGGTTGGTGCAGCGCTGTTTACCCTGGTTTCGGTTTATGGAATCACCGGCGGTGATCCAGGCAGGATAGCCGCCCAGATAGTCAGCGGCATTGGTTTTTTGGGCGCGGGAACTATTCTGCGGGAGGGGGCCAACATCAAGGGCCTTACCACAGCGGCCAGCTTGTGGACAGTTGCCGGCATCGGCATGGCCTCAGGTGCCGGGTATTACCTGGGAGCCTTAATTGCCACAGGCTTGATGTTGCTTGTACTGCTGTTTTTTTCCCGGCTGGAGAAGAAAATACTGCAAAGCCATTACCATGTCCTGGAGATGGAGCTTTCCGACCGCCCCGGACAACTGGGCACAGTCGCTTCCTTGCTGGGAAACCTGGACATTTCCATCGTTACAATTCAGATAACCGGCCAGGGCAACAGCCGGGCCAAACTGGAAATCGGCGTAAAAATGCCACCGAAAATGGAAGTCCATCAGGCAGTTAACCAGTTGGCAGAAATTGAAGGCGTATATTCCATTAAGTTCGAAGAAGGCGGATAGTTGCGCTTTTTTCTGGCTACGTGGTATAATTTGCTGACGGAAGGAGTGGGTTGCCCACTCTTTATTCTTACCGGGGGGTGCTAAGGTGAATGATGAACTAAAGGCTCGGATAGCTTCCGATATAGAGCAATTGGATCCGGAATTGGAAGTGGTGGAAGTCCGACTGGGCACCAGCAGGGGAAGGACTCATGTGTCGGTCAAGGTTGACCACCTCCAGGGTGTGGATGTGGAGAAATTGAGCGAAATCAACCGGCAATTGGGCGACATTTTAGATCAAACTCCCTCCCTGAAAGGTCCCTATGTCTTGGAAGTTTCTTCTGCAGGGGTGGAGCGCCCCCTGACAACCCCGGAACACTTTCAACGCTTTGCCGGACGCAAAGCCAAACTTGTACTTTGGGCCGCCCGTGACGGAAATACTGTGTTTTCCGGTGTAATTGGCGGTTATGACAACGGCAGAGTGATGCTGGACACACCCCAGGGAGAAGTGGGGTTCCCCCTGGAAGACATAAAAAAAGCAAACTTGGTTTTTGAAATGTAAGGGGGTAATTTCATGGATGTAGGAGAATTTCTGCTGGCGCTGGAACAACTTGAGAAGGACAGGGGCATTTCCAAGGAACTGCTGTTTGATGCAGTTGAAGCCGCCCTGGTGTCTGCCTATAAGAAAAACTTCTCTTCTGCCCAAAATGTCCGGGTTGAAATTGATCGGGAAACCGGGCAATTCCGGGTTTTTTCACAAAAAATGGTGGTGGAAGAACTGGACAACCCTCAAGAGGAGCTTTTGCTGGATGAGGCAAAGAAGATAAATCCTTCCTACCAACCCGGCGATGTGGCAGAGATTGAAGTCACACCCAAGGATTTTGGACGTATCGCCGCCCAGGCAGCCAAGCAGGTGGTAATTCAAAAAATTCGCGAGGCCGAGCGGG